>JBEIHY010000068.1:0-18014 GCA_040381035.1 Hyphomonadaceae bacterium
GAATTGAGTCGGCTTCATCATCGGTTTTCTCCATGCGATCACCCGAGCGAATTTCTTGCGCCTTTCAAGCGCGCTTGAAGGCCGGCGTTCGCGGTAGTGAGGAGAAAGATTACGGGTTCCTAATGCATCAATCTATTCCCACTAGTGGTGATGCGCTGTCGCCACAGGGCGGACGCGATCCTCCTGCGTCGGCCACAGCGTCCAGCATCGCTCGCCAATGGCTGTAGAACAGGTAGTGCCCGGCATCGGCCAACTCGATCAGCTGCGTTTGCGGCACGGCTTCTGCGAAGCGCCGGGCAAGGACCGGCGGGGCGACGCGATCTTGTGCGCCATAGACCAGCGTCAATGGGCACGCCAGCGCGCGGGCCTCCTCCGTTAGGTCAAGCTGCATCTGGGCGAACTCGCGGCAATAGACCTCCGGTCCCTGGCGCAAGCCAAATGTCACCCCATGGCCGATCAGGTGCAGCACGTCCGGATCATTAAGGGCGGCCACATCCGGCGGGCTTTCCTGCGCTGCATTCACGAGGAAGCCACGCGGGCCGCTTTTGTTGAAGTGCTGAAGAATGGCGCCGATTATCAGCCGCGCGGCGCCCGGCAAATGGCGAAGAACAAGCGCAAAAGCGCGATGATTGGGCGAAACCTCGTTGAGCCATTCGTTGCGCCAAATCGGCCCGCGGCTGACCATCACGATCGCATCCACACGCTCTGGATAGCGGCTGGCAAACCGGATGGCGAGCGCCGCGCCGGCGGCGTGGCCGATGATCCGAACGCGGATAATCCCCAGGTGGTCGAGGAGCGCCGCCATGTCATCCGCCGCCTGATCAAACAGCGCTTGCGCGTCGCCTTCAGGGGCGGGGTCTGAATAGGCGTGGCCGGCGCGCAGCGGAGAAATGATGCTGAGGCCTTTTGCGTCGGCATACCGATACGCCGCCGCCGTCAACTGGGCGCCATAGCCCAGCGTATGCAACACCAGCACCGGCGCGCCCCGCGCCGCGCCCTGGCGCAGAAAGTCAAACCGGCGCCCGTCGCTGAGGCGCATCGTGTCGGTCCAGGGCGCCGCCGCCGCTGGTTGGCCCGCCGCCGCCGCGCTGCCCTCCGGCGCATAAATCCCATACGCCAAGGCGCACAGAAGCCGCATCAAGATCTGCAAATCCCGCGCGCCGGTTTTAGCCTTGATGGATTTGATCTGCGCCCGGATCGTTTCCAGCGAGACGCGCCGTGAGGCGGCGATCTCATCGAGGCTGACGCCTTGAACAAACCGCACCGCCACCAGCGCTTCGGCTTCGGTCAGGCCAAAGACCGCGCGCGCCTGAGCGGCCAGCGTGTCATCGATCGCCAGATCAGCCAGCATCAAAAGCCACACCGGCCCGCTCCAAGCGTCAACCGCGCGGGCGCCGGCGCGCTTGACCACCGCAGCCTGCGGCGCCTTTCCGGAGGGCTTGAGCTTGATCGGCACGGCGGAGATATCATCGGCTTCAGGGATGGCGCCAGCAGCCTGATGAAGTGCGTCCGCCTGCGATGCGCCGCCGCCAAGATGGGCGAGATTTTTGCCTTCCCAGCCGGCGCGGCGCGCGGCGCCATTCATCAGCAGGATCGCGCCCGTCGCATCAAACGCGAGTGCGGGGCTGGCGATCCGCTCCAGCACCTCGCCCAGCCAGGCTTGGCCCGACAGGCCAGCGCCAAAAGCAGACTGGATCTGTTGCGCCAGAGCAACGTGGCGCTCAACCTCCGGCGGCAGCGACAGCAAAGCGGTTTCGGGCGCCGCCAAAGAGCTTGCCGGGTTTGCCGCGATCGCCTTGAGAAGATCGAGCACTTGCTCTTCCAGATCGCCGATAATGCTGTCGATACTGCGGGACAAGACCGTGGAGGCGTAGATGGTCTCGACCAGCGTGGGCCCGATTTCGCCGTTCTTCAACCCAATGCCCCTCTCTGTTTCGCGTTCAGATTAGGTCACCGGTCGCCTCGTTCGCAAGGCGCAACACGGCCGCGGCGGCTGCCGGCGCGAAGGAATTGGCGCTTAGGACATTTCCGTCGTCGAGCGATCCGGCCGCAGATCGCCGAGCACCTACGCGAGCTGGATTTTGCCGTTCCGCGCCGTTGCGCCGGTAAGCCTGCAAATGGTTCCGGCAATTGCTCAGCGCTTGCCGCTTCGGGAAGCAAATGTGGGAACCGGAACACTCGCTGCCCATTTCAACCGCACAACTCAATTCGCAGCTATCGCCAGCCACTTCCCGCAACGGATGTTTGCTCAGGCCCGATCGAGCATGATTACCCCGCGTCGCGCTTTGCAAGCTCTAAACGGATGGCGTCGTGGGCGGGTTTGTCGAGATTATAGCCGGCGATGACGATCGCACCGAGGACACTTAAAGCGGCCGGCGCCACTGCAAATCCCATGGCCAGCGCAAATAGCGCTTCAGGCGAATTCTCTGCGCCCAGATCGGCGCGAAATCCGTTCAGCTGGAGTGCGCTGGTGGCCCCAATCACGGCCGAGGCGGTTCCGATTTTGAGGGCGCCGTTCAAAATGCCAAACATCAGCCCGCTGCGGTCCACGCCGCTGATCAAACGCTCTTCGTCGGCCAGGTCGCCCATCATGGCGCGCAACAGAATTGGCCCGGCCGTGAAAGGAAGGCCCGCGATCGCCATCGCGGCCGCGCTCCAGATCAGACCGCTTGGCGCAACCAGGGCCGAGATTTGCAATAGGGCGTAGGCGATGGCGGCAACCGCCAAAGCGCGGTGCTTGCCTAGCTTACGCCCGAGCGCTGTCCACAGCGGCACGCCGGCGAGCGCGCCCAGAAAATAGAGCAGAAGAAACAGCGCAGCGACGGTCCGATCGTAGCCGCCAATCGCGTCAAAATAGAAGAAGAACAATGTCCCAGCAACAATCGGTCCGGCATTGACAAAGATGTCTGCCACGAGCAACCGCAGCACCGATGGGCGCCGCAAAAGGTCAAGATAATGCCGCATGCTGGACCGGCCGGCATTGGGCGTGCACGCCGGTTCAGCGACCGCTGATAATGCAAGAACGATCGCAACCGGCATTGAGAGAATAACAAACCAGCCGATCGCCTGGACGCCAGCGGCGTGGTCGCGGCCGAAGCCATAGGTCATCAGCGGCGGCAGCGTCAAAACGATCAAGATGCCGAGCATCCCGAAAGCGTTCCACCATCCGAAAATCTGCGCCCGCTGGTGATATTCCGGGGCAATCCGCGCCGCCCATGTCACATGCGCCATCGACGCCATCGATTGGCCGACAAATCCGACAATGAGCCACAGCAGAATATAGCCGACGCCAATTCCGGGTTGCGCCATGAACAGCATCCACAACGCGACAACAGCGATGGGCAGTCCAGCAATCAACCACGGCCGATAGCGGCCAAACCGCGTATTGGTTTTGTCGACCAAAAAGCCCAGCATCGGGTCAAGCCACAGATCGACGAGGCGAACCGCGGCAAACGCGAACCCGATGGCGCCGAGCCCGACGCCGAGATCGGTGGCATAATAGTTCGGCAGATAAAGCGTCACTGGCATCAGCATCGCCGCGACCGGGATGCACGGCGCCGCAAACGCCGCGAGCCGCCAAGCCGGCAGCTGACCCTGGATGGGGCTGTTTGTGTCTTTGGACATCGCGCGCCCCCTCGTTTCAAAGCCAGCCTCAGTGAAAGCTGCGCGGGCGTCAATGGCCCCAAACTTGAGGGGCGACGAATGCGCAGGCGCGCTCGAGCTGGATTTCTGGAAGACGATTTGTCGCTCCAGTTTAAAACGGGGCTCATCCGGTAGACGGCGGCACTCTTTGCCACCATCGTTGGGCAATGAGCACAGTTCTTCACGCCGTCCATGGCCGCATCATCGACCTTGACGCCCACCTGCAAGTGCCCGCCTCGCAATGGGGCGCGGTGTTTGGTGAAGCCACAGCCCAGTTTGGCAAACAATTCATCGGGAATGCCTTCTTCGACGACACCGCCGAGCCGGAGCTTTCGATTGAAACGGCGTGGCGAAAGAAGGGCTCTGCGGCGCCGGGGGCGGCCACACCGGAAGGCCGGCTCGCGACCATGGATGTCATGGGAATTGAGCGCCAACTGATATTTCCGCAGATGGTGTTGGCGCTGCCGGCCTGGTCGGACCATCCTGGCGCCGGCAAAGTGCTGCGCGAGTATAACGACGCCGTGCTGCGCTGGACCAAAGTGGGAAACGGTCGCCTACGCCCTACTGCTTTGCTCAACCTAACCACGATTGACGGCGCCATCGCTGAAGCCGAACGCGTGATCGAGGGCGGGGCGCGGGCGGTCTTTATTCAAGACGGCATCGCGCCCGGTGGGTATTCGCCCGCCGCGCCGGAACTTGATCCGCTCTGGGCCTTGCTGGCGCACGCGCAAGTTCCGCTCACCTTGCATATCGGCGGATAACATGGCTTCGCCGCAAGCACTGTGTGGCAAGACACGGCGATTCTGCGGCCGGGTACCTTTTCCAGTGGCGAGCCAGTTGGCCCGCAAATGCTGGCGACGATGCACTTGTCGCCACAGAACTATCTCACCAGCATGGTCTTTGGCGGGGTGTTCGATCGGCATCCAGGCTTGCGGGTTGGCGTGATCGAATTGGGCGCCATGTGGGTGGCGCCGTTTGTCGACCTTCTGGAGAGCAGGTTGGACATCTCGCGTCGCTTGCGCGAAGCGCTGCAACGCCGCCCGCGTGAGATCTTTGTCGATCAGATCCGCGTCACGCCGCTTTATTGGGAAAAGACGGCACGTCAGATCGAACGCTACGGCATGCCGGAAATCTACGCCTTCTCCACCGACTTCCCGCACATCGAAGGCGGCTCCGACCCGATCGGCCAAATGGGCAAGGATATCGCCCCGCTTGGGCCTGATGCGGTTGAAGCTTTCTTCGTCGGCAATGCGGAGCTGATCTTGCCGGCGTAAAGCCGGGCGCGGGCTAGCCAGCGAATTGCTGGATGACGAGAATTGAGCCATCGGCGGAAGACATCGTACGGCTGAGTGTCCGAATAGACCTAAAGCCGAACTGAGATGGCGCACCCATCTTTGAATTCAGCACCAGCCGCCCTTTGTGCTGACAGTAGTGCTCGCGCCGCTTGTGCCGGTAAAGGGCTCGTCCATATCCGAGCTGCGAAATGGCAGAAGTGACGCAGGCGGCTTCGGCGGAAGATGTCGTCCAATGGCGCTTTTCTACCTTGAAGGACTGGGCAGCGACGCCCGTGATGGCGCGGCAGTGGGCGGCGGCATCCTTCCAGCTACTCATCTGGCGCTGGCTTCCGACGCAGCTTTGGATATGAAAAGCCCTTGAATGACGCGGCCGTCACGCGCTTTCTTCTTCCCAATCTTGCTTCAGTCGTGGCGCCGAGATGAACAACAGTGCGGCGGCGATGAGATAGAACACAGCCCCGCAGAGGATCGAGTAGCGCAGCGATTCATCGCCGTGCATCGAACGCATAGCGTCCGAAAGTGCGCCGATGATCACGTCGCCGAGCGCAAGACCAACGAAGTTGTTGATCAACAAAAAAACGGCTGTGGCGGTTGTGCGCATGTTGGGCGGCACGATGTGCTGAAACGCAGAGATCACTGGGCCGATCCAAGCAAGTCCAAGTGCGGTCGGCGCCAGGAGTGCGAAGAAGATCACAGTCAGCGATGGAGAGAGAATGCCGGCCGCATAAAGCGGCGCCGCGCAAAGAAACGCGATTGCCGGCACGAGCGCGTAAGCTGCGCGGTGCTTTTGGCCCAATCGATCGGCGAGCAAGCCGCCGAGAAAGAGCCCAGCCACGCCGCCAACCAGCACAACAAGTCCATAGAAGTAGCCGGCATAAAGCAATGGCCCGGCGCCCGGCGGGATCATCCAATTGGGAAGGAACGACATGTAGCCGGGCAGCGCGTCGCCATAAGAGCGCACGAGAAACGCCGGCAGCCAAGCAAACAAGCCATAGCCCATAATCGAGGAGCTCGCCGCGCCAAGCGATAAAGTCCAGAAGGAGCGCTTTGAGGCGAGCTTGGCCAGAACTTCACGAAAGGTCGCCGGCGTTGGTGGTTTGCCATCGCCATCGTAGCGGCCGCGCGGCGGCTCATGCATGGTGAGCCAGAAGATTGGCGCAAGCAGTACGCCCAATATGCCGACAATGATGAACGCGGCGCGCCAATCCAGCACGGTTGCGATCACGGCGCCGAACACGATGCCGACAGCGCCGCCCACTGGAATACCGAAGGAGTAAATCGCCAGCGCCCGCGCACGCTTGTTGGGCGGGTAATAGTCCGAAATGATCGAATAGGCCGGCGCGATGCCGCCTGCTTCCCCGATTCCTACGCCCATGCGCGCAAGAAACAATTGCAGTGTGTTAGCGGCGAGGCCGCAAAGCGCGGTCATGAGGCTCCACACCGCCAGCGAAATCGCAATGATCCGCACCCGGTTTGACCGGTCCGCCAGCCAGGCGATCGGAACGCCCAGCGTGGAATAGAAGAGCGCGAATGACACCCCCCGCATCACGCCGAGCATTGTATCGGAAACGCCAAGCTCTTCCTGGATCGGGATGGCAAGGATACCGATAATCTGGCGATCAATGAAATTGATTGTGTAGACCAGGATAAGCATGGACAAAACGAAAGCGCGATAAGCGGCCGTGTCGTTCTTGGGGGTCGTCATGACTTTTGCGCTCCCGCTTTTTCCCAATAAGGCGCGCTGAGTTCGCGCTTCAGCACCTTGCCATTGGCGTTGCGCGCCAGCCCATCGCGGAACTCGACCTCCGATAGGCGTTGCTGGCGGCCGAGGCGTTGGTTGGCCCAGTCACGCAATGTCTCGGCTCCGATCGCATCGGGGCGGCGCAAGACAACAAGCGCCAAGGGCGTTTCGCCCCATTGCGCGCTCGGCACGCCGAACACCGCACAATCAAGCACATCCGGATGCGTGGCGAGCACACTTTCGAGATCCGCGGGATAGATGTTCTGCCCGCCGGAGATGATCATGTCTTTCTTCCGGTCGGTCACGTACAAATAACCCTCAGCGTCAATCCGGCCAATGTCGCCTGAGCGCAACCACCGCCGACCTTCGGGATCGGTCCAGAATGTCTGCGCCGTCGCTGCGGGGTTATTCCAATAGCCATGCATGGCAAAACGGCTCAGGGCTACGATCTCGCCCGGTTCGCCGGGCGCAGCCGCGCGGTCGCCATCGGCCAGAATGCGAATATCCTCCCCCGGCAAGGGCCTGCCAACCGAGGCCATTCGGCCCGGCGCCTCTTCTGGCGCGAGCGTCGTGATCAGGCCTTCGGTCGTTCCGTAGAGCTCGGTGACGCCGCACGCGAACGCGCCGAAGAGCGCTTCCTTGATATGCAACGGCAACGGCGCGCCGCAGCACATCATCGATTGCATCGAAGAGCGATCTGTACCGGTGAAATCCGGGTGATCGAGCAAGCGCTGATACTGCACGGGAACCAATGATGTGTGCGTGATGTGCGCATCAGCGATCGTGCGCAACGTATCGCCCGCATGGTAAGAAGGGCGGATAAAGGCAGCGCCGCCGAGCAATAGCGTCGGCAGGAGTCCTGCCCAAGTGATGTTCGAATAAAGGCCGGTGGCGACCAGCAGGCGTGCGCTGCTTGTAAAACGCAAGGCGTGGGCGAGATCGTGGGCCCAATCGAGGCGGCCGCCATGGGTGTGGGCGATGCCTTTCGGTTGGCCAGTCGTGCCCGAGGAATAGATGATGTTGCACACCGCATCGCGCGCGAGGTCGACGCGCGGGTGTGTGTCCGGCTGGTCATCGCGCCAGCATCGATAGCCGGTCCATCCCGGCGCGTCACCATCAACCAGCCGCAACCGTGCGCGGGTCTCGCTTATGCGGTGGACTTGATCTGCTGTTGCGGCAATGACGCTGATATCGGCGTCCAATAGCATGGCGTTGAGCGCTGCGTCTGAGACCGTCGGGTTGAGAGGCGCGACGATCGCCCCAGCCGCCATGGCGCCAAACATGATCTCCAGCATCGATGTGTCATTGGCCATGATCACGCCGATCCGCGCGCCGCCACCGCACCCTGCGGCGATCAAGCCGTTCGCGACCTGATCGACCCGCCGGGCAAAGCAGCGCCAACTCAGCGTTTCGTCTGGCGTTACGACGCCAATGGCCGACCCGCGCCACTTCCCGTGCAGGCGCACGATATCTGGAATAAGGGGCTCGCGCATTCGAACGGTCCCGCCCTACGAGCAGGCGTGGGCATTTCGCCCACGCCTGGCCGAGCCTAGAACCGCAATTCGACGGATGCCGTCACAGTGCGGGGATTGCCATAGAACGCAAGGACCGAATTGTCGGTCGCCGCGCCCGGAAAGTTGTAGCCCGACGTGATGTAGCGCTCGTCGCTTAGGTTGCGGCCATAGAGCCCCACCCGCCAGCGGTCGTTCATCGAAGTCCACTGAACGGAAGCATCATAGATCCAGTACCCCTCCTGATCGAGGAGCGGGATCGGGACTTCGAACTGCTGTGTCGTGCCGCGATAGGCGCCTGAGCCCATGAACGAGAGGACCCCCTCCTGGGCGCCAAGCGAAAGCGGAACCGCATAGTTGAGGCTAGCCGCGCCAGTCCAATCCGGGGTGTTCTGGACATCGCGCTGGCTGGCGACATTGACGCCGCTGGCTAAGAACTCGGTGTATTCCGCGTTGATATAGCCGAACGATAGCGCACCGGAGAGCGCATCGGTAAACTTCGCCGTGCCCTCGAACTCCACGCCGGAAATCTCAGCCGCGCCGGCATTGGTCACCGTGCCGACGAACGACACCGGTGGGCCGGCAACGATCACGGATCCCGGAATCTGCACGTCTTTGTAGTCGGCGAAGAACACGCTCGAATTGATGCGCGCGCGACCGCCGAACAACGACGTCTTCAGGCCCAGTTCGTAGGAATCGACGAACTCGGGGAGGAAGCCGCGACGAACATCGGCGTTGGCGAAGTTGCCGCGCGGATCGAAGCCGCCGCCCTTAAAGCCCTGCGAGTACGACGCGTAGAGATTGAGATTGTCGTTGGGCTGCCACGCGAGGATCACGCGCGGCGTAAACGCGTCATCTGTTCGCACGCCGCGGAAGCTCGGCACAGGCGACACGGCGCTGATGACGCCGGGGCCGCCAAACGCCGGCGACGGCACGCTGAAGAAGGTCTGGCGAACTACGCGCGACTTGCGCTTGTCTTCGGTATATCGGCCGCCGACTGTGAGGCTCCACTGATCGTTGAAGTCAAACGTTGCCTCGCCGAACGCAGCCCAGGTGAGGGTGTCAACGTCGCCAATGGTGAGGCTCGTCAAGCTTGTGAAGATCACGTCGAAGGCGTTGTAGGCATTGGCGTTCAGGTAGTAGACGCCGCCGACAAAGGCCAAGCGGTCGCCTTCATAGATCGCCTGGAATTCCTGGCTGGTTTGCTCGTTGGTGTAGATGACCGGGGCGTCGAAAGAGCGCAGCGCCGTGGAGTCGAAGTCAATCGGTGACTTGCTCTCATCCTCACGGTAGGCCGTGATGGAGCGCAGCGTCCAATTTTCTGCAGGCGTCCAATCCACCAGGAGTTGGTATCCCGTGGCCTCTACCGAATTTGCGACAACGGGGCCGAAGTTCGTGATGCCGGCGGTCGTGTCGTAACGTCCTGAAAGCAGCGTCCGCTGGGCTGTCGTCACTGTCGGCAGCAAACGATAGCCTTGGCGGGCGGCGGAATCGTCCTGGGTAAAATCGCCGGAAACGCGCACCAGGAACGAGGACGACGGCTCCCACTCCGCTGAGCCGCGGAACGCGAAAACGTCCTTGTTGTAGTTTTCGGCGCCTGTCGTCAGATTGCGGCCGAACCCGTCGCGGGTGAGCGCAGCGAGCGCGCCGCCAACGCGGAAGGTTTCAGACAGCGGCGCTGAGCCAGAGACCACAGTTTCGACCTGATCATAGCTGCCATAGGCAAAGCGCGCGCGCAGCGTCGGCTTGTCAGCATCCAGCCGGCGCGTCACGTATTTCACGGCGCCGCCGATGGTGTTGCGCCCGTAAAGCGTGCCTTGGGGCCCGCGCAGAACCTCGATCCGCTCCACGTCATAGACGTCGAGAACCGCGCCCTGTGGCCGGTTAAGGTACACATCATCAAGATAGATGCCGACGCCCTGTTCGAAGCCTGCGACGGGATCCTGTTGGCCAACGCCGCGAATGAAGGCGGTCAGCGTGGAGTTGGTCGCCCGGGAGTTTTCGAGCGTGACGCTGGGGATGGATTGCGAGAGCGCGGTGATGTCTTGAACGCCTGCAGCTTCCAACGCCTCCGCCGAAAGCGACGACACTGCAATCGGCACCTGCTGGAGTGTCTCAACGCGCCGACGTGCAGTCACCACCACTTCGTCCTCGGCGGCATTGGCGCCGCGCTCTTGTGCGACGGCTACCGGCGCTGCGCCGAGCCCAAGCCCGCCCGCGCTCGCTAACAGGACGGCAATCCAGGTCACATTCTTGCGCATTACTTCCTCCCGCATAATTAATTCATCGAACAATTAATTACCATTCGGTGGCTCGCACTGGCCTTGGCCGCTGTCAATCGCCATAAAGCGTCGAGTACCCCAATCCTGAGTGTTGGATTCCTCGAGTCACCCGTTTGCCACACCCTAGCCCCCCACCGCAGACGGCCGCCGGCCCGGAAACAAAGACAGGCCCCGGCCGGCCGCGGCGTCTGGAGGCGGATGGCGCTTTGCGCGAGCGCATTCTCGATGCGGCGGAGGAGCAGTTCGCCAAGCTCGGCTATGAGGCGGTTTCAACCCGCGCTGTCGCCCAAGCAGCGGGCGCGACGGCCAGCATGATCCATTACTATTTCAACACCAAACGCCGCTTGTTCGACGCCGTATTCTCGCGCCGTGCTGAGATCTTGAACGCAGAGCGTATGGCCGCTTTCGATGCCTATGCGCGCGCCAGCGGCGCCAGTGTGACCGTTGAAGGCGCGATTGCAGCGTTCCTCGCGCCTGTGTTGTCGAAGCTCGCTTTGGGCGAGCCCGGCTGGCGCAATTATCTCAGTCTCGTGGCTCAGGTCGGCAACAAGCAAGATTGGGGCGGCGAGGTGATGACCCGCTCATTCGATCCCGTCATTCGTCGGCTGATCGACCTTATCCGTCAAGCGCTGCCGGGCTGTCCAGAAGTAGAGCTCTTCTGGGCGTATCACTTCCTTTCCGGGGCCCTGTTGCTCACGCTGTCGGAGACTGACCGCATCGACCGGCTCTCGGAAGGCCAGTGCCGCTCCACTGATATTGCCGCCATCCAGCCGCGGCTTGTTGCGTTCGCCGCTGGGGGTATCAGAAGCGTCTGCGACTCTCGCCCAGTTTAGCGCCTAGGGACGCGGGGGCTCACGGCTGTGTGATGCTGGCATAACGCCAGCAAAAGCAGGGCCTTGAAACGGGCGACGATGCATGAGGCGCGATCTGGATATCTGCGCGTGGCGAACTCGTGGGCAAGACAAATGCCTTCTCCTGCCCCGACCCGTGGATTCAGCGGCTGCCGCCAGCGCAGACTGGAAGCAGACATCTGAGCGGAGAGGCGGCCACCAGGCGAACCGGAGGGGTCTCGCCCAAAGATGACATTGGCGCCGGCCGATCCGAATGCCGACGCATTCTCAACATTGAGGTAAGGCGCTCCCGTTGGCTCCCGCGCCCGAAAGGAGGCGCCGATGACGATAGTCGGGACCGAGCCGCAATGACGTAGAACGCGCTCGCACCCGCATCAAGCTACCCACGGATCGATGAGAGCGATCCCAAGTCCGGCGAAATCGCCAACGTTGCGCGTCGCCAACTCAAGCCCGTAGGCGTGAGCAACACCGGCGATTTGAAGATCAGCCAGTTTGTTGGGTATCTGGTGAAGGCCCAGTCCCTGGTTTCTCGCCTGGACAAGTAATCGGGCTGCGGCCTGGGCGGCGGCCGCGTCAAACGCGTAGACCCGACTGCCGAAGCGCCGGACCATCCGTGCAATCGCGTTTGCCAGCGCGTCTTTTCGCCTGCCGGCGTCGAGCATCCCCACGCCTGCCTCAAGCTCAAAGATCGTGATGCTCGAAATCGCCGCATTGACGTGGTTCGCATTCAACCAGCTCACGACGGTTGGCGAAGGCGCCGGCCTGAGCGCCTCCGAGATCACGTTCGTGTCGAGCAGGATCATTCCAATGGCGCCAATCGCACGGGCGCAGACCGGAGTGCATCCAATGCATCGTCGAGATCCAACCCTGGCCGCGAGATAGTGACCAGCCAGTCGCCGAAGGGTTCGGCATCGTCTGGTGACTCCGCCTCTTCGCGGGCCAGCCTGTCGAGCGTATCGCGGAGGTCGGCTTCAAGGCTCTTGCCGCGTCGCTCAGCCCGGAGACGCAGCAGCTGTTTGGTCGTTTCATCGACCTTTCGAATCAAGATTTCGGCCACAACAACCTCCAAACACCGATCGATATCATGATATCGAACGCGGTCAAGCGATACTTGCTTTCGGCCCTTCATCTGCAAACGGTTACCGGCGCCTACCCGACTAGGACGACCTGAAAAGTTCCATGATCTTCGCCACGATATCCGTGCTCCACTGCCAGAGGCCGTAAGGAGAACCGGTGGAAAATGCCCCCGACTTGTGAGTTCAGCGGCGGGTGCCGGCCGCGCCTGACTCCAGACATTCAAACGCAGTAGGCTGAGCCCGCCGAACCGGTGAGGTCATCGCTCGGAACGGTCACGCCCCCATTTCGTCATCCGGGCGGAATTTTCTGAACGCGAGGAACGCAGCAGGTAATGTCATCGCCAGCATCGCGGAGCCCCAGAAAATTGCGTTCCAATGTTCGCCCGTCGTTGGCGCCCAAAGGTTGAGGTTGCGGTTGTCGGACAGATCGTGCCGCAGCATCAGATAGATCAAGCAGAGCAGCACAATGCCAGCGAAAACGGAATGGGCTTGATACGCCGCACGATTGCGGTCGGCCAATTCGCGCTCATCGAGCAGGGTTTCCGGCTCTTGCGTCTGACGCTGCAGACTCGATACCGCAAGCACGGCGAACGCTGCAAACGCCGCCACGACTAGGCAAGGGCCCGCAATCCGCAGCGCGACGCCCGACGTAGTCTCGTCGGCGATGAGCTGCATTACACAGCCGAGCGGATAAAGCGCATATAGCGCTATTACGAGTCCGCGCGCAGTTGCAGGCGACAAAGAATGCCCGAAGGGGCGCTTTGCAGAACGGATGAACACTACGAGTCTCCTTGCTTAGTGACGGTGCGCACCAGGGGCGGAAACGGCTCGAGCGAAAACAGCGCTTCGACCGGGGCCGAGAATACTGCGGCGATCTTCAGTGCGAGTTCGACCGACGGGGCGTAGTCACCACGTTCGAGGTAACCGATGGTCTGCGGGTTCACCCCAACGGCCTCGGCCAACTCTTTGCGGCTCATGCCCTGCTCCGCGCGAAACACTGAGAGTCTGTTGTACGTACCCATTTGATAGGCCATTTTTTCGACGAAACATTGCTGATACACAACATATCATCACCTGTGTCAACAGCCCTGAAGCAAGGTAGGGCAGGGTACGCTATCGGGCCGATCTTCAGCAGTACGGCCAAAGTCGACACGGACACGCCGCTTCCTCGACTGTTCGGGGTGAGCCAAACATGCCCGGCCGACAGCGGAATCGTCAGCGGCTGCTTTGATATCCTTATTTGTCTGCCTGAACCGGTGAGGAACGCCCCCGATCCATAGGCCGCGAGGGAGTGGTTAACCTATGCCAAGAGCGGAAGCCTATCCGGCACGATTGATGGGCTGCTTCAGTGAGGCCGTTGAATGCGAACGGGTTCCCGTGGAAAGCCAACATGCGCCTGGAAATCAGTTTGAACTCGGCTTATTTATCATGTTGACGATGGCCGTCTGATCGACAGGTCTCAGCGACGTCACCGCGCCGAAAGGTCGCGCAGCACCGCATCAGCGGCGCGCTCGGCGGATTGAAGCGCGCCTTCCATGAAGGATCGCCACTCGGTCGCCGTTTCTGATCCTGCAAAGTGAAGTCGCTGCGATGAGGCATAGAGGTCGGGCGCCACCGACCAGCCGCCAATTGGCCGGCGGCTGGCGTAACCGCCAAGCGACCACGCGTCGGCGTTCCAGTCGATCGAGCGCGCGGCGATTGGACGTGGTACGGGCCAGCCGCTCAACGAACTCAGCCAGTCGATGGCCTTTGATATCCGGTCAGACTCTGCCCGCGTTTGGCTGAGCCGCTGTGCGGTCGCGGCCGTGGCGAATAGGATGAGGATGCCGAGACCGCCATCCGCAGGCGATCCGTCAAGAGCCGCATTGAAAACCACGCCGGGGCTGAGAATATCACCGGAAAGGCCGCGGTCCCGCCACCAAGGGCGCTCAAAGACCAGAATGGTTTTGATCACCTCACCGCGCCTGTAATTGGCGACGACGCCGCGGCGATCAGCTGGCAATAATGGAAAGAGGCCGAGTTTCTCGTACAGCTGTGGCGGGACGGCGACCACAAGGTTGCGGGCGCGATAGGTCCCAGTGCCGGCGCTAACGCTGATCCACTCGTCTTGCCGTTCTATCTCTGTAACCGCAGCGTTTAGGATCAGGTCGGCGCCGAGGACGCTTGCGAGGTGGTCAGCGATCGGCGCCATGCCCTCCGCAAGATACCAATCGGCGGAGCCGCGCTCACCGTCAAAGCCACCAACCGAGGCGCTCTGGTCCAATAGTTCATAAGCGGAGACGTCGTTGAGCGGGGCGCATAATTCGCCCTCAACAAAGCCGGCCAGGAAGGCCGCGGGTGCGCGGGTGAACGTCGTGTCCGAGATGAAATGGGACGCAGTCATCGCGTCGAGATGATCGATGTCTGCACGAAAGGACTTTAGGCGCCCATCAAGGTCCCAGAGGGCCTGCAGCGCGTCCAACTGCCCGATCAAAGAGAGCGGCAGACTGCCGCCGCGGGCAAGCACGGGCTCTGCACCCGGCGACAGAATGTGAACCGTATCTCCCGTTTGGTTGCGCGCAACGCGCGTCAGCCCAACCTCGTCAACGAGGGCGGATATGCGGGTCTGGGCATCGCCGATCAACTGGGCGCCCAAATCGATGACATGTCCACTGGCAAGGCGCTCAGACTGAACACGCCCGCCAACCCGATCGCGCGCCTCAAGGACCCTGACCGAAGCGCCATTTCGCTTAAGGCGGCGCGCCGCCGCCAACCCTGCAAGGCCTGCGCCGATAATGATCGCGTCTACCATCGGTCCGTCCTTGATGGACCCGTTGCCAATCGCCTGCGGATCGACAAGCGGAAATCCTGGGGTCAAGGCCGAACCTGTCATCGGCTTCCTCTATCGCACTAAGCTACCTGTCATGTGACAAGTGACGCCCAGAGCCTTGCCTGTCAACTGACAGGTGCGTATCAATCGTTCCTGCTCATCTGGGCCGGTTGTTGGGAGGGGGGGCGCAGTGAGCGGCGATCAGCAAAGGCCCAGAGCAGACACGGCGGTTCTTGCGTTGGCGTGTCTAGAGGAGCTCGCGCTTGAGAAAGGGCTTGATGACGTCTCGATGCGCGACGTGGCAAAGCGGCTCGGGATCTCACTTGCCGCGCTGCAATATCATTATGCAAGCAAGGCGGCGCTTCTTGAGGCCTTCGTCGCACGCACCATCACCGAGTATCGCGCGCGACTGGCGGTAATCGCTGCGGCAAATACCAAAACGCCCCGCTATAGCGCTGCGATCCGGTTCATGGCGCTAGAAACGCGCCGCATCGGGGAGAGCGGCGTTTTGGCGATGATCCAAGCGCGGGCCTTTCACGATCCGGCGGCAAAGCTGGCGACCGAGACCTTCATGCAAGCGTATCTGTCGATCTTGCACGACATGATCGCCGCGGAGTTCCCCGGTCTTTCACCAAAAAAAACAAACCGCGCCGCAACGCTTGTTTGTTCATTGCTGGAGGGCCTCATTTCGACGCTCGACGCGTCGCGCGCCCGCGGCGTAGACGAAGCGAAGGCGATCGATGCGGTCATCATGGTCGCATCCGCCATTCCCATTCTGATCGGCCGGTCAAACACCGCCGAGTGACGTTTTTAGCGTTGGCTAAACCAAAACGATCAGTCAGGGACTTTGTTCGCTCACCGACACCGGTCCCAACTCGGCGGCAATAGCCGCAGGGCAGTTGTGTCCAACGCCATCAAGGCGAGTCCGCCAATCGAGCATTGCTAACGGCAGCCGATTGAGAAAAGCGAAGCGTCGGTTTTTTTGTTCTTTGTTCAGGTTTCTTGGGCGGCGTCCCCCGACGGCGCTGTTGCGCCGTTGCGGGGGGCGGCTTCCAAGAAAGCTCAGTGGCTGACCCGCGGGGCGGCGAGCGCGTCTATGGGGATTGCGGCTCGGCGTGGCGGTCCCGGGAAAGGTTCGCGGCGGGCGCGGTCGTCGCTTGGCTGGCGCCGGCGTTAGCTCCAGTGCGCATCTTCGCCCGGATCGTGGCTCCAGACGGCGGTAATTCGGCGAAGTCTTGCGTCGCGGCGGTCTTTCGACGCAGCCGCGCTTTTCCCGCCGGGCAGGTGCGTTTCTTTCGGGACGTGCTCATGGCGCGGGCGATGGCTGTCACGATGTGTCCGCCGGTTGAGGCGCCTCGCGGCAGCGCCATGTACGCGGCGTCGATCCGCGCTCAAAAATCTCGACCAGGATCATCCGGCCGCCGCAGGCCGTGCACCGCTTTGGCTCGGGCGCTTCGGCGCTGGTCGGCGGCGCAGCTTCATTGGCGCTGACGGCGTCGCCGACAACCGAGCTTGTTACGCCAAGCAACGCGCGCGCTTTGGCGATGTTTTCAGCGCGATGGCCGTTGGCGAAGAGGCCATAATGGCGGATGCGGTGAAAGCCGTCGGGCACGACGTGGAGCACGAAGCGGCGGATGAATTCGTGCGCGTCGAGCGTCATGGCGCCATAGCGCGCCGCGCCGTCCTGGCGCTAAGCCTTGACCGTGAAAGGGCCGCGCTGGCCGTCGAAGGCGACGAGCCGCGAATTGCCGATGGCGACGCGGTGGGTATAGCGCGCGAGGTAGCTCAACACTTGCTCGGGCCCGGCAAAGGGGCGTTTGGCATAGACCACCCATTCCGTTTTTGCGCAGGGCTTCAGAAACGCGTTGAAGGCCGATGCGTCGGATAGATCGGCATGGTCGCCGAAGAAGCGCAGCGCGTCGGCGGCATGCAGAGCGCGCAACCGCTCGATCATCAGCCTGCGGAAGAGCCGCGACAGCACCCGTACGGGCAGAAAGAATCCGCGCCGGCATGGGATCCATCGCGATCCGTCAAGGGCGATGCCGCCGCCGGGCACGATGCAATGCGCATGCGGATGATGCGTCAGCGCCGATCCCCAGGTGTGGAGGACCATCGTGACGCCGATCTTGGCGCCGAGATGTTTTTGATCGGCGGCGATTTTGATCAGCGCCTCGGACGCGGCCTTAAACAGCGCATCATAGATCGCGGCCTTGTTGGTGTAGGCGATCGCCGCGACTGGCGCCGGCAGGGTGAAGACGTCGTGATAGTATGGCGCGGGCAGAAGCTCGGCCCGGCGCGCCTCCAGCCACTCATAAGCCGCGGCCGCCTGGCATTTCGGGCAATGCCGGTTGCGGCAGGAATTGTAGGAAATCTCTGCCCGATCGCAGCCTTCGCACCGGGTGACATGCCCGCCGAGCGCCGCCGTGCGGCAGCGCTCGATCGCGCTCATCACGCGCAATTGGCCAAGGCTTAAATGCCCGGCCTCAGCCGATCGAAAAGCGGGGCCCGAGGTGCAGAAGATGTCCGCAACCTCGAGCTTATGTCGCGACACGGAAGACTGCGCCTGATCAGGCGGGCGGCTTGGCGCTTGGCTTTCCGACGTCGGAGAAATCGAGCTTGTCGAACGGGCTGACGACGGCGTCGATGATCCTGGTCGAGACGCGCGTATAGATCGCCGTCGTCTCCAGCTTCACGTGGCCCAACGGGCATGCGCCATAAAGCTGCACTTTCTACGTCATTGAAAATCAAACAATGTTTGACTGGCGTCCACTGATTGCGGAGCTTTGCCGCTGTAGACTTCGCCAAAC
>JBEIHY010000069.1:0-17642 GCA_040381035.1 Hyphomonadaceae bacterium
CGGCGGCGTCGGCTTGGTCTGCGACTGCCATTTCAGCGCGAAGCGACGTACTGCGTCATAGCCGCCCGAATAGCCCTCACGTTGCAGCAGATCGAAGATGCGCGTCAGCCTCAATCGGTCTTTCTTCGGCCGCGCCGCATCTGCTTCCAGCATCGCCTCCAGCCGCGCTGCGAATTCTGCCATTTTCGGCATCGGCTGGCGCTGGCGTTTCGCATAAGTCGCATCCGCCGTCTCCGCGCGAATGACGCTGCGCGCAAAGCCGCGCGACACCTCAAGCTCCTTTACGATCTGTTTAATCTTCTTACCGGCAGCGTGCGCCGCACGCACTTCGACCCGCTTGTCCACGCCGTGCATCCTGATCCCGATCGCTGCTCTCACGCCCAGCGATCGCGCCTAACAGAAAAGGATGAGGGGTCATTTTTCGACGCCGATCACCCCAACGAAGGGGTCAAATTTGCACGCCGGGGAACATCGCGACCTATTTCAGCATCTCCCGCGCGACCGTGATCCGCCGGCAGCGCTCGGGCCTGATCCCAGGCGTGCGCTTCATCGGCTGCCGCGTTCTCGACGAGGGCCACGTGCGTCGGCTCACACGCGAACAGGTCCGCTACCTGCTGATGGCCTCACGGACCTGACATCTGCGCCGGCGGCGCTGCCGCCTGCAGCCTTTCCAACTCGTCGCCCCACCACTGCATCATCTCCCGGCGCTGGGGCAGGTACTGGGCCGCGTTGTAGGCGCCGCGCACGTCGTCGCGCTCGTCGTGCGCGAGCTGGCGCTCGATCCAGTCGGCGTTGAAGCCGCGCTCGTTGGCCTCGGTCGAGAACAAGCCCCGGAACCCGTGCGTCGTCGTCCGGCCGCGATAGCCCAGCCGATAGAGAGCGAAGAGCATCGTGTTGTTGGACATGACGCCCTCCGGGCCTTTGCCCGGAAACAACCGTCCGGACTTCCGCGTCAGTGGCGCAAGCTTCTTGAGCGCCGTCAGGGCCTGCGTTGAGAGGGGCACGAGATGGGGCTGGCGCATCTTCATGCGCTCGGCGGGGATGCGCCACAGCGCTGATCCAGGTTGATCCAGAGCTTCGAACTCGGACCACCAGGCCCCGCGCAGTTCGGACGTGCGCACCGCCGTCAGCAAGGCGAGCTGCAGCGCGATGCGCGTTTCCGGCTCGCCGTCATACGTCTCGATCTTGCGCAGAAGCGTTCCGACCTCGTCACGCTGGATCCGCTTGTGATGAACAGGCCGGGGCGGGGGGCGAAGCGCGCCAGCGAGCGGCGCGGCCGGATCGTGAAGGCAGTAACCGCAGGCGATCGCGTACCGGAAGATCGCGGACACATATTGCTTCAGGCGCCGGGTCGTCTCGAGCACACCGCGCGCCTCGACCTTGCGCAGCGCGGCTAGCACCACCGGCGGCGTGATCTCGGCGATCGGCATCTCCCCTATCTTCGGGAACATGTCGACCTCGAGCCGCACGATCACCTGGGCGGCGTACTTCTCCGTCCACTCGTGCCGGCGCGTCTCGAACCAGTCCCGGGCAACGGTCTCGAAGGTGAGGGCGCGGATGCGCTCCTCCTCTTTGGCCGCCCGCCGCTCTGCAGCCGGGTCGCGACCTTCCTCGAGGAGGGTTTTGGCCTCGTCACGCCGCAGGCGGGCGTCGGCGATGCCGATCCGGGGGTACTCCCCGAGGGCCAAAACCTTCTCCTTGCCACGGTAGGTGAACCGGTATCGCCAGTACTTCCCGCCGGTCGGCGAAATCAGGCAAAACAGGCCCCCAAAGTCGTGCAACTTGTAGGATTTTTCCCTTGGTTTTGCGGCTCTTAGGCGGGCGTCCGAGAGGGGCATTGGGGTATAATTTGCAACCCTGGGGTATCGAGTCCCGGATTATACCCCACTTTTGGTGAAACACTCTGATCCGGGCTGATCCAGCTTCGAAGCCAAACGCCCGGTTTTTCAAGCGATTTTTCGGATCAGGCGAGATCACGAAAAAGAGTTCTGGCGGACAGGATTTCTTCCACATCGACATCCGCGAGCGGCGCGGGCCCGGCCGATTCGATCTTCGGCGTAGCCGCAGGGGCAATGGTGGCGGAGGTCGGCGTGGCGGTGGACGGCGCCGGCTTCTTCTTGCCGGACAAACGGGCCATCAGGTCGTCAAAAATCTTCATCGCGCGCTCCCATGTTCGAGGCGGCCCTTATGCGCCGAATGTGTTTGCCCGACAAGGCGAACGGCGCGATGTTCAATTAGGTGAGCGCTTATCCGCGCCAACCGCCCCCTGGCAACAGCCAAGCGCGGCCGCTGCGGCGCTGCCGACCGACCCGATTAAGACCTGCGCCGCCTCAGGCCGGCCGCGCCGGGCCGACCAATTGCGATTTGCTGAACGGCATGTTGCGGATGCGTTGGCCGGTTGCGGCAAAGATCGCGTTGGCCACCGCGGCGGCAATCGGCGGGGTTCCGGGTTCGCCGGCGCCGCCGAGTTTGGCCTCACTCGTGATGGTCTGGACGTGAATCCGCGGCATTTCAGCCATCAAAGTCACCGGATAATCGGTGAAATTGGCTTGCTGCACCGCGCCGTTTTCAAACGTGATTTCTTCGCCCAGCGCAGCCGCCAGGCCATAGATCACGCCGCTTTCCATCTGCTGGGCAAAGCCGTTGGGATTGACCACCCGGCCCGGATCGGCCGCGACCCAGACATGGTTCACTTTCAGCGCGCCATCCGGGCTCACGGTCACTTCCGCAACCTGCGCTACGATCGTGTCGAAGCTGCGCACAATCGCGATGCCAAGACCCGTTCCGGCCGGGCGCTTCTCGCTCCACTTCGCCATGTCGGCGGCGGTTTCCAGCGCCTTGAGGAAGCGCGGTTCGTCTTTCAGCAGCCCGCGGCGGAACTCAAACGGGTCTTTGCCGGCGGCGTGGGCAACCTCGTCGATGAAGCCTTCCTTGAAGAAGCCTTGCACCGAATGGTCGACGCTGCGCCACGGTCCCCAGGGGGCGGGGTTAAGGTTGTTGACGTACATCGCCGCCTTGGCCGGAATAGCGTAAGGGATTTCACTGGCGTCCGGCGGATCGTGCTTTTCAGCATAGTGATTGAGGAAGGCGATGGGCTTGCCGTCTGCATCCAGGCCCGCGCGCAAGAAAGCGGCCGAGGCGTTGCGGTAAAAGCCCTGCTGCATATCCTCTTCGCGGGTGAATTGCAGGTTCACTGGTTTGTCGGTCCGCAGCGCGATGGCCACGGCTGTGTCCAAGTAATTGAGGCATTCGGCTTTGCCGCGCCGGCCAAACGCGCCGCCCATTTCGGTGTGCACGATGGTGACGTCTTCCGGCTTCAACTTGGCGGTTTTGACCGCCTGGAATTTGGCGCCGAGGCCGTCTTGGAAGCCGCCATGAATGGTGAGCTTGCCGTCCTTGAAATGGGCAACGCAGCCGACCGGCTCCATCTGCGCATGTGACAGGAAGGGCGCGCTGTAGCGGGCTTCCACGACCTTCGCGGCGCTTGGCAAAATCTTGGCCGGATCGCCGACGGCGAAATCCTTTTGCAGGTTTTCGCCTTCGACTGCCTTTTTCATCGCATCGAGGATTGCCGCGCTCGACATCGTGGCGTTCTTACCCGGCGCCCATTTCGGCTCCAGCGCCGCGACCGCCTGCTTGGCGCGCCAGAAATTGTCCGCCAGCACAGCCACACCATTGCTGAGCTGGATCACGTCCACCACCCCGCGCATGCCCTTGGCCGGCACAGGATCAACACTCTCCAGCGTCCCGCCCGGAACCGGGCTCAAGCGCACCGCGGCAAACACCATGCCGGGCAGGCGCACATCACCCGCATAGATCGCCGTGCCGTCAACCTTGGCGGGGATGTCGAGGCGTTGTTTCGGTTGGCCGATCAGCGTGAAGGCCGCGGCGTCTTTCAAGACTGGTTGGGCGTTGGGTTTGATCTTGCTGGCCGCTTCTGCAAATGCGCCAAAGCCACTGTTTTTGCCGCTGGCGTGACTGATGCGGCCCTTGGCGACTTTGATCTCAGCGGCCGGCACGCCCCAGGCGGCGGCGGCGGCTTTCACCAGCATCTCGCGCGCGGCCGCGCCCGCCGGGCGCATCGCTTCTTGGCCGGTGAACTTGATCGCGGTGGACCCGCCGGTGATTTGCAGACGCATCTGCTCAGCGAGCTTGCGGGTGGCGAATTGCGCCGTGCCCACGAGGAAGCCGGGAATGCTCGCGTCGCCGCGCAAAAAGGCAAGGCCCAATTGCCAATTGGCAAAGGCAAGCTCGGCCGGCGCGCGCTCAATGCGCACCTGGGCCCAATCGGCGTCGAGCTCTTCGGCGAGCATTTGCGCCAAGGCCGTGCCGTTACCGACGCCCATATCGCCGTGGGGATAGATCACGGTGACGCTGTCATCGGCGCCAATGCGCAGCGCGCCATTGATTGGGGTGGCGCCGTCGCGCGCCAAAAGCGCCCGCTGTTCTTCCTCGCGCGACCAGGGCATCGCGCCAAAGCCAAGCGCCAAGCCGCCGCCGACGGCGATCCCGCCGATTAGCAGCAGGCGGCGCGACGGGCCCTTTTCGGATTTCGGTTCGCTCATCGTCGCCCCCCTTTAAGCCTTGGCCGCGTCAAGAATAGCCGCGCGGATGCGCGGATAAGAGCCGCAGCGGCAGATATTGGTCATTGCGGCGTCAATGTCGGCGTCGGTCGGTTGCGGCTTTTCAGCCAGCAGTGCGGTCGCGGCCATGATCTGGCCGGACTGGCAATAGCCGCATTGCGGAACCTGGTGTTGCACCCAGGCGTCCTGCACTTTGCTGAGCGCGCCGTTCTGTTTGAGGCCCTCAATGGTGGTGATGCTGGCCCCGTCCTTCAGGCTCGACACCGGGGTGGAGCAGGCCCGCACCGGCGCGCCATCGACCAGCACCGTGCAGGCCCCGCACGCTGCAACGCCGCAGGCATATTTGGTTCCGGTGAGGTTGAGCACATCGCGCAACGCCCACAGGAGCGGCATCTCCAGCTCAACATCCAGCGTCTGCGCCGCCCCATTGACCACCAGCTGCACCATTGCCCCGTCCTCCGAATTTCGTCTGAATGCTGAGCGTAATATTTACCGCTTCCGGGTCAAGATGAAATCGAGGTTTTCGATGAGACTTGATCGCTTGCAAATTCAAATGTTGCTTGTCCGCGGACGCAAGCGCCGTCATCTCGACCACGATCAAGAGGGGAGACCGGGGTGATGAAAGCGATAACACGCTTGGCGACTTATGGCACTTTGGGGCCTGGGCGGCCCAATCATCATCACCTCTCTATGATGGCTGGAACTTGGTCGACGGGATGGGTGCGCGGGGCGTTGGTTGATAAAGTGTGGGGCGCGGGACAGGGCTTCCCTGGCCTCATCCTCCATCCCGAGGGCGACTTGGTCGAAGTGGACGTTCTTGCGTCAGACGACTTACCGGCCCATTGGCCGCGCCTGGACACCTTTGAGGGTGAAGACTACAGTCGTGTCCCCGTGGAAGTCTATACCGACACGGGCAGCCTCGACGCGTTTATTTATGTCTTGTCCGCGCGGTAAGGGGAAAACCAGATGATGGGCGCAGGTTGATTGGGCTATATGCCGAAACCTACCGGCTGCTGGCCTTCGGCGGCGCTGCCCCCCCTGGCCAAGCAAGCCGCCCGCGCCCACTTCCCCCCCGGCTTGAGCCGCCTTATAGATCATTGACGGGTTATTACCCGCTGGCTTCCAAAAAGGGGCGCGCGCGCCACATGCCCACGATCGCACTCGTCGATGACGACGAAAACATTTTGGCTTCGTTGAAGATTTTCTTCGAGCAGGAAGGCTACACCGTCAAAACTTTCAGCGACGGCACGGTCGCCCTGGCCGCCTTCGCCGAAACCCCGCCGGATGTGGCGATCCTCGATATCAAAATGCCGCGCATGGACGGCATCGAGGTGTTGCGCCGGTTGCGGCAAAGCTCCAACCTGCCGGTGATTTTCTTGACCTCCAAGGACGACGAGACCGATGAGGCCATCGGGCTCAGCGTCGGCGCCGACGATTACATCAAAAAGCCGTTTTCCCAGCGGCTTTTGAACGAACGGGTGAAGGCGCTGCTGCGGCGCGCGCGCGGCGGGGCGGCGGGTGTTGGCGAAACCAATGACCGCAAGTCGATCGTCCGCGGTGAGCTGGTGCTGGACCCTAACCGCCATGCCTGCGCCTGGAAAGGTGAGCCGGTCCGGCTGACCGTGACCGAGTTCCTCATCCTGCAGGCGTTGGCCCAACGCCCCGGCTATGTCAAAAGCCGCGACCAGTTGATGGACGCCGCCTACGATGACCAAGTCTATGTCGACGACCGCACCATCGACAGCCACATTAAGCGGCTCCGCAAGAAGTTCCGCGAAGTCGACGGCGAGTTTGACGCCATCGAAACCCTCTATGGCGTCGGGTACCGCTATAACGAAATCTAGTCTGCCTCAGCTGCGCCAGCTGCGGCCGCCGCGCTGGTTGCGCTCGCGCATTGGCCGGCTGATCTTCCTGGGCAATTTTGCCGGCCTGGCGATCCTGGTCGCCGGGGCGCTGCTGCTTACGGAGATGCGCGCCCAGCTAATCCAGGCCAAGATCGATAGTCTTATGATTCAGGGCGAGGTGGTCAGCAATGTGTTGGCCGAAACCGCCACCGTTGGCGATCCGGAGCCGCAACTGCTCGATCAGCGCGCCCGCGCCGTGCTGCAACGGCTCTTGCTGCCAACCGCCACGCGCGTGCGCATCTACACGATCGATGGCGATCTGGTGGCCGATTCCAGCGTGCTGAGCGACCGCATCATAGAGCGCGAACTGCCCGATATCGCCGCCCGCCAGGATCAGCCGCCCCTGGCCGAGCGCCTCGGCCAGGCCGCTGAAAGCGCAGGCCTTGCCTTCTGGCGGCCGGATTTCAACCGCGTGGATGAGCACCAGCGCGCCGCAGCGGGCGAGCGGGTCGCCGGCCAGCGCCGCGGCGAGAATAGTGAGCGCGTGGTCAGCGTGTCCTTGCCAATTCAGCGCGTGCAGGCGGTGGTCGGCGTGCTGACGCTGGAGGCCGGAGACGTAGAGGCGATCCTGTGGCGCGAACGCGCCGCGATGATCCCGTTCTTCATCGCCGCTCTGCTCGTGGCGCTGGCCACTTCGGCGCTCCTGGCGCTGACGATTGCTGCGCCTCTGCGCCGGCTTGCCGCGGCGGCGGATTCGTTGCGCCGTTCCGGCGCCACGCGCCTGTCCTTGCCCACAGAGCGCAAACGCAATGACGAAATCGGCGAACTGGCGCAATCTTTGGAACGAATGACCGGCGCGCTGGCTGACCGCATCGACGGCAATGAGCGCTTCGCCGCTGACGTGATGCACGAGATCAAGAACCCGCTGACCTCGATCCGTTCGGCGGTGGAAACCATCGCCAATGTTCGCGACGAGGAGCCGCGCAAGAAACTGCTCAGCGTCATCCAGGCCGATGTGCGCCGATTGGATCGGATGATCACCGATATCGCGCGAGCGTCATTTCTGGAAGCTGAAACCGCCCGTGGCGGGGTCGCGCCGATTGATCTTGGTCGGCTGCTCGCCGACATCACCGAGACCTACGCCATGACCCGGCGCGAGGCGGAGGCTGCGGTGATGTTCAAGGCGCCAGCGCCCACCGATGCGATCGTGATGGGCCAGGACGGGCCGCTCGGCCAAGTGTTTCGCAACCTGATCGACAACGCCAGGAGCTTTTCGCCCGCCGGCGGCGTGGTCACCGTCAGCGTCCTCGTGGAGCGCCGCCGCGAAGGCAAAGTCGTGCGCGCCGAAGTCACCGATCAGGGGCCTGGCATCCGGCCTGAGCATTTGGAGAACATTTTCACGCGCTTCTACACCGATCGCCCGCAGGGCGCGGCCTTCGGCTCCAATTCCGGCCTTGGCCTGTCGATCGCGCGCCAGATCGTGGAAAGCCATAAAGGCCAAATCTGGGCCGAAAACATTGCCGGCCTTGAACCTGATCAGCGCCTTGGCGCGCGGCTCATTGTGGAGCTGCCGGCGGTAGGGTGAGGCGCTTGACCGCATTCAGGAAAAGTGTGTGCGGTTTTCCGTCCGAATGCGGTCAAAACTCAAGAACGGGGACCATTTTCAAAGGACGGATGTGCTTTGAAAATGGCCTAACCCGCCTTCGGCTCCCGCAGCTCCAGCTTCACGCCGGCGGGGTCGAGGAGATGGGCGAAGCGGCCAAAGTCGTCGTCAACCACCGGCCCGATCGGCGTCACGCCTTCGCGCGCCGCTTGCGCCAGCGCGGCATCAAGATCAGCGACCACGAGATTGACCATGAACGGCGCGGCCGACGGCGCGAAATGATCCGTGTTCGGGCCAAACCCGCTGTATACGCCCCCGGCGCCGGGCTTGGCGGCAAAGGCCTCCGCCGGAAACATGGCGCCGCGGCAATTGCCTCATTCGTTCATATCCACATCGAGCACGCGCTTATACCACGCGGCCCAGGCGACAGGGTCCGGCGTCTTGAGAAACACCCCGCCAATGCCAAGTATGTGGGTCATCGCAGCGCCTCCAAAGCCAGACTCAATCAGCGCCGGCGGCCCGAGACAAGGGCGCGGCTCCATGTTTCCGCCACAGCCGTAAGCTCCAAAGCCGCTTTGTTTGCGCGGGGAAAGATGCGGTTTTGGATTTTCGCCTTGATGATGGCGATGGCCGCGCCGCTCGCGGGCGCGCAGGCGCCGGCGGCCAGTCAAAAAGTTCTGGTGGTTGGCGCGCGCGAAGGCCCGCAGCTTTGGCATTTCGATGGCGCCCAGGGCGAAGTCTATATTCTTGGCGCCGTGTCTTGGCTCCGTGCAGCCGCTGCCCAAGCGCTTCACCTGGAACACCACCCGGCTTGATCTGGTGGTTAAACGCACCGATCAGGTTCTGGTCGGAGAAAACGCCGTTCGCATCGGGCTCAGCGATGTGCTGACGCGGCGCGATGCTGTGCGCAATCCTGACGGCGCTAGGTTGTCTGACCAGCTGGACGCCGCAACCCGCGATCGGCTGGTCGCGCAGCGCCAGGCGCTCAACCTGGCGCCGGACGCTTTGGCGCCCCTATGTCGCCGGAACCATGCTGGCCGGGCGCGCCTTTGAACGGGCGGGCCTGGGCAATGATGTCGATGCCCGGGCGGTGACGCTCGCCATGCTGAAGAAGCGCAAGATCCGGCCAACCAATGTGTTCGCCCCGCCAACGCGCGACATGATTGGCGCTTTGAACAAGATGCCGCTTGGCGCGGATGCCCCGTGCATGGACGCCTATTTGAAGATCGCCGAGCATGGCGTGCCGACAGCGCGGGCCCGCGCGATTGAATGGGCCAATGGCGATATCGCAACCCTGCGCGCCACGCGCGACACGACCTCTGGCCTGTCATGCCTGTCGGCGCTGGAGCATGGCGGGGCGCCGGTCGATAAGCTGGTGGCGCGGTTCAAGGCCGATTGGATGAAAGCGCTGTTGGCGGCGAAAGACAAGCCGGGCGTGACGCTGGCGATCGTGCCGATGAGCTATGTGCTGCACGAGGATGGTCTGCTCGCCCAGCTCGCCGCGGCGGGCGTGAAGGTGGAAGGGCCTTAACCGACCCAAGTAGGGGCGTGCGGGATCGTTCGCGACGTCGCCGTAATTCGCGCACCGCACAAATCAAAGCAAAGCATGGCGGCCAGCGACGGCTTCAGGGAGCTGGTGTCTTCCCGGGGCGGGTGGAGCCCGAACCCGGGAGACAGCCGATGGTTCATACGCTCTTTTCGCCAGCTTGCCCGCGCCGCTGGATCCCGGGTTCTTTGCTGCGCAAAGCCTCAGGATGATTGCGTTGTCTTTACACCCTCAATGCGCAAAATCGCCGCCATTGCGTCCTGTGAAAACGATGCAACGAGAGTTTTGACCATCTTTTCCGGCTTCGATGGATCGCAGGATGGAGTAACAGGCGGGTCTTTCCAGAAGCGCGCGCTTGCGCTTGGATTGGGTCATGTCTGCGCCCGGTCTTCGCCCCGAAACCACCGCCATGCTCGCCCGCGGCGTCCAGCGCCTGTTGGCCGATCTTGGCATGGCCTCGATTTTGGAAATGCCGCTCGGCAATGGCCGGCGCGCCGATGTGGTGGGCCTCGACCCGTCCGGGCTGATCTGGATCGTGGAGACAAAATCCGGGCTGGAGGATTTCGCGGTTGATCTTAAATGGCCCGAATATCGCGACTATTGCGATCAGTTCTTGTTTGCGGTGGCGGAGGGTTTCCCGCGCGAGCGCATCGCGCCGGATTGCGGCCTGATCGTTGCCGACGGTTTTGGCGGGGAAATCCTTCGTCCGGGTCCGGAGCATCGCTTGAGCGGCGCGCGACGCAAAGCCGTGACGCTGGCCTTCGCGCGGCTGGCCGCCGCCCGGTTGCAGCGCGCCGCTACTTCATCCGGCTGAGCTGATAGATGCCGTCGGTCTGGATCAGATCCATGCCGGCGGCGGTGAACCGAACCCGGACGAATCGATTGGATGCGAGCACGAAGAAGCCCGGCTCAATATCCAGCTCCAGCTTGGCCGGCGGATTGCCCGGCGGCTGCAGATAAAGCTGGTTGGCGATGCGGGTGACGCGCCAGCGCCGCCCGGCCAACTGATAATCGCCAACGGCGCGCGCGCGCAGGGTTTCGTCAAACCAACCGGCTTGCGGCACGCGGGTGAAGCGAATGGCCTTCACGGTTGGCTCGAGCGGCGCCGACACCGCCGCGATCCGGCCATCCAGATCGGTCTCGAACTGGAAGCGGATATCGTCAAAAGTGTCGTCGCGGCTGGCGTTGGCGGCGCCATTGAAAGTGTCGAAATGCCAGTGCGACAGGTCAGCGGTGAAGGCGTTGTAGCCGACGTTGAGCTTGTCGCCGGCCTGGGTGATGGTGAGGCGGCCATAGCCGGGATGCTCATAAACGCCGGCATAAGCGCTGAGCGGTTGCGACAGCGGCGCATTGGCGCGGCGCAACTCGCCCTTGCGGGCGCGGGCGGCGGTGTCAGCTTCTTCGCCGGCCTTGGCGCGGGTGAGCGCGTCGCCCAGCCAATCGCGCGGCTCCAAACCGAGCGCGCGGTCCGCCACCGTGCGGCAGATCATTTCCGGCAATTCGCTGGGCGCGACATTGAGGAACACGGCCACGCCCGCGCGCTGATCGGGGAACAGCTGCACCATCGCCCGGAAACCGTCGAGCGCGCCGCCATGATGCACGCGGCGGCGGCCGCGATACTGGTCGGTGCGCCAGCCGAGCCCGATCAGCGTGTCGGAAATGTCGGCCGACAAAGACGGCTGGCCGATCGGAATATGCGGGCGATGCATCTGCTCCAAAGTGTCGCGCGCCAGCAGCCGGCGGCCTTCAATTTCGCCGCCATTCAGGTGGAGCAGCATCCAACGGGCGATATCGCGCGGCGTGGAATTGATCGCGCCGGCCGGGCCCAGCACATCGACATTGCGATAGGGCACGCCCTCAACAATGCCGCGGCGGCGCTCATGCGGCTTGGCGGCATTGGGATCGCGCGCCATGTCCGCGACCGAAAACACCGTGCGGTTCATGCCCAGCGGCCGCAGCAATTGGACGCGGGTGAAGTCTTCCCAGCTCTGGCCGCTGACCACTTCGGCCAGCCGCCCGGCTGTGATGTACATGAGGTTGTTGTATTGGTGGCGCACGCGAAACGGCGCGGTTGGTTCAAGATGGCGCAGCCGGCGCACAAGGTCGGCGCGGCTGAGCGAGTTGTTGTCGTACCAGACCATATCGTGGCGTGGCAGGCCGGTGCGATGGCAGAGCAGGTCGCGCGCGGCGGCGCCAGCGCCGGCCGCCTCGTCCATCAGTTGGAAGTCCGCCATCAGTTCGCGCAGCGGCTGGTCCAGCATTAAAGCGCCGGCGTCAGCCAGCACGCCCAGGCCCGCGGCGGTAAACGCTTTGGTGCAGCTGGCGATGACGAACTGGGTGTCGGCATTGACCGGCGCTTGGCCGCCAAGCGCGCGCACGCCAAAGCCCTGCGCCAGAACCACCCGGCCCTCGGCCACAATGGCGACGCCCGCGCCGGGCGCACTGAAATCGGCCAGGGCCTTCTGGATGCGGTTAACCGCGTCGCCCAGCCAGGCCGGCGGCGTCGGTTCGCGGCCCTGGGCGCGGGCCATGAGCGGCGCTGCCGCCAGGCCGGCTAAAGCCGTTGCCGCCGCCCGCCTTGTCACCTGCGTCATCAAACTGCCTCCCCGACTTGGGCGCCACTGTGCCGGGCGATGAAAAACCGATCAAGTCCGTGCAAGAAACGCGCTTTTGACATGCGCGTGTCGCGCGACTCAGGAATAACGACGGGGCCAACAGGAGGCTCCCCATGTCCGATACGCGCAAAGTCGTCCTCGTCACCAAGATCGACCGCGCCGAACTTGATAAGGAAATCGCCGAAAAAGGCTACGCCATCATCGAACCGCCGGTCGATGAGGACGAGTGCGAATTGGAAGCGATTTCAGGCGATTACCTGTTCTGGGAAGCGGAACTGGAAGTCGACGAAGAAGACTAAGTTTCGGTCGAAACAGCTAATGCGAAAGCCGCGGCGTTTGCGCGCCGCGGCTTTTAGCGTTTGGATTATCCGTAAAGCAAACCCGGCAGCCATGTCGCTAATTGCGGAACAAAGTAAACCGCCAAAAGCGCGATGATCTGCAACAGTATAAACGGCACGACTCCGCGATAAATTTCGAGCGTCGTGACGCTCGCCGGGGCCACGCCGCGCAAATAAAACAGCGCGAACCCAAAGGGCGGCGTGAGGAAAGAGGTTTGCAGGTTCATTGCAAACATCACGCCGAGCCAAACCGGATCGGCGCCCATCATGAGCAGCGGCGGCGCCACCAGCGGGATGACGATGTAACAGATTTCGATGAAGTCGAGGAAAAAACCGAGCACGAAGATCAGCAGGTTCACCGCGATCAGCGCGCCGATCAAGCCGCCGGGGATCGATTGCAGCATATGCTCGATCCATTCGTCGCCGCCGAGGCCCCGGAACACCAGCGCGAACAGGGCCGCCCCAATCAGGATCGTGAACACCATGGTGGTGACTTCCGCCGTCGCGCGCAGCGCCGGCTGCAACTGCGCGCGCGTCCACAGCCGCCAGCCGGCAGCGAAGACGCCAATGGCGAACAGGCCGGCGCAGACGGCCGCGGCAGCGATCGCGATTTGGTCGGGCAGGGCCGTTTCGGTGCGCCCGATGCGCAAATCAAACAGCCCGCGCAGCACGATCAAGATAAGCGCGCCGATCAATCCGATCTGCACCAGCCGCAGGCTGAAAGGTTGGGCCGCGCCATCCGATGTTTTTAGCGCCGCCAACATCAAAGCGCCGAGTGCGCCGACGGCCGCGCCTTCAGTTGGCGTCGCCACACCCGCCAGGATCGATCCGAGCACGGCCAGCACCAAAGCCAACGGTGCGGCCAGTGCTGAGACAATCTTGGCGAAGGTGGGGGGCACAACGTCTTCAGCCGCCGGCGCCGATTTCGGATCCAGCCAGGCGCGGGTGATTTGATAGATCAGATACAGCGTCACGAGCAGCAGGCCCGGCACAATCGCCCCAGCAAACAGATCGCCAACCGACACCGCCGTTGGTGAGGCCGTGCCTTGCGCCAGCTGTGCGCGCTGGTGGGCGGCCCCAATCACATCGCCGAGCAGAATGAGCACGATGGACGGCGGAATGATCTGGCCGAGCGTGCCGGCCGCTGCAATCGAGCCGCTGGCGAGGCCCTTGTCATAGCCGCGCTTCAACATCAGCGGCAAAGCCAGCAGCCCCATGGCTGTCACTGTGGCGCCGACCACGCCAGTGGAGGCCGCCAGCAGGGCGCCCACCAATGTGGTCGAGATCAAGACCCCCCCGCGCATCTTGCCGAACAGATCGGCCATGGTGGCAAGCAATTGCTCAGCGAGTTTAGAGCGCTCCAAAATCGCGCCCATCAGAATGAACAGCGGCACCGCCACTAGCGTCGCGTTGGTCATGGTGGCAAACAAGCGATTGGGAATGGCGGTGAGAAAGCCGGTGTCGAACACGCCGAGCGCCAGCCCGATGCCGGCAAACAATAGCGCCACGCCCGCCAGCGTAAACGCCACCGGCGCGCCGCTCATCAGCGCTGCGGCCAAAGTTGCAAACATCAAGACGTCAAGGATTTCGCGAATGTCCATCAGCCGACGCGCTCCTGGTCCGGCGCAAAGCGTGTTGGCGCCGGCGCTAGCCCGCGCACTACGCACGCCGCGCGGCAGGCCTCGGCCAGCGCCTGCGCCAACAGCAGCCCGCAAAACACCGGGATCGCAGTTTTCAGAACGAACAGAAGCGGCAGGCCATCGGCCTCCGCGCTGCGCTCACCAATGCGCCAGCTTGCCGCGACATAGGGGCCGCTGAAATGCAGGATCGCGATCAACATGGGCGCGGCAAAAACCGCGAACGCGCCGAGATTGACCATGGCTTTGCCGCGCGGGGAAAAGCGGGCGTAAAACACATCCACCCGCACATGACCGTCACGCCCCAAAGCCGCGGGCGCGGCCAACAGGAATGCCAGCGCATGGGCATAGAGCGCGCCTTCCTGCAACAGATTGGAGCCAAGTCCAAAGCCATAGCGCGCCACCACAACCAGTCCGATGAGCAGCGCCAGAAGCGCGAGCAGAAACTGCGCGACGCGCTCCGCGCCTTCGCTGACCATTTCGGTGATCTGCGTCACAGGTGCTGCGATCTCAGCGCCGAACTTGCCGCTGGCCAGGATCAAAACCGGCAAGGCCAAGAAGGCGGCCAGCCCGCCCAGCATCACGCTCAAGCCGGGGCCGACCAGTTCGGCAAACGCCCCCGGACTCATTCGCCCAAGGCCCTGAGCGGCACATAAGGCGCGTCCGACACCGCGGCCCACCCGTCCGCGGCTTTGCGAAACGCGGTGAAGCTTTCATAGATCCGCTTGGCAAGCCCGTCGCCCGATCCGGTCTTGGCGAGAATGTCTTTGGCCGCTTCGCCCGCGCGCGCCCAGACGTCTTTGGGAAAGCTGCGCACCTGAACATTGTGCTGTTCGCGCAGGATTTTCAGATAGGCGCTGTTTTGAAACGTGAACTCACCCACGCTCATATGGTTTGAAGTTGCACAGGCCGCACGGACAATCGCCTGATGTTCGGCGGATAAACCCTCCCACGCTTTGCGATTGACGCCCACCGCCAGGCAAGAGCCCGGCTCATGAAAACCCGGCCCATAATAGAGCGGCGCTTCGCGATAAAAGCCGAGGAAGAAATCATTCCACGGCCCGACCCATTCGGTGGCGTCAATCAGGCCCGATTGCAGCGCGCCATAAATCTCCCCGCCCGGCATTTGCACCGCCGCCCCGCCCAACGCGCGGATCACTTCCCCGCCAAGCCCCGGTATGCGCATTTTCAAGCCGCGAAAATCATCGAGCGAATTGATCTCGCGCTTGAACCAGCCCGCCATTTGGTGGCCGGTATTGGCCGCCTGCATCGGCACAATGCCGAACTGGCCCGACAGCTCGTCCCACAGCTTCTGGCCGCCGCCCCAATCGATCCAGGCCATATGCTCGGCTGCGGTCAGACCAAACGGCACGGCGGTAAAGAACGGATAGGCCGCGCTCTTGCCGCCCCAATAATAATCGGCGCTGTGATACATATCAGCCGCGCCGCCGCTGACTGCGTCAAACACCTCAAACGCGCCGACCATTTCGCCGGCGGCATAGACCCGGATTTCCAATTCCCCGCCGCTCATGGCGCCAACCAATTGGGAAACCCGTTCCGCGCTTTCGCCCAGGCCAGGCAAATTCTTCGGCCAGGAAGTCACCATTTTCAGCCGCTTTAAAGGCCCGCCGGCCCGCGCTGCCTGTTGGCGGGCCGGGCCTTGCGCCTGTACCGGCCCGGCGATGCGCGCCGCCGCCAGCCCGGCGCCGACGCCAACGGCGCCGCCAACAAGCGCGCTTTGGATCAAGGTGCGACGGTCCATGGCCTCCCCGGCGGTTTGATTTAGCGACTTGGTAAAGCGGGGCGCGGCAAAGGGGAAGCGGCTATCGCGCTGGCCAGGGCCAAATCCTAGATGGGGTAATGGGCCAGGTCGAGACCAACTTGCCTGCTGGCGGTGAGGTTGGTCGTCCCTCAAACTGATGGTTTCAGAACGGCGTCACGCTTGCGCATGCGCCAAGCATCAAGAGGGACGACCATGGAACAGGATGCTGGATTGGATGTGTCTTTGGAACAGACAAGCGTGTGCGTTGTGGATGGCGCCGGGCGGGTCGTGCGGGAGGCTAAGGTCGCGAGCGAGCCTGAGGCGCTGATCGCTTGGTTTGCCGCGCACGGCGTAGCGATGACGCGGATTGGTCTTGAGGCCGGCCCGTTGTCCCAGTGGCTGTTCGCCGCAATGGAGAAGGCTGGCCTGCCGGTCTCGCTTCTGGAGACCCGCCATGTCCGCTCGGCCTTTAAGGCCATGACGATCAAGACCGACCGCAAGGATGCGCTGGGCATCGCGCATCTGATGCGGATGGGGTGGTTCCGGCCGGTTCATTGCAAATCGCTGGCGGCCCAGGAGGTTCGCGCCCTGCTGACGGCCCGCAAGCTTCTGCTGGGAAAGCGCCTGGACATCGAATTCAGCCTTCGCGGCGTGCTGCGGGGCTTCGGCCTGAAGGTCGGTTTGACCACACCCAGAACCTTCGCCGGGCGGGTGCGTGAACTCGCCAAAGGCAATCCGACGCTTGAGGCCATCGCAGAGGCGATGCTGAAGGCCCGCGATGCGTTGATCAAGGAGTGCAAGGCGCTTGACAGCCGGCTTCTGAAGCAGTCGCGGCGCGACGAGCGGGTCCGGCTGTTGATGACCACGCCTGGCGTTGGCGCCCTGACGGCGCTGACCTTCGCCGCCGCCATTGATGATGCGGGTCGCTTCAGTTCCTCGCGCATGGTCGGCGCGCACCTCGGCCTGACGCCAAGGAAGTATCAGTCTGGGGAAACCGACGTGACAGGCAGGATCTCGAAGGTCGGAGACCATGGGGTCAGGGTCGCGCTTTATGAGGCGGCCAATGTGATCCTCACACGCCCGGTCAAAGGCTCGGCGTTGAAGAGCTGGGCGCAGGGCGTAGCCAGGCGCGCCGGCATGAAGAAGGCGAAGGTGGCGCTGGCGCGCAAGCTCGCGGTCGTCATGCATCAGATGCTGAAGAGCGGCACAGCCTTCTCGCTGACCGGCCTGCCACAGGCGGCTGCGGCATAAGGATAAACATCAAGGAGAACGGGCACAGCAAAGGCGTTTGAAGGGGTGATATCCTTGCGTCTCTTCCAACAGGGTCCCCCGCCGGGACGATGGAGCGATCAGGCCGAAGAATCGGGAGCAGCGCTTCGGCGACTGCGCATCACTAGATTGGCCGGTCGATCCTCATCAGATCCCATCATGCAGCGGCCATGCGCCGACTGCGGACAGAAGCAAGACCTCGGCGGGTAGGATCAGTGCGGAAGAACACGAGGGATTGACAACCCAAGGCCCATTACAGAAGCCCGCATTTCTCACCGAGGTCCATTTTTAGCATTGCTCTGCGTGTTGTCGAAAGACCGTAGGCTGATGGCTGGGCGCCGCGCACGCCGTCCGCATCGCCGCCTTTGCGAGGCGGCGTCTGGCAGGTCGTTGATGGGCTCCATTGTTGATGGGAAGGGCGAAGCGGGGGCTCTCAGGCGGCGGA
>JBEIHY010000070.1:0-17386 GCA_040381035.1 Hyphomonadaceae bacterium
CGGCGTGCAGATCATTAGGGGTGAGCCGCGGCCGTCCCTACCGCGACCGATTGACCCTGCCGCGCCGCTGTCGCTGTGGCTGGGGATGCGGATCAAAGGCTTGGTCCGCATCATGGGCGTCAGGCGGTTGGTTGTTCAGGACGCGGGCGGTGGCGGTCCGAGGATGCTAGCTAGGGCGTCGGCGAGGGCTTTGGCGTCGGCTTGTGTGAGGGCGCCGAGCGTGCGCAGCACGATGCGCTGCTCGAAGGTGGCGAAGATGGGCTTGATGGCGGAGGGCTTGAGAAGGCCGGCGTCCTGCCAATGGTCGATGAAGACCTCGCCCCAGTTTGCGCCCGTTGGCGCTGGCGAGGAGCGCAATTGTGAGGTGATGGCCATCAGCACAACGTCGGGGCGCTCGATGGCATAGGCGCTGGATGAGACGACGACGGCTGGGCGTTGTTTGGCGGCTGCTTGGCTGGTGAACGGGAACGGGACGAGCACCACATCGCCGAACGCGAACGCCCTTAGCGTCTCACGATTGGAGGCCCCCGGATTAGAGGGCATCGTAGGCGTCGTCCTCGGGATTGCTCCATACCTTGGCGAAAGCGGTCTCGGAGCTGGCGAGCGCGGCGCGGGTCAATGCGCGGTCGGAATCGCGGGCGCGTAGGAAGTCGACGAAATCCTCGATCTCGGCGATGCGCTCGGGCGAGAGGGTGCGGATTTTTTCGATGAGGGCTCGGCTGAAGCCGGATTGGCCTTGGGTGGGTGTGGGCATGGCGATCTCCTAGGAATTGGCGGGCTCAGGCGTGGGGCGCTCGCCTGCGCATTCCGACCACTTCGGCCGCTTGTTCCGGCATGGACTTCGGCCCGTGTGAGCAGCCTTTCGACTGAGCGATGATTGGTTCGGTCTTAAGCAGTGGTCAAGTGGCGTCCGATCAGCAGTGGCGTCCGATCAGCGTTGACGCTGCTGTTAGGGTGCTTGGTAAGCGTCATGCCACCACCCTTCACAATGGCTGACACCCATCCTGGAATCGCTTGCTGAAGTGCTCCGGAATCGGCATGGACCAATGAGTGCGCACAAGCGCAACATATAATGCGCCGAGTTGCGGCTGAGTTTTTGCCTTTGGTGACCTCATTCCTTTCGGGCGTTCAGAATTTCCTGCGCAACCAATTCAGCGACCTTCTGAAGTGGATCATCGGCGACATGGGCATAGCGTTGCGTGGTCGCAGCGTTGCGGTGACCTAAAATCTTTCCAGTCAAGTACAGCGAAGTCCCCTGACTAACTGCGACGCTGGCAACATTATGTCGAAGGTCGTGCAGCCGAACATTGTCGAGACCTGCGCGAGTGCGAACTCTTGTCCATGCGCGCGGCAGGCCGACCATGTGCCCGGCTGAGCTTTGCGCAGGAAACACGAAGTCGGTCGAGCGGGGCTGTCGTTGCAGAATTGCAATCGCCGCCTCTGCGAGCCGTATAGGCTCGCGCGCGCCTGTTTTTGAGCGTGTGGCGGGCAGCTTGACCCATTGGCGCTCCAGATCAATTTCTGACCAGCGCAGGCCAAGGATTTCAGATTTCCGCGCTCCTGTCAGAAGCAGCAAGCGGATTGCATCCGCATGTGCTGGCAGGAGCGAGCGCTCGCGTTCCATGTCTTCCAGCGTCGTTAGCAGGTCGCCGGTTTCTTTTCGCGTCAAGTAACGGGTGCGCGGCTCTGCCTTTGCTTTCTTCACGCCGATGCAGGGGTTCGCATCAGCGAGTCCTTGCTCGACTGCCCAGCCGAACATGGCTGAGACGCACACCACAGTGTTGCCCGCGACGAGGCGCCCCCCGGACGCAATGGCGCGCCCCCGCTTGCCCGTGCGCACATCAATTGCTGTGTCGCCATTGGTGATCCGTGCCTGCATGCGTTCGACGTCTCTGCGTGTCACCTCGCGAACGAGCAGGCGGCCAATTGTGGGCGCCGCGTGCCGCGTCAGGCGCGATTTGTCCGTTCGCCAAGACCATTCACGCTTGTTTGGCCGGGCGGTCGGCCCATCGTGCAGCCAAGCCTCTATCAGGTCATTGACCGTGATCGCCTCGCGGATTTCTCGCTTTGCGGCGTTGGGGTCATCGCCTGATGCGACTGCGTTCAACACCTCACGCGCGCGAATACGCGCCTGTTCGGCGGTAAACTTTGCGCCGTGTTCGCCGATCGTAAAGGTCTGGTCGCGGCCTGCGCGGCGGTACTTGATGATGTAGATGCGTCGTCCAGTCGGGTGCACTCGAACGCCAAACCCCCTCAGCTCGGAATCCCAAGCCATAACGCGCGCCACGCCAGACGGGTGCGGCGCCAGTCCGTCTACAACGCGTTTCGTAATCTTCGTGTTGATGGCCATAATTGACACCTGGCGATCTCAAAGGCTTCCGAATGGCAGGTCTGGCCGCCGTGGCCGCGTTTTCGTAACTTACTGATAAACCAACAGACACATGAGATCGATCCCGTGCTCAGAGCGAAATCCCAAGGTCGTTTCTAGACACCTTATAGACACCTGGAGAGCAGAAAACTACGACAAATTGCAAAAATGCATAGCTAGAAGATGTTGCCAAAACAGTATATAAATCAGCATATTATACAAGCCAAGACAAGCCGCGACAAGCCGGAAAGACATGCTGATTTGGATTCATAACCCCAAGGTCGGTGGTTCAATTCCACCCGCCACCACCAAGGGCCCCTTGAAGTTTTCCGACATCCTCCTGTCTCCAACTTCGCCGAAAAGTCGCTCTGTGTATCCCTGGTGTACCCTGGAGAGGGCAAGCCGCAACAAAGTGTGATCGCCAACGCGCACCTTTAAGGGCGTGTCAGGCGCGTGGCGGAACGGGTCGTGAGATGGTGCGAGTGGTGGCCTTCATTGGTCGCCAAGGCACCTCATCGCCATTCCCAAGCGCGGCAATGCGCTGAAGCGCCGATGTGTCTCTGGCAGGCGGTTGATTGGCGACGCCCTTGGTCGGCGGCGCTCTTCTTTGTTGGCGACCCTATAGCCGCTTTCTGCTCAATCGTGAGCTCAATGCATGCGGCCTCAAAAGTTGGCCGTTTTCACTGCGCCGCCATCAATGCGCAGGTTTGCGCCGGTGATGTAGCCGGCGCGGGGGCTGGAAAGAAAGGTCACAGCGTCTGCAACCTCTTCGGGCGCGCCGTGTCGACGCAGCGCGGCGAGTTGCGCGGCGGCTTCGAATAGTGGCGGGCGCTGTTGGCGGATCCGGTCCCACACGCCGCCCTCGAACAGGATTGGCCCGGGCGATACCACATTCACGCGAATGCCGGCACGGCCCTGCTTTTCGGCTTGTTGGCCGGCATAGTTGATCAGCGCGGCTTTGGCGGCGCCATAGGCTTCTTCGCCCGGCGGCAAGCGCGTGAGCACGGCGGCGATCGAGGCGACGAAGATCAATGCAGGGGCTTTGCCCTTGCTCAGGGTGGGAAGGGTCAATTCCGCCAGCCGAACGTGCTGCAGCAGATCTGTTTCAAAGGTCTCTTGCCACAAGGCGTCGCCGGTTGAACTCAGGCGCGCGGAGACATTGCTCACCACCAAATCCAGCCCACCCAATGTCTCAACGCCTTTGCGCACCCATGCTTCCAAGCCTTCACGATCACGCACGTCGGCCGGCGCGCCGGTGACTTTGCCTGGCAAGGACTTCGCCTCTGCGTCCAATGCTTCAATCCCCGCGGCGCCCCGCGCGCAGGTGTGCACTGAGGCGCCCTCCCGAGCCAAAGCCAGCACGATGGATTTGCCGATGCCGCGTGTGCCGCCAGTGACGAGGGCGCGCTTGCCCGTGAGACCCAAGTCCATGCGATAGTCCTCTCTGTCAGCGGGCGGTGGCGCCGCCATCAACGGGAAGAATGGCGCCGGTGATGAAGGCGGCCTGCGGGCTCGCCAAAAACACGATGGCGTCAGCGATTTCGCCGGGCTCGCCGTAGCGGCCCATGGGGATGAACTTGGCGAACTCACGATGAAACGCGGCCGGGTCTTCCGGTTTGTAACGCTGCTCAAGCGCCCGCATCATGTCTGTCGCCGTGGGCGCCGGGCACACGGCATTTACCCGAACGCCCCGTGCGGCCAACTCATTCGCCGCCAGCATGGTCATGCCGGTCACCGCATGTTTGCTGGCCGTATAGGCGATTGTATTTGCGCCGCCGGTGAGACCGGAAATAGAGCCGACATTGACAATCGCGCCCTTTGTCTTCGCCAGAAGCGGCGCGCAATGTTTCATGCCCAAAAACACGCCGCGCACATTCACCGCATAGACGCGGTCAAAGTCCTCCACGCGCACCTGGCTTAGGCGATCGATGGGGCCGGCAATGCCTGCGTTGTTGACCAACAACTCCAGCCGACCGCGCCATGTTTCGATCTCTGTGAGCGCATGCATCCAGGCTCGCTCGTCCGCCACGTCAGCCGTAAGCAACCGTGCTTCGCCCCCTGCGTTGGCGATGGCTTGGCGTGTGTCTTCAAGATCTGCGGCGGAAAGATCCAAAGCGGCAATATCATATCCAGCCTGGGCCAGCTTTACGCTCACCGCCTGCCCAATGCCTTTGGCGGCGCCGGTCACCAAAGCGACTGATCGCGGCGATGTCATGCGGCTGCGCCCATGGCGGCGGCGAAGCGCGCCAAGACCTCCGCATGTGGAACGCGTGCGAATGCGAGGGGATGGTCCGGCGCATGGGCTTCGACCAAGCGCAAGCCATTGCCATGTGGATCGCGGAGAAAAGCCGTTACGCCCGCTTCAGTTGGGTGCGGCCCTTGGACCAGCGCAGCGCCCAACGCCCTTGCGCGGGCGATATCCTGATCCAATTCATCGCTCAACAACGCCAGCGCATGGAAGCCGGTTTCAGGTTCGCTGGCCGCGGGCGCGGGCGGGTGCGCGTAGGTCCAGAACTCAAGCCCGAGATTGAGCCCATGAATCCAGCAGACGCGGACGTCCACATCTTCAAGGCCGGTGATGGTGTTGACGACCTTGCTCTGTTGCAGCCGCCCGCCGCGCACGATGGGCAGCTGCAGCAGCGCGGCATAGAATGCGCTCAATTCCTTCAGATCAGGTGTCACGATGGCCATGTGGCCGAACCAAGCCTCCGGGCCGCCCGCAGGCGTCCGCGGCGCGCCTTCCAGCTCCATCAAGACGCCGCCGGGCAGGTGGCCATAGGCGTAGAGAAAAGGCCCACCCATGCCCGTGAGTGGGGCGATGAAGCGAGCGCCTTCTTTCTGCAAATGCGCAAATGCGGCCTCGCCCGCCGTGGCCTGCACACAAAGATGCGCCAAGCCATGCGCGTGCGGCGCGCGTGGCGAGAACTCTGGGCCATCTTCGATTTGAAGATAGACATTCGGCCCGCACAGCCAGTTGCGCGCCGGCGTCTCCTTCAGCGTCACAGCTGCGGTCAGCGCGGCACGGGCGCGATGCGCTTGAGCCACCCGCAGCCCGACATGATGGACACCCAAGATCATAGCGGTTCCTGCCCTTTCGAGTGTTATTGGACTAATCGTCATTAGCGTCAAGCCACTGCGCCAGTCGGGCAAGTATTTCTGTCGGCGCCTCCAGATGGGGCCAGTGGCCGAGTTTTGGCGCGCGGTGGATGGAGAGGCGGGACGCGATGCGGTGGTGCGCGTCAATCAGGGCGGGCGAAAAGCTCTCATCCCCTTCGCCCCACACCAACAACGTGGGCGTTGTCAGTTTTGATGCTGGTTGGCATGAGACGCCGCCGTCGTCCAAGAACGCCGCCGCGCGATACCAACTCAGTGCGCGCGTGAGCGAGCCTGGTCTCCGCCACATCTCCACGTATGCAGCTCCATTGAAGCCCGGCGTGTGGTCAAGTTCCGCATGCACGGCGCGTAAAGCGGCAAAGTCGTTCGCTGTTAAGCGCGCATATGCGTTTGGCGCCCGCAGCGTCGAAAGATACTTGGAGCGGCGCTGCTGATCTGGATCAACCGACAACGCTTCGCCCAACAGATACGGATGTGGCGCATTGACAATTGCAAGGCGCCGCACGCGGGCCGCAGATGTCTGCGCCACATGCCACGCGACCACGCCGCCCCAATCGTGCCCGATCAGATCGAAGATTTCTGCGCCCGCATGATCCGCCATGGCAAGGACATCGCTTGCCAAACGCGGGAGCGCGTAGGCGTCAACATCGTCCGGGCCTGTACTCAGGCCAATCCCGCGGCCATCGGGTGCGATAACGTGACGGGGCTTGCGCCAATCGCGTTCGAGCGCGCCAAGCCAGCTGATCCAATGGTCCGGGAACCCGTGCAGGAAAATGGCAAGCGGCGCGCCCTCCGATCCGGCTTCGGCGAGGTGGAGGTCGGCGTCATCCACCATTAGCCGGCGGTGACGAATCACACTCAAGGGCGCGCGGCCGCTTCGGAGCGATAGCGTAAGCTTTCCGCCCAGCGCCGCTGGAAACCGCGCCACACGGTGACATTGGGTTGACCCGCGGCGAATGCGCCGGTGGAGGGCGTGCCCGGCGATTGCGGCCACACACCCTCGGCGCTGCGACCGTTCGGCAAAGCAAGAAACGGCGCGCGCGTGGTGTCGCCCTTCACGTTGAGGTCTAGAAATGCGGTAATGAAATGCTGCGAGATCCCGTGAAGGCGTTCCTTCCGCCACACCGGATCTTCAAAAAACTCCTCATACATGAACACACCGCTTCCTTCGGGTGGCAGCGCATCCGCTGCAAATGTGTGGCCTCCGTTTTCAAACGTCACGAAAGAGCGGTTGGCGCCAATCATGCTGGAAAAGAGCGATCCAACGCCGTCCTCGTAGCCAGAAATGTCATCGCGATCGCCACTCAGAAAGAGCGTCGGCGTTGTGATTTTCGCCAGTGCGGCGGGAGTGAACGCGGCGATTGAGCTTTGACCGCCCCACGGCGCCAACAGCACCATGGCTTTTAGGTTCGCGATCAAAGGCCCCCGATCCAGCGCGCCGCCTTCAAGCTGCGCATCCAAGGCGCCGGGCGGCACGAAGCGCGTTGTTGCGCTTGTCTTGTTGAACGCCGCGCCCGCAATGCGCAATGCCCCGTAGCCGCCCATCGAGTAGCCAACGAGGCCAAGCCGCGCCGCATCAATGCGCGCCGCCCAGGCGGGGTCCTTCAGCGCGCGTGCCGCCACGCCGGCGATATCAGGCGCGCGGCGCACGATGGCCTCAGAAAATGCGCCGGGCTGCGTGAAGGCTCGATCTGCGTGGTCCGGCGCGATGACGATGTAGCCTTTGGAGGCCAAGTTTTCGTTGAGCCACGCGTGCCGTTCCGGCCGCGAGCCGAAGCCGTGCGAGAAAATGATCGTTGGCAATCTGCCGGCGATCGGCGTGGCGTCGCGGGTGGCGAGCGCTTCAGTTGAAAAGGGGATCGACGCGCCGCCGTGCGCCGCGGGCAACTCACCAGGATAGCGCATCACGGCGCCAGGCAATGAAGCCGGGTACCAAATCACGACGCGTAAGTTACGTTCGGCTGTTTGCCACTGCGTTTCCGTAACGCCGACGGCGAAGGATCCGAGCTGCGCCAGTTCTGGCGCGGCGGCGTGTGGTTTGCTGGATGGGGCGGCGAGCGCAGCGGATGCAGGAATCAGGAGCCAAAAACTGAAAATCAATGCAACCAAGTGCTTCATGGTTCGTTTCTCCCGCAAGCAGAAACCAACTTGATTGTAATTAGATAAATCGTCAATAGTGAGGGGCGCCGGTCGATTGGATGAGTCAATGGGTGACGACAAAGGGATACGGATGACTGCCGCACAGCCACGCCGCCGAACGCGCAAGACGCCGGAAGCCCGGCGCGCAGAGATTTTGGATACCGCGGCGCGTGTCGTGCTGGAAGAAGGGTTAAGCGCGGTGTCGATGGAGCGGCTCGGCCGCGAAACCGGCATCAGCAAAGCGCTGGTCTATAACTATTTCCCCAGCCGGGACGATTTGCTGGCCGCGCTGTTGAAGCGGGAGCAGGACGAGCTTCGAGAACGGGGCCTGGGCGCCGTCATCCGCGCGCAATCCTTTGTGGAAATGATCCGCAGCACGACGCGCATTTATTTGGAGCAGGTGGAGCATCGCGGCGCCCTAATCCAAGCGCTGCTGGCGGATCCGTCTGTGGTGCGCCTGATGGAAGATGAAAGCCGTGAAGCGCGCGCGCGAGCGCGAAAATACCTGATCCGGCAAACAGCAAACGCCTATGGCCTGCGGGCGGACGCCGCCGCTGCCAGCGTCGATCTCTTGTGGGCTGTCACGGACGAGGCCGGGCGGCAGCTGGCGCGCAAGGCGCTCTCTTTGGAAGACGCCGAAAACTATTGCGTGACCCTGATCATAGGCGCTTTGGAAAAACTCGCACGCGAGTCCTAGGCGGGCAGCCAAAGTTTTGAGGAAGCCTTCATTACGCGGGACATCATGAGCAGTCTGCCAACCAGTGCGCCGGAGTCTTCGAACGCTTCGGCCTGATGCCACAGCACTTCGGTTTGTGGAGTCTCGCCCAATCCCACGACACGCGCCCGAACGGTATAAGCTTGATCCGCCAAAAGAGGACCTTCCATGGCCTGCACTTCGATGCCGCCATAAAGACCGACGACGCCCGGCGGCAGGCGAGCCAGCTTCGGTTCCGCCGCACGGAGTAGATCAATCGCAAGATTATAGGGAAGGGCGCCGAACTGATTGTAGGTTGCTTGGCGTTCAGTAATGGTTGGGAGATAGGCATTGAGCTGCGAACGCGGGACCACGACGTTACGTTGCTCAACCTCAGCGCCTATACGAACGCCCTCAAGAATACGGAGCTCCCGAGGTGGCGGCGCTTTTGCCAGTCGCTGCCGTAGGGCGCTGTTTGGGTCCGCGCCAAGGCTTGCACTTCCTTCGCCGACCACTGCCCCGGTGTCATTTCTGATCTTAACATCGGCCCGCTCACCGGCCGAGCGCAAGCGCGCCTGCACTGGCTCACAATCCTGAGTGGCGTGGCGGAAATAGAGCGAAAGCCCGCCGCATCGAAACCACTCCGCGCCGAAGTGTTGCGCCAGCAACGGTGTGCATTGCTCCATATGGATTGAGCCCGCGACCGTGCCGCCCCGCAGGCCGAGCGCTTGTGCGGTCGAATCATCATGGATGGTACCGGCTGCATGCCGGGCGATGTTTTGTGGTGAGCGCCAAGGGCCGATCAGCCAGTCGTCTTCCTGTATGGTGCTGAAGGGCGCCGCGTTCACAGGCCCAGTATCCGTTTGGCGATGATGTTGCGCTGAATTTCGTCTGAACCGCCGGCGATGCTGGCAGTGCGGGCAGTGAAATAACGCTGGGTTTCCCGTTGCGCCCAGTTCGGCCCAATGGGCGCCATATTGGGGTTTAGGCTCGCCAACGCCGGCGCCCAGGGCTGGCTATAGGGACCGGCGGCCTCCATCAGCAACGTCGTTAGAGCTTGGATGATGCGTGTACCTTCCAGCTTGCAGATGGACGACTGCGGCCCGGGCGCGCCGGTGCGTGCGATCTCGGAGAGTGTGCGTAGCTCGGTGATCTCCAGCGCCTGCAGTGAGACCGCTATCTCTGCAATCCGTCTGTGGAACCCAGGGTCATTCACCGTGGCGGCGACTGCGCGGAGCAAGCCAAGAAGGCGCAAGGAGTCCGCGATCATGGCCAAGCTGGTGCGCTCGTGCGCAAGAAGCGCTTTGGCGTAAGTCCAACCGCGTCCTTCTTCGCCAATGCGACTTTCGATTGGCACGGCAACAGCATCGAGTGTGACGCGGTTGATCGTGTGCTGCCCGTCCAGCGTGATGATTGGCGCAACGCTGACGCCGGGGCTCTTCATGTCGATGAGCAGGAAGGTGATGCCTTCCTGCGGGCGGTCGCCGCGGGACGTGCGCACAAGCGCGAACATCCATTCGGCGATGTGGGCCCAACTAGTCCAAATTTTTTCGCCGGTGACGATGTAGGTGTCGTCCCGCAGCTCAGCCCGCGTGGAAATGGCTGCGAGATCGGATCCGGCGCCGGGTTCGGAATAGCCCTGGCACCACTCAACGCGATCTTCCAGAATCCCGGGCAGGTGGCGGCGCTGTTGTTCGGGTGTGCCGAAGGTTTGCAGGATTGGCGCAAGCATCATCATGCCCATTCCGCCCAGCCGCGCCGGCACGCCTTGCAACACCGTCTCGCGCTCCCACAAATAGCGCTGGATTACGCTCCAGCCGGGTCCGCCTTCGTCCACGGGCCATGTGTACGCGGCCCAACCGCGCGCACGCAGCGCCTGCGCCCACCGGGCGCGATCTTCCTTGCTGTTCGTGTAGGGGCGCTCCGGCGGAAAATGCGCGCGCACAAAGGTCCGCACCTCTTGCTGGAAGGCGATGTCTTCCTCGGTAAGCGCGAGCGACATCATGAAGCGGACCCCTCTAGGTCACGCCGAGCGATGGCGTCGCGCAAATGGGCGTGGCGCTGTGCAGTCAGGCGATGGCGCCAGATCAGATAGATAGCTGGCGCCAAGATCAGCGCAGGGAGAATGCCGTAGAGCAATTTCAGGGAGAGGATTTCCTGTGGACCATTGCCGCCTGAGGCTTGGAATCCGACAGCGGACAAGAGGATCAGGGATAGGCCCTGCCCAATCGCTTGGCCGATTTTGTTGCTCATGCCGATGAAGGCGAAGAACAGGCCCTGCCGGCGCTGGCGGGAACGGGCGGTATCCACATCCACCGCATCCGCCACAAGGGCTGCTGGAAGCAGCTCCAGCGCTCCAAAACAAAAGCCTTTAGCCATGAAAATGGCGATGAACAGCGCTTCCTGCCCGTGGCTCAGGCCGAAAGTTGCGAGGTTGGTTACAACAACGATTGAAAACGCTGCTGCCAACGCGCGGTGCTTGCCGATGTAGCCGGCAAGCCAGCCCCAGAAGGGCACCGCCAAGAGGCCGACGGAGAAATAGTACACATAGATGAGGCCGATGTTTTGCACGCCCACCACATCACGCGCGAAGAACAGAGTGATCGTGATGCGAAACGTCTCGGCCACATAGCCAAGGAACAGGGCGGCCACGATCACGCGGAATGGCCCATTGCGCAACGCGATCTTCGCCGCACGCCAAGGTGGCACGAACGGCTCCGCGCTGTTGGTTTGCGGTTCGGGCGCGCCGCAGAAGGCGATCAGCGCGCACAAGGGCAAGAGCGCCGCCATCATCAGGCTGAGCGCGGCCAGCACATCGCCGGCGCTGGCGCCTTTCTGGCTCAGCACAAGCGCTGGCAGCGCCGTGGCCCCGATCAGGCCGATGAGGGTGAACACTTGTCGGATCGACATGATCTGCGTGCGCTCGAAGTAGTCTTTCGAAAGCTCGCCACCCCAAGCCGCGTGCGGCACCTGCACGATCGTGAAGCCGAGATAGACCACCGAAACCCAGATGGTGAAATAGACCACGTCGACCGGCCCCGGCGGGCGAAACAGGAACCAAACGCCCGCGATCAGCAGCGCCACCCCGGGGATCAACCAAATACGCCGTCGCCCAAATGGTGTGCGCACGCGATCGCTCAGCGCGCCCATCAAGGGATCTGTGATCACGTCGCTGAAGCGCGCCACTATCATCGCCACGCCGAGCGCGGCCAACGGAACCCCCATCTCTCCCGAATAAAACGGCGCGAGATAGATCGAGAGCGGCAAGCCGATCATCGCCAGAGGCGTGGACAATCCGCCATAGGCCACAATCCGCCAGATTGGCAGCCGGTCTGGGGTGTTGGTCAAATTGCGGTCTCCTGGCCGTGCCAATAGGGCGCGCGCACTTTCGCGCGTTGGATTTTCCCGCTCGGCAGGCGCGGCAGAGCGTCAGCGAAGTCGACGGCGCGGGGACACTTGAATCCGGAAAGGCGCGCCTGCACGAAGCCTAGAAGTTCCGCTGCGAGGGCGTCGGTCTTGTCGTAGCCTGGCCGCAACTCCACAACCGCGCGCACTTCTTCACCCCATTCCGAATTAGGCGCGCCGATTGTGCAGCAATCAGCTACCGCCGGATGTTGGCTCAGGACATCATCGATTTCCTGCGGATAGATGTTGACGCCGCCGGAGATGATGCACTCTGCGGTGCGTCCGGTCAGAAAGAGGTAGTCGTCCGCATCAAGCCTGCCGACATCGCCAAGCGTGAAATAACCGGCCTTGTGGCTATCGCGGGTTTTTTCAGGGGCGCCGAAATACTCAAACGGATTGTTACTGTTTGTCTGCAGATAGATATGGCCGTCTTCGTTGACGCCGGCTTCGGTTCCATTGTCACGCAGGATCTTTAACGCGGCGGGATTTGGGCGGCGGCCTACGCTTCCGGGTTTGGCTAGCCATTCCGGCGCGCTGATGTGAATGCCGGCGCCCCCTTCGGAGGCCGCGTAGTATTCCCAGAGGATCGGTCCCCACCACGCAATCATGGCGCGCTTGACCGCGATCGGACAGGGCGCTGCGCCGTGAAAAATTGTTCGCAGGCTGCTGCAATCGGCGTTCGTGCGCACCTCTTCTGGTAGCGCCAAAAGGCGATGAAACATGATTGGCGCCATGTGGGCATGTGTGACGCGGTGCTGGGCGATGAGAGCCAGCACTTCGGTGCTTTCCCACTTCGGCAAGAGCACAATGGGCACACCCGAAGCCAACGGCCAGCACACATCAAACAACAGTGGGGCCGCATGATATGCGGGCCCGGCACATAGATTGACATCGCGCGCAGGCTCATAAGCGCAGAAGGTCCCAGCTCCTTGTGGCAGGATGATCTCCGGCGCTCGGCGGAACACGCCCTTGGGCCGGCCTGTTGTACCGGATGTGTAGAGCATGATCGTGCCCAACTCCGGCGCCGATGGGTCATCGGCAGTGTGTTCCGCTTGGAAAGTCTCATAGGCTTCAAAGCCGGGCGCTGCGCCAATGGACAGCCGCACACGCGGCGCAGTGGCTTCTGCAAAAAACGCCGCAAACGGCGCTTCCACGATCAGTGCCTTGGCTTGGCAATCGGCAACGATGTAACCGGCTTCGTCAGCGGTCAGATGCCAATTCACCGGGGTAATGCGCAGGCCGACGCGCAACGCCGCGAGGACGGCTTCCACGAATTCCGCGCGGTTGCTGCACATCAACGCCACGCCATCGCCCGGTTTCAATCCCGCGCCGCGCAACCCATTTGCCAAGCGATTGGCGTTGGCATGCAGCGCGCCAAAGGTGCGGTCACCTTTAGGGCTGATGATGGCGCGCAGGTCCGGCTTTTCCGCCGCATAGATGGCGCTAAGCATGCCGCAAGCGGCGGCGACGTCCATCATAGCGACCTCCCGGGCGATGACCGCATCGCGTGGGCTTCTGCGAGCCCGTATTGACGTTTAGTACAATAGCAATCTGTCTCCCGCAAGCCACACGGGCCGTCTTCCTATTGACGGAGTGTCTAATGACTTGACGGAAATCCGGACCAAGGGTACCGCTATTGACGAAAAGTACAATAACGAACGCTATAAGAGCGTAAGGGAGGACTATGATGCAGGTACGCACCCGTTCGCGCGGTTCTCGGTACATTTTTTGGGGCGGCTCGGCGCTCGCCTTGATGGCGAGTTTGGCTGGGGGTCCTGCTTATGCGCAGGAGGCGGCAAATCCGGCCGCAGCGGATAAAGACGAAATCATCGTCGTGGCCCAGAAGCGCGAACAGCGTCTGCAGGATGTGCCGATCGCCATTACGGCTTTTTCCGGTGAGCGGCTCGACCGAGCGCAGATTGAAGAGGCCACCGATCTTCAATTCTCTATCCCCAACGCAGTGCTTACCGGTAACGACCGCCTGACCCTGCGCGGCATCGGCAACAACGCCATTTCCTCCACCGCCGACAACGGCGTGGGCGCTTTTATCAACGGCGCCTCCATCGGCTATCTGCCACAAAACGAGTTTTTTGATTTGGAGCGGATCGAAGTGCTGCGCGGGCCGCAGGGCACGCTCTATGGCCGCAACACAACGGGCGGCGCCGTGAACGTGATTACCGCCAAGCCAGGCGATGAGTTTGCAGCGAACGCTAGCCTGCAGGTCGGCAATTTCGAATCCATCCGCATTGGCGGCATGATCAACGCGCCCCTGTCCGATGCGGTGAAGGTTCGTCTTGCAGGATACTACACCGAGCGGGACGGATTCACCGAGAACCTCGCAACAGGCAACAATATCGACGGCCGCAATCAATGGGGGGCGCGCGCTTCCGCTCGGCTAGACTTCACGGCCAATACGCGGCTTGATCTCACCCTCGGCTATTTCGAGGAAGACAGCTCCCGCGCCCGCGAAGCCAAGCGGCTTTGCACAGCTGATCCAGTGTTGGGCTGCAGCCCGCTGACACTGGGCTTTGATTCTCCAAACGCCAATACGACGATCCTGCAAACGCTGGCGCGGTTCTTCACGCCGTTCCCAGCCGGTGGGAACATTTACGCCAATGCGCCCAATCCGCCCGATCTGCGTAAAGTGGCGGCCGACACCGACCCGACCTTTACGGGCGAGCAGTTCTACATGACGGCCGATCTCAGCCACAGTTTTGGGGATTTGACGCTCACATCCGTTACCGGGTTCAATTGGAGCGAGACCGAGCAAAACACGGACTGGGACAATGCGGCCTTGCCGTTCCGCTTTACCGCGCCAATCACGTACAATGTGAACCGTACCCAACGCGTCACTACAGACCGTTTGCTGACGACGGACAGCTTCACCGCTCAGAACCAATCCTGGTCGCAGGAACTGCGCCTCGCTTCCAGCCTTGATGGGCCGTTCAACTTCACAGTCGGCGCGTTCTATCTCGACAGCAAAGGCGGTGCGGCGTTTGAAATCTGGCACCCGGCGATTGAGCGGTTCCAGATCGCCAATGGTCGCCCGCAGGAAACCTGGCGCGTATCCAACACCACGCCGCGCTCCACCACCGAAGCCTCCGCGCTTTTTGGGGAAGGGTACTTCTCCCTGTCAGACGCGACCCGGGTCACGGTTGGCGCACGCTACACGGAAGAAGAAAAGTCCATCCTTACAAGGTCCATCGTGTTGACTGGCGTGACGCCTTTCATCACCGCGTCGAATTCATGGGAGAATTGGACCGGCAAGCTCGGTATCGATCACAAGGCCGATCTTGGCTTTACCGATGAAACTCTGCTCTACGCTACGCTTTCCAGCGGCTTCAAGAGTGGCGGTCTCAACCCGGGCAGCAACGTGGCGCGCACGTTCGAGCCGGAAACGGTGACGGCGTTTGAATTTGGCGCGAAGAACACCTTGGCCGACGGCGCACTCACAGCCAATTTGGCAGGCTTCTATTACGACTATGCGGACCTACAGCTCGGCCAGCGCATCAATGGCGGCGCAGTGACCCGCAATGCCGACGCCACGGTTTGGGGTCTGGAAGGAGAGTTCAATTGGGCGCCGGCAGACAATTGGCTGTTGAACGCCAACCTATCTTACCTCAACACTGAGATCGGTGATTTCCTCACCGTCGATGCGGCGAACCCGGCGCAAAGCCTGGTTGCTACTACGCCGGAACGGCCGATCAATCTCAGCGGCAATGAGTTGCCGCACAGCCCAGAGTTTAAAATCAATCTGGGCGGGCAATACACCATCCCGGGCGCACTGTCGGGCTGGACGGCTGTGTTGCGAGCGGACGCCGTGTGGCAATCGGACTATTTCGCCCGGGAATACAACACCCCGACCGACAAGATCGACGCATGGGGCATTATCGACCTACAGGCCCGATTCAGCAGCCCGGATGAACGCCTGGAAGTGCGCGCTTTTGTGAAGAATGTGACCGACGAGGACAACATCACCAACATTATCATCGAAGACGCGCTGATTGGCCGGTATCGTAATGCCCGCATCCTCGAGCCGCGCACTTTCGGCGTGATCTTGTCGGCGAACTTCTGAATTCTGCTGATCAGTATCGGCGCTGTGCCTTCGCGCTGCGCCGATACCAAGGCTCGCTAAGGCGATCATGCATTCCGCGATGCCGTCTCGTTATGTCTCGGATTGCCAGATCGGCGCTGGCCGCTCGCTCTACACGCCCGCACCCGGCCCACCATTCTGTACCAAGTCCAAGAATCGCTCAAACCGCTGCTCCGCCAATGCGGCGGCGTCGTCTTCTTCGTCCGGCGCCAAGGGCGGCGTGTATTCCAGCCAGATGCGCACGAACAGCAGCAGTGCCTATTTCAGCGTAGCGTTGTCGCGCATCAGCTTGTCCATCCGCGCTTCAAGGCGTGCGAGTTGGCGGGTGGCGCCTTCGGGCACGCCGTCGGGGTTTGTCTTGAAGTGCTGCTTTACTGCGACGGCAATGATGCCGGATGCGGAGAGGTGCTTGGTCTTCGCCGCTTTCAGCAATTCTGCTTCCAGATCGGCGGGCAGATAAACGGTGACGCCTTTGGCTGGCATGGTCAGACTCATTTGCTGCGGCGCGGGCCATTGGGTGGGCCGCGACGCTTCGGCGGCGGTTTCTCTGGCGGCGGGAGAAGGACCAGCTCTGGCGTGATGTTTCGCATCGGACGTTCTTCGCCTGTGTTGTCGCAGCTTGCTCCGCGTGAGCTTGGGCTGGCGCCAACCCGCCTCCAATCATGATGCTCGGTCAGCGTTTCAGTTGGCGCCGTATTCGCGATCAAGCGCCGGGCAAACAACGGGAACCGATCGACCTGCAATTTGCGCGCACGGATCGGCCGGCAGCCGCCTTTGAAAATCAACATCTGATCGGGCGGCAGGTGAAGGGGCTCACCAGTTTGCATCAGCGGCCGGCGCTGATCGCGCCAGGTGTGGGAACTGCGCTGTTGGGCGCCGAAGCCGCCGTTGAGATGGCGGGTGGTTTGCGGGATCATTTCGATCACGTCGCCGCCAAGCTTGCAGATCACGTCGGCGGTTGCTGGATCATTGACTCCGAACGACGTGATCACATCGCAATTGTCGACGATGGCATTGTCACGGCCATAGACGCCGCGGATCGAATTGATCGACTGGCAGACCAGCATGGCCTGGATGTCATAGCCGGCCATCAGCCCCATCGCCCGCTCGAAGCCCGGCAAAGCGCCAAGCAAGGGGAATTCATCGAGCAGCAGCAAGGTGCGATGGCGACGCAAGCGGCCAAGCGAATCCGCGACTTTGTCTTCCGTCAGCACACGCATGACCTGCCCGATGATAAGGCGCATCAGCGGCATCAGCCGGTCCATGTCGGAAGGCGGAGGCTGCAGATAGAGCGTGACTGGCTGGTCCAAGCCGACGAGATCAGCGATGCGGAAAGTCGATGTGGCCGTGTTTTCCGCGACCAGCTTGTCGGCGAAGACTGTGAGATAGGATTCCGCGGTGGCGCGGACATTGGATTGCGTGCGCTCTTCCATGGCTAGGAGCCCGTCCACGAATCCGAATTCGACGCACGATGCAGTGCCCAAGTAGCGCTTTTAAGCGGGAGAGTGATCTGAGCTTGCCTGACCTGATCGGCTGATCGGCTGATCGGCGATGGATTGGCGGTGCGGGGCGC
>JBEIHY010000071.1:0-16596 GCA_040381035.1 Hyphomonadaceae bacterium
AAACGTGTCGCCTGGACCTTCACGCTCACTGCCGCTGCATGCAACCTGATCCGGTTGCCAAAGCTGCTCGCTGCAGCGTGATCAAGCCCAGAATCCGCGCAAAATCGCCCCAAAGCGGCAAACTTCCTCCGAAAATGCCGGCAAATCGCGATCAAATCGATACATGCGCAGGCCTCGGGGAAAATTCCACCTTGCACCTGGACTATTTCGGCGGCCTGTTAGGCCTCGACGGTTTGCACCGGGCCGCTGTCTTTGCCCTTGGCGCTCTCGTCGCGGTCGACGAGTTCAATGACCGCCACCGGGGCATTGTCGCCATAGCGGAAGCCGGCCTTGAGAATACGAGTATAGCCGCCGGCGCGGGTTTTGTAGCGCGGGGCGAGCGTGTCGAAGAGCTTCTTGGCTTGGGTTTCGTCGCGCAAGCGCGAGATCACCACGCGGCGGGCTGCGAGGTCGCCTTTTTTGCCAAGCGTGATGAGCCGCTCCACCACCGGGCGCAGGGCCTTGGCCTTGGGCAGCGTCGTCACGATCTGCTCGTGCTTGATCAGGCTCGCCGCCATATTGGCAAGCATCGCATTGCGATGGCTGGAGGTGCGGTTGAGCTTGGAGTGACCGTGACCGTGACGCATGGGACTTTCCTAAACCTAGGGCTTGGTGAGCGGTCGGCAAACGCCGACGGCTTAGACGGAATCTTCGTATTTCTTGGCAAGGTCTTCGATGTTTTCCGGCGGCCAGTTCTCGACGCTCATGCCGAGATGCAGGCCCATGGACGACAGGACTTCCTTGATTTCGTTGAGCGACTTGCGGCCGAAATTCGGCGTGCGCAGCATCTCGGCTTCCGACTTCTGGATCAGGTCGCCGATATAGACGATGTTGTCGTTCTTCAGGCAATTGGCCGAACGGACCGAAAGCTCCAGTTCGTCGACCTTCTTGAGCAAGGCCGGATTGAACGGCAGGTCCGGCTTGTCGCTGAGTTCCTTTTTCGCCTTCGGCTCTTCGAAGGTGATGAACACCTGCAGCTGGTCCTGCAGGATGCGGGCGGCATAGGCGACCGCATCTTCCGGGCGCAGCGCGCCATTGGTTTCAACTTCCAGGATCAGCTTGTCGTAATCGAGCACCTGGCCGGAGCGCGTGTTCTCGACGCGATAAGCGACGCGGCGCACCGGCGAATAGATCGAATCAATCGCGATCAGTCCGATTGGGGCGTCATCCGGGCGGTTACGTTCGGCCGGCTCATAGCCTTTGCCGATATTGACCGTCAGCTCCATACGGATCGAGCCGCCATCATCAAGGTGGCAGATGACGTGTTCCGGATTGAGGATTTCGATGTCGCCCGTGACTTGGATATCCTTGGCCTTCACCGCGCCAGGCCCCGTGCCCTTCAGCATCAGGCGCTTGGGGCCTTCACCGCGCATCCGGATGGCGACCTGTTTCAGATTGAGGACGATATCGACCACATCCTCACGAACGCCGGCAACAGACGAGAACTCGTGCAGCACGCCGTCGATCTGGACCGAGGTGATCGCTGCGCCCTGCAGCGACGACAACAGGACCCGACGCAGCGCATTGCCGAGCGTCATGCCGAAGCCGCGCTCCAGGGGTTCTGCGATCAAAGTGGCGCGGCGCTTGCCGTCATAGCCGTGCTCGATCACCGGTTTGGTGGGGCGCTTCAGATCCAGCCAGTTCTTTTCAATCGACATCGGGTGCTCGCTTCATGCCCAAGCCAGCGCCGCCAAATGAGCGCCAAACAGAGGGCGGTGACAACCAACCGCCCGACGACGCCGGGCGGATATCAGACTAGACGCGGCGACGCTTGGGCGGGCGGCAGCCATTGTGAGGAATGGCGGTCACGTCGCGGATCGAGGTGATGGTGAAGCCCACAGCCTGGAGCGCGCGCAGCGCCGATTCGCGCCCCGACCCCGGCCCGGACACGTTCACTTCAACCGTACGCATGCCATGCTCCATGGCCTTGCGGCCCGCGTCTTCGGCCGCGACCTGGGCGGCGTAGGGCGTCGACTTGCGCGAGCCCTTAAAGCCCATCATGCCGGCCGACGACCAGGAGATCGTGTTTCCCTGCGCGTCGGTGATGGTGATCATCGTATTGTTGAAGCTGGCGTTCACATGCGCGACGCCGGAGGAAATGTTCTTCCGCTCGCGCTTTTTCACGCGCTGTGCTTGTTCTTTGGCCATGAGAGGGGCGCCTTACTTGCGGGTGGCTTGCTTTTTGCCGGCAATCGGCTTGGACGGCCCCTTGCGGGTACGGGCATTGGTGTGGGTGCGCTGGCCGCGCACCGGCAGGCCGCGGCGGTGACGCAGGCCCCGATAGCAGCCCAGATCCATCAAGCGCTTGATGTTCTGCGCCACATTGCGGCGCAGATCACCTTCCACCTGATAATCGCGGTCAATCGTTTCGCGGATCTGCAACACTTCGGCGTCGGTCAGCTGATTGACGCGCCGCTCCGCCGGGATGCCCACCTTTGTGCAGATTTCCTGCGCATAGTGCTGGCCGATGCCATGGATATATTGCAGCGCGATCACGACGCGCTTTTGGGTAGGAATATTGACACCGGCGATACGAGCCACGGGGCTACTCCGAAACGAAGAGCCGAAAGGGCGATCCCCCAAAGATGGAGGGCCGCACAACCGGCAAGGCAGTTCACGAAAGAGGCGCGTTATAGGCGCTTTAACGCGGAGGTCAACCGCTCTTGCACGCAAGTGCGGCGAAATTCGCGGATTGGTTATTGCCGACCGGCGCCTTGACCTTTAACGGCGATGGCGCCGGCAATGGCTGCGCCAACCGTCTCGATGGACGCCATACCGTCCAGGCCGAGCATTTTGCTCTGGCCCCTATAGAATGGCACCAGCGGGGCGGTCTGGTCGTTATAGGCTTTCAGGCGGACCTTGAAGGCGTCAGGGTTATCGTCAGCGCGGCCCTGCTCGGCAAACCGTTTCTCGATCCGGCTGATCAAAGCGGCGTCATCGACTTCCAGGCGCAGCACCAAATCAATCTGTTGGCCGCGGCGGGCAAGCAATGCGTCCAGCGCCTCAGCCTGCGCCACCGTGCGCGGAAAGCCGTCAAAGATGAAGCCAGGCGCGCCAGCATGTTTCGTCAAGGCTTCATCGATCAGGCCGATCACGATCTCGTCGGAGACGAGGCCGCCCTTGTCCATGATCTCAGCGACCCTGAGGCCCATCGGCGTTCCCGCGGCCCGGGCCGCGCGCAGCATGTCGCCCGTGGAGAGCTGCACATAGCCGCGCTCCTCGACCAAACGCTTTGACTGAGTGCCCTTGCCCGCCGCCGGCGGTCCGAACAGGATCAGGTTCATCGCCCCTTGGTTCCCCGTAGCTTCGACTTCTTAATCAGGCTCTCATACTGATGGGCGAACATGTGCGACTGCACCTGCGTTACGGTGTCCATCGTCACCGTCACCACAATCAGCAAAGATGTGCCGCCGAGATAGAACGGCACCTTGTAATACGCGATCAGCGCCTCGGGGATAAGGCAGACGATGGTAATATAAGCAGCGCCGATGACGGTCAGGCGGGTGAGGACATAATTCAGATAATCCTCGGTTTTCTTGCCCGGCCGGATTCCCGGAAGGAAGCCGCCATATTTGCGCAGATTGTCGGCCGTCTCTTGGGGATTAAAAACAATGGCGGTGTAGAAGAAACAGAAGAAGATGATCAGCAGCGCGTAGAAGAACATGTGCAGCGGCTGGCCATAGGCCATGTTCTGCAAGAACCATTGCACGCCGGGATGCATGTCGCCCTGTTGGGTTCCCAGGAAGCCAACGGCCGTGGCGGGCAGCAGCAGCAGCGAGGAGGCGAAGATCGGCGGGATGACGCCGGCTGTGTTGATCTTCAGCGGCAGGAACGAACTTTCGCCCATGAACATCCGATTGCCCACCTGGCGCTTGGGATACTGCACCACCAGCCGGCGCTGCGAGCGTTCAAAGAACACAATGCCGACAGTGGTGGCGGCCAGCAGCAACAGGATGGCCAGCACTTCAAAAAAGTTCAGCTCACCCACCGTACCGAGCCGCAGCATCTGATAGAGCGCCGTTGGCAACGTTGCGATGATGCCGACAAAGATGATCAGCGAAATACCGTTGCCAACGCCGCGGGCGGTGATCTGCTCGCCGATCCACATCAGCAGCAGGGTGCCGCCGGTCAGCGTGATCACTGTGGAGGCGATAAAGAACACCCCGGGATTGACCACCGTGTTGCCGGCGCCCTGCAGGCTGATGGCAATGCCGTAGGATTGCAGCACGGCCAGCGCCACGGTCAGGTAGCGGGTATATTGGTTGAGCTGCTTGCGCCCGGCTTCGCCTTCCTTCTTCAGCTTTTCCAGCGACGGGCTCGTTGAAGCGAGGAGCTGGATGATGATCGAGGCCGAAATGTAGGGCATCACGTTCAAGGCAAAGATCGCCATCCGCTCCACGGCGCCGCCGGAGAACATGTTGAACATTCCCAAAATGCCGCCGGCCTGGCCTTGAAAGGCTTGGCGGAAGGCTTCCGGGTCGATGCCAGGAATCGGAATGAATGTGCCCAACCGGTAGGCGACAAGCGCGCCCAAGGTGAACCAAATCCGTTGTTGAAGCTCTTTGGCCTTCAAGAAGGCGTTGAGGTTCAGATTGCTTGCAAGCTGTTCGGCGGCGGAAGCCATGCGCGGGTGCGCTCCCTCAGGGTTCAGCGCCCTACCCGCCGGCGCGGACGGCGACAGCGGAGGGACGCACACTTATGGCGCGCGCCGGGTTCGCCTGCGCACGCCGCCAAGATGTTAGGCCGCAGCGTCCGCTTTGGCCGGTGTCAGCACCGTCACCGATCCGCCGGCTTTTTCAACCGCAGCGACCGCAGCAGCCGAGGCGCCGGTGACGACCAACTTCACTTTGGTGGTCAGCGCGCCTTGCGCAAGGAGGCGCACGCCATGCTTTTTGCGCCGCACCAATCCAGCCGCCACCAAAGTGTCTTCGGTGATCTCATTGGCTGGATTCAAGGTCTTGGCGTCAATCGCCTTTTGCAGACGGCCGAGATTGACCCAGGCATGCTGCTTTTGGTTCAGCTTGTTGAAGCCGCGCTTCGGGATGCGCATATGAAGCGGCATCTGTCCGCCTTCAAAGCCATTGATCGATACGCCGCGGCGAGATTTTTGCCCCTTCACGCCGCGCCCCGCAGTCTTGCCCTTGCCCGAGCCGACGCCGCGCGCCACGCGCATGCGCTTTTTGGTGGCGCCGGGATTGTCGGCGAGTTCATTGAGGCGCGACATGATCGTTGTGCTCCGAAACAAATGACCGGCGGCGGTTTACGCGCCCGGTTCGATGACTTCCAACAAATGGGCAACCTTGCGCACCATGCCGCGCACGGAGGGGGTGTCCTCCAGGTCGACAATGTGGCCGATGCGGCGCAGACCGAGCCCCTTCAAGGTCTCGGCCTGGCTAGCTTCGCGGCGGATCGGGCTGCCGATCTGCTTCAGCCGGATGGTCTTCTTGGCGGCCATGGCGATTATCCTTCCGAGGCGACCGCATCGGCGGCGCTGGCGCCGTCTTTGCGGCGGCCGACAATCTCGGCGACCTTGATCGAGCGGCGATTGGCGACGTGGCGGGGGCTGACCTGCTTCTTTAGCGCATCCATGGTGGCGCGCACCATGTTGTAGGGATTGGAGCTGCCCTGGCTCTTGGCGACGACGTCAAGGATGCCGAGCACTTCCAGCACCGCGCGCATCGGGCCGCCGGCGATCAGGCCGGTGCCGGGAGGGGCGGCGCGCAGCATGATGCGGCCCGCGCCCCAGCGCCCGTGGCCGTCATGGTGCAGCGTGCGGCCTTCGCGCATCGGCACGCGGATCATCGACTTCTTGGCTTCTTCCGTGGCTTTGCGGATCGCTTCGGGCACTTCGCGCGCCTTGCCATGGCCAAAGCCAACGCGACCCTTCTTATCGCCAACCACGACCAGGGCGGCGAAGGCGAAGTTTTTACCGCCTTTGACGACTTTGGCGACGCGATTGATAGCGACCAGCTTGTCGACAAACTCGCTCTCCGCAGCGTCGCCGCCGCCGCGGCGGTCGTCACGCCGATCGCGGTCCCGATCGCCGCGTCCGCGCCGGCCGCGGCGCTGCTCTTCGCCTGTGTTTTCTTCAGTGATCGCCATGGCTTGGTCCTTAGAAGTCGAGACCGCCCTCACGGGCGGCGTCGGCCAGCGCTTTGACGCGGCCATGATAGATAAAGGCGCCGCGGTCGAACACGACCTGCTTGACGCCAGCTTTGAGGGCGCGCTCAGCAACCATTTTTCCGACCAGGGCGGCGGCGGCAACATCGGAGCCGGTTTTGCCGCCGGCTTCCTTGAAGGCCTTTTCCTGGCTCGACGCGGCCGCAAGCGTCACTTGCTTTACATCGTCGATCAGTTGGACAGAAATATGTTTGCCGGAGCGGAACACGCTTAAGCGCGGGCGCGCCCTGCCAGTGGTGCGGATCTTGTGGCGCAGGCGCTTGGCGCGGCGGGCGGTTTTTTGAAGCGACGTTTTCATGGCCGTTACTTCTTCTTGCCTTCTTTGCGGCGGACATATTCGCCCGCGCGCTTAACGCCTTTGCCTTTGTAGGGCTCAGGCGGACGATAACCGCGGATTTCGCTGGCGACCTGACCGATCACCTGCTTGTCGGCGCCGATGATCTTGATTTCGGTCGGTTTAGCGGACTCGATCTTAACCCCGTCGGGTGGGGTGTAATAGACGTCATGGCTGAAGCCGAGCTGAAGTTTCAGCTTGGTTCCTTCCATCGCCGCCCGATAGCCGACGCCGACGAGTTCCATGTTCTGTTCAAAGCCCTGGCTGACGCCCTTCATATTGTTGGCCAGGATCGCGCGCGTCATGCCCCACAGCGCCTTGGCGCGGGGATTGTCATGGCGGGGAGTGATCACGAGCTCTCCGCCCTGTTCGGCAACCACGATATCCTCGTGTGCACGAAAGGTCAGTTCGCCCTTGGGGCCTTTGAAGGCGACGTCTTGGCCCTTAATCGAGACCGTGACGCCGGCGGCCTTGGGGATGGGTTTCTTGCCGATGCGCGACATCTCAGTACACCTTGCAGAGCACTTCGCCGCCGACGTTCTGAGCGCGCGCGGCCGCGTCGCTCATCACGCCCTTCGGCGTCGACAGGATGGCGATGCCGAGACCGTTGCGCACCAGCCGCAGATCGCGGATCGAGCTGTAGACGCGCCGGCCCGGCTTGGAGACGCGGGTGATTTCAGAAATCACCGGCGCGCCTTCGTAATATTTAAGCTGGATCTCCAGCTCCTTTTTCCCGTCGCGGTCCACCTCTTGGTAGGCGCGGATATAGCCTTCCTGCTGCAGCACTTCCAACACGCGCGCACGCAGCGTGGAAGCAGGCGAGGCGACCGTGCTGCGGCCGCGCATATGGGCGTTGCGGATACGGGTGATCATGTCACCGAGAGGATCGTTCAAATTCATCGCATCCCCCCTTACCAGCTCGACTTGACCATGCCGGGGATTTGCCCGCGCGAGGCGAGTTCCCGCAGCGCAATCCGGCTCATTTTCAGCTTGCGATAAAACGCGCGCGGACGCCCCGTGATCTCGCAGCGATTGCGCACGCGGTTGGGCGAAGAGTTGCGCGGCAGCTGCGCCAGCTTCATGCGCGCGTCATAGCGATCTTCCAGCGGCAGGCTGTCGTCCAAGGCGATCTTCTTCAAGCGTTGGCGCTTGCCAGAATACTTCTTGGCCAGCTTGCGTCGCTTTTCGTTGCGCTCCACTGAGCTTGTCTTTGCCATAATGCTCTCCGCAGATGTTCCGGGGTGGACCGGGTTCGGCCGCCCGATCAGTTCCGGAACGGGAAATTGAATTCCTTCAAAAGCGCCTTGGCTTCCGCATCGCTGCGGGCCGTGGTGCAGATCACGATATCCATGCCCCACAGCTGTTCGATCTGGTCGTAGCTGATTTCGGGGAACACGGTGTGCTCCTTCAGGCCCATGGCGTAATTGCCGCGGCCGTCGAAGCTCTTGCCATTGAGGCCACGGAAGTCTTTCACCCGCGGCAGCGCAATGGTGACCAGGCGATCGAGAAACTCGTACATCTGGTCTTTGCGCAGGGTGACTTTCGCACCGATCGCCATGTTCTCGCGGATTTTGAAGCCCGCAATCGATTGCTTGGCCTTGGTCGTCACCGGCTTTTGGCCAGCGATCAGGGTCAGCGAGTCAACCGCGCTTTTCAGCTTCTTGGAATCGCCGACCGCTTCGCCCACGCCCATATTGATCACGATCTTGTCAAGCTTCGGGATCTGCATGTCGTTGGTGTATTTGAACTGCTCGCGCATATTGGAGCGCACCGCATCGCGGTAATGCTGCTTCAGGCGCGGAACATAAGCCTCAGACATCGATCTGCACTCCCGAGCCCTTGGCGACGCGGACCTTGCGGCCGTCGGCCAGAACCTTGAACCCGATGCGGGTGGGCTTGCCCGTATTGGGATCGCGCAACATCACATTGGAGCTGTGCAGCGGCGCTTCGATTTCCTTCACCCCGCCATTGGGATCGGCCATGGACGGCTTCACATGGCGCTTGACCATGTTGCAGCCTTCAACGACGACGCGATCTTCACGCGGTATGACTTTCAGCACCTTGCCGCCGCGGCCTTTATCCTTGCCGGCAGTGATGATGACAAAATCGTCTTTGCGAATGCGGGCGGCCATGATTACAGCACCTCCGGCGCGAGCGAGATGATCTTCATGTGGTTCTTGGCGCGCAGTTCACGCGGCACCGGCCCGAAGATGCGGGTGCCGATTGGCTCACCCTGGTTATTGATCAGCACGGCGGCATTGTTGTCGAAGCGGATCACGCTGCCATCGCGGCGCTTGATGTCCTGGCTGATGCGCACGACGATGGCCTTGCGGACATCGCCCTTCTTCACGCGGCCCTTCGGTTGCGCCTCTTTGATCGATACAACGATGATATCGCCCACGGTGGCGTAACGGCGTTTGGAGCCGCCCAGCACCTTGATGCACATCACGCGCTTGGCGCCGCTATTGTCGGCGACGTCGAGATTGGTTTGCATCTGGATCATGGTCGATCCTCACATCCTTACACGGCCACGCCGTCTTAAAGCTCAACCTTGCCGACGACTTCCCAAGTCTTCAGCTTGCTCTTCGGGGCGCATTCGCGGATCGAGACACGCTCGCCCACTTTGAACGCATTGGCCTCATCATGAGCGTGAAACCGCTTCGAGCGTCGCACGGTCTTTTTCAGAACCGGGTGAAGAAACGTTCTTTCCACGCGCACAATGACGGTCTTCTCGCCCTTGTCGCTCACGATTTCGCCTTGCATCACGCGCCGGGGCATATCCGTCTCCTCAGGCCGACTTCTTCGGCGCTTTTTGCGCCAACACGGTCAGCACACGCGCAACGTCCCGACGCACCTGACCGATGCGGGCGGTTTTTTCCAGCTGGCCAGTGGCCTGCTGGAAGCGCAGATTGAATTGTTCTTTCTTCAGACGGGCAAGCTCATCCTTGAGCTTCTCGACATCCATGCCGCGCAGGTCGGACGGTTTCATTATTGGCCCTCCAAGCGGGTGACGATGCGGGTCTTGATCGGCAGCTTGGCCGCGCCAAGGCGCAGGCTTTCGCGCGCGACATCTTCGGCCACGCCGTCGATCTCGAACATGATCCGGCCGGGATGGACGCGGGCGGCCCAAAATTCGGGCGCCCCCTTACCGGAACCCATGCGGACTTCGGTCGGCTTCTTCGACACCGGCACATCCGGGAAGATGCGGATCCACACCCGGCCCTGACGTTTCATCTGGCGGGTGATGGCGCGGCGGGCGGCTTCGATTTGGCGGGCGGTGACGCGCTCAGGCTCCAGCGCCTTCAGCCCGAACGAGCCGAACGACAGCGCCGTGCCGGCTTTCGCCGTTCCTCTGATCCGGCCCTTGAAGGCGCGGCGGAAGCGGGTTTTCTTTGGCTGCATCATGGCAGATTAACCTTCCCCTCCGCCTTCGGCTTCCACAGTCTCGCCACGCGGCGGACGACGTCCGCCCCGGCCACGTCGGTCGCCCGGCGGGCGGTCGTCACGGTCGCGGCGCGGTTCACGGTCGCGGCGCTCGCGCTGCTCTCCGGTTTCCTGCAGGCGCTTGTCCTGGGCCATCGGGTCATGCTCGAGGATCTCACCTTTGAAGATCCACACCTTCACGCCGATCTTCCCATAGGCTGTGTTGGCTTCGTAGAAGCCGTAATCGACATCAGCGCGCAGGGTGTGCAGCGGGACGCGGCCTTCGCGATACCATTCCATGCGAGCGATTTCAGCGCCGCCGAGACGACCCGACACATTGATCCGGATGCCTTGCGCGCCCAAACGCATCGCCGACTGCATCGCCCGCTTCATCGCCCGGCGGAACGCCACGCGGCGCTCAAGCTGCTGGGCAACGCCTTCGGCGACGAGATTGGCGTCGGTCTCGGGCTTGCGGACTTCCACCAAATTCAAGAACACTTCGTGGCCCGGCGCCATGATCGACAGTTCCTTGCGGAGCTTTTCGATGTCGGCGCCTTTCTTGCCGATCACCACACCCGGCTTGGCGGTGTAGATCGTCACGCGGCACTTCTTGTGCGGCCGCTCGATCACGATCCGGCTAATCCCGGCGCCGGCGAGCTTGTCGCGCAGCATCTTGCGGATCTTGATGTCTTCGTGGAGCAGGCGGGCATAGTCGCCGGTATTGGCGTACCAGCGGCTATCCCAGGTGCGATTGACGCCGAGCCGCAGCCCGATCGGATTGACCTTCTGGCCCATCAGGCGGCCTCCCCTTCGGCGGTCATGCTGGTGTCGCGCAAGACGATGGTAATTTGGGAAAACGGCTTTTCGATCCGCATGCCGCGGCCGCGGGCGCGCGTCATCATCCGCTTGAGCACCATGTTGGTGCCGACATGGGCTTGGACGACGACGAGGCTGTCGATGTCAAGCTCATGATTGTTTTCGGCGTTGGCGATCGCCGACTGCAGGCACTTCAGCACCGGGCCGGACACGCGCTTGGGTGAGAAAGCGAGTTCGTTGATCGCCTTTTCCGCCTTCAGGCCGCGGATCGATTGGGCCAGCAGATTGAGCTTGCGCGGGCTGGTGCGGAGCATCCGCAGCACCGCGCGGGCTTCGTTCTTGGCCTGCTTGGGAGGAGCTTTTTCCTTGGCCATGGCTTACTTCCGCTTCGCTTTTTTATCGGCGCCGTGGCCGTAATAGGTCCGCGTCGGCGCAAATTCACCGAGCTTCATGCCGACCATTTCATCACTGACCGACACCGGCACAAAGGTCTTGCCATTGTGGACCTGGAAGGTGAGGCCGACAAAGTTCGGCAGAACGGTGGAGCGGCGCGACCAGGTTTTGATCGGCTGCGGGCGCGAGCCGGCGGACTGCTTCTCGGCCTTCGCCAAGAGGTAGCCATCGACAAACGGGCCCTTCCAAACGGAGCGCGGCATGGGAACCTCAGCCTGACTTCTTGGCGTTGCGACGACGGATGATCAAACGATCGGACGACTTGGTTTTGCGGGTTTTGGGTCCGCGGGTCTTCTTGCCCCAGGGCGTCACCGGGTGACGGCCGCCAGAGGTTTTGCCTTCACCGCCCCCATGGGGGTGATCGACCGGGTTCATGGCAACGCCCCGCACGCTCGGCTTGCGGCCAAGCCAGATGCCGCGGCCGGCCTTGCCCCAGACTTCGTTCATGTTGTCAGGGTTCGACACAGCGCCGATCGTGGCCATGCACACATCCGGCGCCATGCGAACTTCACCTGACATCATCCGCAGCTGGGCATAACCGGCGTCGCGACCGACCACCTGGGCGTAGGAGCCGGCCGCGCGCGCCGCCTGACCGCCCTTGAAGGGCTTCAGCTCGACATTGTGGATGATCGTGCCGACCGGGATGTTCTTCAGCAACATCGCGTTGCCCGGCTTCACATCGACCTTTTCGCTGGCGATGATTTCATCGCCGACCTTCAGGCGCTGCGGCGCGATGATGTAGGACAGTTCGCCGTCCTTGTACTTGATCAGCGCGATGAAGGCCGTGCGGTTGGGATCATATTCGATCCGCTCAACCGTGGCCGGCACATCCCATTTGCGGCGCTTGAAATCGATGATCCGGTAGGTGCGCTTGTGGCCGCCGGCATGACGGAACGCGGTGACGCGACCCATATTGTTGCGGCCGCCGGATTTGCGCAGGCCCTCGGTCAAGCCTTTCACGGGCTTGCCTTTGTAGAGTTCCCCGCGGGCGACAATCACCAGCTGGCGACGACCCGGCGATGTCGGGCGGAAAGTCTTCAACGCCATCTTACAGCCCCGTCGTCACGTCGATGGACTGGCCTTCGGCCAGCGTCACAATGGCTTTCTTGGTGTCGGCGCGACGGCCGGCTACGCCCCGGAACCGCTTGGTCTTGCCCTTGGCGACCAGTGTGTTCACCGCAGTAACCTTCACCTTGAACAAAGCCTCAACGGCCTCTTTCACCTCATCCTTGGTCGCAGTCAGCGGCACGCGAAACACGACCTTGTTCTGCTCCGACAGGATCGTCGACTTCTCGGTGATCACCGGCGCAACGATCGCGTCATAATGGCGGGCTTTGACGCTCATGCCGCGGCTCCTTCGGTTTTGGCGGCGAAGCGATCGGCGATCGCGGCGACAGCCGATTTGGTCAGCACCAGATGGCGCCGGCGCAGCACGTCATAGACGTTCAGCCCGGCATTCGGCAGCACATCCACATTTGGGATATTGCGCGCCGCCAGCGCCAGATTGGCGTCCACTTCCGGGCCCGCGATGATCAGCGCGTTTTCCAGACCGAGTTTGGTCAGTGCCTTTTTCAGGTCAGAGGTTTTCGGCGCAGCGAGCTTGGCGTCATCCAGAACGATCAGCGTCTGGCTGCCGGCCTTGGATGACAGCGCATGGCGCAGCGCCAGCGCGCGGACCTTTTTGGGCAGATCATGGGTGTAGTCGCGCGGGTGGATGGCGTGGGCCATGCCGCCGCCGCGGAAGATCGGAGCATTGGCTGCGCCGTGACGGGCGCCGCCGGTGCCTTTTTGCTTGTAGATCTTCTTGCGAGAGCGGTTCACCTCGGTGCGGGTGAGCGCCTTATGGGTGCCGGCGCGGCGCTTGGCGAGTTGGTACTTCACCATGCGCTGGAGAATATCGGCGCGGACTTCGGTGATGCCGAAAATGGCGTCGTCGAGGTCGATCGTACCGGCGGCTTCCGCCTGGAGGGTTTTAACGTCGAGTTTCACGGATGGGCCCTCACGCTTTCACGGCTGCCGGGGTCGGCGCCTCGGTCGGGCGCGCGATCTTGGCGGCGTCGCGCACTTCAACCCAGCTGTTATCTGAGCCAGGAACGGCGCCGCGCACAAAGATCAGGCCGCGCTCAGCGTCGACCTTCACCACGGCGAGGTTTTGCGTGGTCACGCGCTCAACGCCGAGATGGCCGGCCATTTTCTTGTTCTTGAACACCTTGCCGGGATCTTGGCGCTGGCCGGTGGAGCCGTGCGAGCGGTGCGACACCGAAACGCCGTGCGTGGCGCGCAAGCCGCCGAAGTTCCAGCGCTTCATCGCGCCGGCAAAACCCTTGCCGATCGTGATGCCGGAGACGTCGATTTTTTGGCCCGGCACGAAATGCTCGGCGCTGATCACGGCGCCAAGCGGCGGCAGCATGTCTTCCGGCACGCGGAATTCCACGATCTTGGACTTCGGCTCGACATTGGCCTTCGAGAACACGCCGCGGGTGGCCTTGTTCATCCGCTTGACCTTCGGGCTGCCGGCGCCCAGGCGGACCGCGCTGTAGCCGTCCTTTTCCTTGGTGCGATGGCCAATAACTTGGCAGCCATCGAGCGACAGCACCGTCACCGGCACATGCGCGCCGTCGGCGGCGAAGAGGCGCATCATCCCGACCTTGCGGGCCAAAACGCCGGTGCGCGTCACGATGCTCATCTTATTGCCCCAGAACTTGGATCTGGACGTCAACGCCGGCCGACAGGTCGAGCTTCATCAGCGCATCGACGGTCTGGGGCGAGGGATTGACGATATCGAGCACCCGCTTGTGGGTGCGTATCTCAAATTGTTCGCGGCTCTTCTTATCAACGTGCGGGCTGCGGTTGACCGTGAAGCGCTCGATGCGCGTCGGCAGCGGGATCGGGCCGCGGACATCAGCGCCCGTGCGCTTGGCGGTCGACACGATCTCGCGGGTCGAGACATCGAGCGTGCGATGGTCGAATGCCTTGAGGCGGATCCTGATGTTCTGATTCATAGCGTCAGTCCAAACCGCGCCACATGCGCCCGTTTCGGGAAACCCGATCGCTGCGCGCATCCAGCAGAAAATTTTCCCGGGGGTAGGGAAGCGCTTAAGGAAGCGCGCCGCGTCTAACTGCCAAGGGACCAGCACGCCAGAGCGGCCGGTCAAGCAGCGAAGCGGATCGCGTCTGGCTAAGCCACTGCCGATCCATCGGAGGGCGGGTACCTAACCAACCGTCACTCCCCCGTCAAGCGCGGCTGGGGCGGTTTAGTGCGATTTTTCACCAAACCGCATATTTCTCACCTAGCGACCAATCGAAATGTCGGCCGATCCGGACTTCGATTGCACCACTGCGCCGCTAGCGCGCGCGATAACAACATCGCTCCAACCGCCGGCCGCGACATTCACGTCGCCGGCCACGCCGCCAAAGCGCACGGCGCCGGAGCCACTGGCGGATATGTTCAGCTGCGCGGCGCTGGCGTCTACGACGTTAATTCCGCCCGATCCGTCGAGGCGCAGGATGACTGGCCCGTCAACTCGCGCCACCGCAATGTCGCCGGACCCGTCGAGGCGCACCTTGAGCGGACCGCGCACACCGCCGATTCGAATGTCGCCAGAGCCGTTCAAGCCAAGCTCGGCCGGCCCCTCGGCCGCCTTAACGTCAATGTCGCCCAAGCCGTCCGTCTGGCCCGAAGTGCGCCAGCAACGGTCCCAACAGACACGTCACCGGATCCATTGAGATCCAAATCGGCCCGCGCGGCGCTAGCCGCCACGATGTCGCCAGAGCCATTGAGCCGCGCCGTCAAGGCGCCAGACACCCCCGTCAGCCGCTCTGGGTGCGAGCGTCATTGGCAATGTCCAGCGCCAATTGGCGGGGCGCGCGAATATCGATCCGGGCAAGATCCTTGGTCTGGAGCTCCGGCCCCATGCCATAGCGCAGCCGCAGACTGTCCGGATTTTGCCCGCCGCGGCAGCTGTTCGACCAAGACGAGCGCACGCCGCCATCGATTACGGTCGCGCCAGCTTGGCTTCGCAGCACCGGCAGCGGCGCTTTGGCCGCACCCGGCGTGATGCTCACTGCGTAGTCCGTGCGCTCCTCAGGCGTGACGGTGATGATGGCTGCCGCGCGGCTGACGGTTAAGGATGGGGCAGCCATAGCCATCCCGCACAGCGCAAGTCAGGCCAGGGTGATCGAGATACGGGCGCGCATGGGAGCTCGTACAAGGCGACAGCTAACCGCTTCAGGATGCCGACCGCCAGCGGATCGGATGCGTAAAGCCCAGCCGCAAAACGGCCCGACGTCTCCGCCGGGCCGTTCAAGCGCTCAGAGCCCTGTGAAAGCTACTCGATCATCTTGGCCACCACGCCCGCGCCAACCGCTGCGCAAAGCGCAGCAGACTTTCGTTTGTTGGCGCGTCCTACACGCTACTCGATAATCTTGGCCACCACGCCCGCGCCAACGGTGCGGCCGCCTTCGCGGATGGCGAAGCGCAGGCCCTGGTCCATGGCGATCGGGGTGATCAGTTCGACGACGATTTTGATATTGTCGCCGGGCATGACCATTTCGACGCCATCGGGCAGCATGCAGATGCCGGTCACGTCGGTGGTGCGGAAGTAGAATTGCGGCCGGTAGTTCGTGAAGAACGGCGTGTGGCGGCCACCCTCTTCCTTGGTCAGGATATAGGCTTCGGCTTCAAACTTCTTGTGCGGCTTGATCGAGCCGGGCTTGGCAAGAACTTGGCCGCGCTCGACGCCTTCGCGATCAATGCCGCGCAGCAGCGCGCCGATATTGTCGCCGGCCTGGCCCTGATCGAGCAGCTTGCGGAACATTTCAACGCCGGTGACGACCGATTTCTGCGTGTCGCGCAGGCCGAGGATTTCGACTTCCTCGCCGACCTTGACGATGCCGCGCTCAACCCGGCCGGTGACGACCGTGCCGCGCCCGGAAATCGAGAACACGTCTTCCACAGGCATCAGGAACGGCTGATCGATCGGGCGTTCCGGTTGCGGGATGTAGCTGTCGACCGCGTCCATCAGCTTCATGATCGCTTCTTCGCCGATCGCTGCGTCGCGGTTTTCCACCGCCGCAAGCGCCGAGCCCTTGATGATCGGAATGTCGTCGCCCGGGAACTGGTAGGACGACAACAGCTCGCGCACTTCCATCTCGACGAGTTCGAGCAGTTCGGCGTCGTCGACCATGTCGACCTTGTTCATGAACACAACGAGCGCCGGCACGCCGACCTGACGGGCAAGAAGAATGTGCTCGCGCGTTTGCGGCATCGGGCCGTCGGCGGCGCTCACCACCAGGATCGCGCCGTCCATCTGGGCTGCGCCCGTGATCATGTTTTTCACATAATCGGCGTG
>JBEIHY010000072.1:0-16344 GCA_040381035.1 Hyphomonadaceae bacterium
CCTCACCATCCTGCGGAAACTCGCCCTGAATGTCCTCCAGTCTGCCCGCAAAGACCTCTCCGTCCGGCGAAAGCGAAAACGCGCCGGCTGGTCCGACGACTTCGCACGAACCATCCTCGGTCAAATGCGATAGCCGTGCCCCCGCTGGCGCGCCCCCTTGCGTCAAGCCGCCGCGCCAGCCTAGGGTTGCGCCAAACGATGGCGTTGCGTTGCGCACGCCGCGGGGGAGCGAAATCATGCCGCAAGGCCAACTGTTTGCGAAAAAATCAGTCGCCCAAATCCAGGCGGAGTATAACAAGGGGGAGCTGAAACGAACGCTTGGCCCTCTCAACCTTGTCAGCCTTGGCGTTGGCGCTATCATCGGCGCCGGCATCTTCGTTATCACGGGCCAAGCCGCTGCAACCGCCGCCGGCCCGGCGCTGATCATCTCGTTCATTATGGCCGGCTTGGTCTGCGCCTTTGCCGGCCTGTGCTATGCCGAATTGGCCTCGACCATGCCGGTCTCCGGCTCAGCCTATTCCTATGCCTATGTCACGATGGGCGAGGTGTTTGCCTGGGCGATGGGCTGGTTGTTGCTGCTGGAATACGGCATCGCGGCCTCGACCGTGGCGGTCGGCTGGTCCGGCTATGTGACCAGCCTGCTCGCCGATCTTGGCGTGCAAGTGCCTGCCCAACTCGCCAATTCGACCTTGCAATATGTGGCCGGCGAGGGCCTCCAGCCCATGGCCTCCATCAACCTCATCGCCGCTTTCGGCGTCTTGGCGGTCACCGCGCTGCTGGTGATCGGCATCAGCGAGAGCGCCTCGGTCAACAACGTCATCGTGTTGGTGAAAGTTGGCGTTCTGCTGCTCTTCATTGGCATGGGCGTGTTCTACATGAAGCCGGAAAACTGGGTGCCGTTCGTGCCGCCGCCGGGTGAGAAGTTCGGCCAGTTCGGCGTCTCCGGTATTTTCGTCGCCGCCGCTTCGGTCTTCTTCGCCTATGTTGGTTTTGAAGCGGTCTCCACCGCCGCCGGCGAAGCAAAAAATCCTGGCCGCGATTTGCCGATTGGCATTCTCGGTTCGCTATTCATCTGCACGGTGCTCTATATTCTAACCACGCTCGTGCTCACCGGCGTTGTGAACTATACCCAACTCAATGTGAAAGAGCCGATGGCGGTGGCTGCGGACGCCATGAATGTGCCGTGGTTCAGCTGGCTGATCAAAATCGGCGCGGTGACCGGCTTGTCGTCGGTGATGCTGGTGCTGGTCTATGCTCAGACCCGTGTGTTCTACCAGATGTCCAAAGACGGCCTGTTGCCAGGCCTGTTCGGGCGCATCAATCAATCGTTCAAAACCCCGGCCAATGGCACGGTGCTGCTCGGCGTGATCATCGCGATCGCGGCCGCGACCCTGCCGCTCGGCGTGCTCGGCGATCTGGTCAGCCTCGGCACCGGCGCGGCGTTCCTGATCGTGTGCTTGAGCGTGCTTTATCTGCGCAAGTCCCACCCCGATCTGGCGCGGCCGTTCAAGGTTCCGTTCTTCCCGGTCGTGCCGATCATTGGCGTGGTGCTGTGTTTGTCGGTGGTCATCTTGCCGATCTTTGTAAAGAAGATCGACAGCGCCTTGCGCGGCGACCCGATCCCACTCGGCCTGCTCTTGGGCTATTTCTTCATCGGCATCCTGGTCTATTGGCTATTTGGCTATAAGAACTCCAAGATTAGCCATGTGACGGCCAATTAGGGGCGCGCCGTGAAGCTGTTCTATGCGCCGGGCGCCTGCTCGCTGGCGGCGCATATCGTTCTGGAAGAGATCGGGCGGCCGTTTGAGGCCGTCCGCCTCGACCTGATGGCGGGCGATCAGCGCAGGGCGGACTATCTCGCGCTCAATCCCAAGGGCCGCGTGCCACTCTTGGTGACTGAGGCCGGCGCCCTCACCGAAAGCGTCGCGATCCTCGGCTTCCTCGCCGATAGCGCGCCGGAACAGCGTTTGCTGCCGACCAATCCCTGGGCCCGCGCCCAGGCGCTGAGCCTCTTGGCTTGGCTGTCCGGCACGGTCCATGGAACCGGCTTTGCCACGATCTTCCGCCCAACCCGGTTCAGCGACGATGAAACCGCGTTCCCGGCCCTTAAAGCCAAGGGTCTGAGCGAAGTGAACGCCCATTTGGCGACGATGAATGCGCGCCTGAGCGGGCGCGATTACGCCTTCGATCACTTCACCATCGCCGATCCCTATTTCCTGATCCTGCGCCGCTGGGCGATTCGCGTCGGCGTCGATGTGGTGGCCCACACTGCGCTCACCGCCCATGCCGAGCGGCTCGCCGCCCGCCCCGCCGTCCAGCGCGCGCTTGCCCGCGAAGGGATCAGGATCGACGCGTGAGCCTGCATCTGGCGCTCGATCATGTTCGCATCGACCGCGGCGAGCGCACATTGATCGCCGACCTTTCCGCCGCCTTCGCGCCCGGCGATTTCGTGGCCGTCACCGGCCCCAATGGCGCCGGCAAGACCAGCCTGTTGCGCGCCATTGCCGGCCTCCTGCCGCTGGCCGGCGGCGCCATCCGCTTGCGCGATCCCCGCGCCGCGGAAGCTGAGATTGGGGCGGAAGCCATCCATCTGCTCAGCCACCGCGATGGCCTGAAAGGCGCGCTCGACGCGCGCGCGCATCTCGCCTTCTGGCGCCACGCGCTCGGCCCGGCTGACGGCGCCGATGACGCGTCCGCGTTGGCCCGCGTCGGCCTTGGCCATGTCGGCGATCTGGCGGTGCGCGCCTTCAGCCAAGGCATGGGGCGGCGGCTCGCGCTTGCCCGCCTGCTCGTAGCGCCGCGCCCGCTTTGGCTACTCGATGAGCCAACCGCCAGCCTCGATAGCGCCGGCAAGGCGCTGGTGGTTGATCTTCTCCAGGCCCATCTTGACGAAGGCGGCATCGCGCTTGCCGCCCTGCATGAGCCCCTGGCGCTGGCCCCGGCCCACACCATTTCGGTTGGCCGGCCATGAGCCTCACACGCGCCTTTGCGGTCGTGTTTCGCCGCGATGTTCGGCTGGCTTGGGCCGCGGGCGGGGGGGCGGCCGCGCCGGTTGGCTTCTTCGCCGGGGCAGTGACTCTATTGCCGCTTGCCATCGGCGCCGACGCCGATGTGCTTGCCCGCATCGGCCCCGGCCTGCTTTGGATCACCGCCGCACTCGCCGCCTTGATGACGTTGGAGCGCTTGTTCCAAGCCGATCTGGAAGACGGTTCGCTCGATCAGCTTTTGTTGTCGCAGACGCCGCTGGAGCTGATCGTGCTCGCCAAGGCCGCCGCGCTCTGGGTGGCGATTGGCTTGCCTTTGGCGCTGGTGGCGATGCCTTTGGCGGTGATGTTGCAAATCCCGCCAGCGGCCGCGCCGCTCATTGCCGTGCAGCTCAGCCTCGGCATGGCGGCCTTTATCGGCTTTGGCCTGGTCGGCGCGGCCGTCAGCGCCGGCGTGCGCCGTGGCGGCGTGCTGATCGCGGTGTTGGTGCTGCCATTCTTTGCCCCGCCGATCATCTTCGGCGCCGCGGCCGCCCAAGCGCTCGCCGTTGGCGAGCCCACTGCGGCTGGCCTGTTGCTTTCCGGCGTTGCCTTGGCCGCGCTTGCCATCGGGCCGATCGCTGCGGCCGCGGCTCTGCGATTGCAGGCCGAGTAGGGCGGGGCTAGCGTCGGCGTGATGCGGATCGAACGGATCGATAGCGAGCACTTCACGCTCGCCTTGGGCCTGCCTGACCAGGGCCCGCCCGTGCTTGTTTATCTCGGCGCGCCGCTGCCGGCCGATACCGATCTTGGCGTCTTCGCCGCCCTCGACCAAGACCCGCATTGGGGCGGCCTGCCGGACGCGCCGCCCGCGCGCCAGTCTCTCTTGCCAACAGCCGGCGCCGGCTTTCTCGGCGCGCCGGCTGTGATCGCGCGCGAGGGCTTTGAGCGCATCACGTTTGACTGGCGCGACGCCAGCCTCAGCCGATCAGGCGACGGCGTCAGCATCAGCGTGCGCAGTGACGACGGGCGCCTGGAAGTCGTTTGGCGCTTCGAACACACGCAAGACGCCGTCACACAAGTTCGGTTTGAGGCGCGCAATCTGGCGCCCGACGCAAAGCTGCGTATCGACCACTTGGCGTTTGCGCTGCCGCTGCCCGGCTGGGCCGTTGAGGCAATCACCTTTGCCGGTCGCTGGGCCGGCGAATGGCAAGTGCAGCGCGCTCCGGTCTTGGTTGGCCAGCGCGTGCAGGAAGCACGCTGCGGCCGGCCGGGATTTTCTGCGCCGGGATTTGCGCTGCTGTGCGCGGCGGAAACGTCAGACGACCTCGGTCCGGTCTTGGCCCTGCATGTGGCCGATGGCGGTGAGCCGCGGGTGATGATTGAAGGCTTTGAAACCGGCGGCGGCCAAATCCAACTGGGCGCCCGCCTCAGCGATGCGCCGGTTCTCCTCGCCGGCGCACAGTCCTGCGCTACGCCTGGTGTGGAGGTGTCGTTCAGCGCCTCAGGTTTCAACGGCCTGCGCGCGCAAACCAAAACGCTGGCGCGCGCAGCGCCACTGAAGGTGCATCTCAATTCTTGGGAAGCGCTTTATTTTGACTATGACGAAGCGCGGCTTTTTGCGCTGGTCGACGCCGCCGCCGAACTTGGCGCGGAGCGTTTCGTGCTCGATGATGGTTGGTTCCAGGGCCGGCGCAGCGACACAGCGGGGCTCGGCGATTGGGCGCCGGACCCGGAGCGCTTTCCCAACGGGCTTGAGCCGCTGATCGCGCATGTGAAGGCGCGCGGCCTGGAGTTCGGCCTGTGGATCGAGCCGGAAATGATCAGCCCAGACAGCGACCTGCACCGTGCCCATCCGGATTGGGCGCTGCCCGGGCAAACCATGCGCCACCAATTGGCGCTCAATCTGTGCGATGCAGGAGTGCGCGCCCATCTGGCCGGAACGATGCGCGCGCTTTTGACCCGATACGACATCGATTACGTCAAATGGGACCACAACCGCGCTGTGTTTGCCTCATCCGCCGCGAACGAGATGGCAAACTGGGCGGCGGCGTTCCAACGCGATCTGAAACGCGATTTCCCCCATATCGTCTTTGAATCCTGCGCATCCGGCGGCGCGCGCTTGCACCGCGGCCAGTATGTCTGGGCTGATCGGTTTTGGATCAGCGACAACACCGATGCGCATGCGCGCAGCGCCATGATCGAAGCCCTGACGCCCTTTATCCCGCTACGGATGATCGGCGCCCATGTCGGCGCCAGCCCCAATCCGATCACGGGCCGGCGCAGCGATATGGCGTTTCGCGCCAAGATTGCGATGTTTGGCCATATGGGCGTGGAAGCCGATCCGGCGAAAATGAGCGCAAGCGAGCGCGACGTGCTGAAAGCCCATATCGCGCTGTACAAGCGCCTGCGCCATTTGGTTGGCGACGGCCACTTCAGCCTTGGCCGCCAGGCTGACGCAGGCGTGCGGCTTTGGCAGCTCACCGCCCCCGGTCGCAGCGAGGCTTTGGCGCTGATCTTTCGCTGTGATGAGGCCGCCAAACCTTTCATCCCGCCAACCCGCTTGCGCGGACTTGATCCGAACACGGATTATCGCCTGACCCTCTTGGAGCCGTGGCCCAAAGCCGCCGCGGGCTTGATGCAAAACGCCGATGCCTGGCGCGGCAGGCCCGTCCTGAGCGGCGCCGCTTTGATGCAGCATGGCTTGAGCGTGCCGCTCGTTCATCCCGAAACCGCCTGGCTCATTCACCTGGAGCGCGCATGACCCTCTATCCCGATCTTGCCGGCAAAGGCGTTTTGATCACGGGCGGCGCCACCGGCATTGGCGCTGCGATTGCAGAACTGTTTGCAGCGCAGGGGTGCAAGGTGGCGGTGCTGGATCGCGATGCGGCGGCCGGCGCAATGCTTGCCGCGCGCCACGGCGTGAAAATCTATTCCTGCGACGTCAGTGATATCGCGGCCCTGCGCACAACGATCGCTGAAGCGGTGGCGCAAATCGGGATCGTGCGTGTGCTGATCAATAATGTCGCCAATGACGCCCGCCACACGCTCGATGCGATCACGCCGGAAAGCTTTGAAGATAGCGTGGCGGTGAATTTGCGCCCGCACATTTTTGCCGCCCAAGCGGTCGCGCCCTTTATGCGCGCCGAAGGCGGCGGCGCAATCATCACGCTCGGCTCGAACGCCGCGGCCTTGGGCCTTGCCGGCTATCCGCTCTATGTTGCCGCCAAGGCCGCGATCGAGGGGCTGACAAAGGCTTTGGCCCGCGAGCTTGGACCTGGCGGCATTCGTGTGAACGCCGTAGCGCCGGGCTGGGTGAAAACGGCGCGCCAGGAAAAGCTCTGGATCACCCCGGAAGCGGAGGCTGATTTGATGCAGTCGCAAAGTCTGAAGCGTTGGATCCTGCCCGCTGATATAGCCGCTGGCGTGGCGTTTCTGGCGTCTGGCGGCGCCGCCATGATCACCGGCCAGACGCTCGTCATTGATGGCGGGCGGGCATGAGCGCGGCGCGGTTTCGCCCGCTGTTTGCCCAGGCGCCGGTGATTGCCGTGTTACGCGGCCTCACCGCAGCAGAGGCCGGAAGCGTTGGCGCCGCCTTGATCGAAGGCGGCTTGCGCATTCTTGAGTGCCCGCTGAATGCGGGAGAGCCTTTGGCGGCGATCGCTGCGCTGAAAGGCGCATTCGGCGCGCAGGCCATGATCGGCGCCGGAACGGTTCTGACGCCAGCCGACGTCGAAGCGGCCGCCGCGGCCGGCGCCGAATTGATCGTGGCGCCGAACACGGACGAAGCCGTGATTGCGCGCGCCCAGTCGCTGGGCCTTGCCGTGGCGCCGGGCGTGATGACGCCAAGCGAGATGTTTCGCGCGCATGCGCTTGGCGCGGATGCATTGAAGCTATTCCCGGCCGAAATGATTCCGCCCGCGGCGGTAAAGGCCATGCGGGCGGTGGCGCCGCCTGGCGCCTTGCTCGTACCCGTCGGCGCCATGACGCCGGAGACGATCCCCGCTTATCGCGCCGCCGGAGCGGACGGCTTTGGCGCCGGATCGCAGCTGTGGCGCCCAGGCGCGCCGCGCGAAGGTTTGCGCGAACGGGCGATGGCCTATCTGGCGGCGGCGCGGGGGGAAAGCGAATGAAGCTCGCGGTTTGCTATTATCCGGAGCATTGGCCGGAGAGCTGGTGGGCGCAAGACGCAGCCGCCATGGCGCGGCTGGGGATCGTGCGTGTTCGTATCGGTGAATTTGCTTGGAGCCGCATGGAACCGGAGCCGGGCCAGTTTGAGTGGGGGTGGCTCGACCGCGCTATTGAGGTGTTGCACGCCCATGGCCGCGAAATCGTGCTTGGCACGCCAACGGCCACGCCGCCGAAATGGCTGATTGATCAGCATCCCGACATCCTTGCTGTCGATGCGCGCGGGCGCGAACGGCGTTTTGGCTCGCGCCGCCACTATAGTTTCTCCAGTGAAACTTATGCGCGCGAAACCCAGCGCATCGTCACCGCGATGGCGCAGCGTTACGGCGCCCATCCCGGCATCGTCGCGTGGCAGACGGATAATGAATATGGCTGCCACGACACGGTTGAAGACTATGGCCCGAACGCCGCGCGCGCGTTTCGCGCCTGGTTGGAAGCGAAATACGAAACGCCACAGCGCCTGAACGCCGCCTGGGGCAATGTGTTTTGGAGCATGGAGGTGCGCGACTTTGAAGAGGTCGATCCGCCAAATCTGACCGTCACCGAATCCAATCCCGCACATCGGTTGGACTTCCAGCGCTTCAGCTCCGATCAGGTGGCGGCCTATAATCGTCTGCATACGGACATTCTGCGCCAGTATTCGCCCGGCCGTGAGATTGTCCACAACTTCATGGGCTTCTTCACGGCGTTTGATCACCACGCCGTTGCCGCTGATCTCGATGCGGCAACGTGGGATTCCTATCCGCTCGGCTTTCTGGAGCAAGGCTGGTGGAGTGATGCGCTGAAGAACCGCTTTGCGCGCCAGGGTCATCCCGATCTCGCCGCGTTTCATCACGATCTTTATCGCGGCGTCGGTCGTGGGCGCTGGCAGGTGATGGAGCAGCAGCCCGGACCGGTGAATTGGGCGCCCTATAATCCTGCGCCGCTCGACGGCATGGTGCGGCTCTGGACGTGGGAGGCCTTTGCCCACGGCGCAGAGGTGGTGAGTTATTTCCGCTGGCGCCAGGCGCCGTTCGCACAGGAACAAATGCATGCCGGCCTTCACCGGCCCGATCGCAGCGAAGATCGCGCCGCCCTGGAGGCGCGCCAGGTTGGCGAAGAAATCAAGCGGATCGGCGCGCAACCCACGGCCCGCGCCGATGTGGCGCTGGTGTTTGACTATCAATCCGAATGGGTGACGCAGATCCAGCCGCAGGGCCGCGGCTTCAGCGCCTTCCGCGCGGCCTTTGAATGGTACGAGACGCTGCGCGGCTTTGGGCTGGACGTCGATCTTGTCGGGCCTGATGCGGATTTGTCCGGATACCGATTGATTGCGCTGCCCTGTGCGCCGATCATTTCAGACGCCCTGGCGACGCAATTGCGCAACAATGCCGGGCTGATTGTGGCTGGGCCCCGCACGGGCTCCAAGACGGCGGATTTTCAGATCCCGCCGCTCCTGCCGCCGGGCGATCTTGCCGATCTGTTTGGGGTGAAAGTGGAGCGCGTGGAATCGCTGCGGCCGGGCTTGAAGGAGCACACCGATCATGGCGCGGTGGAGCGTTGGATAGAGCATGTGGCGGGGCCGGCCCAGGCTTTGGTGAAAACCGCCAGCGGGCGCGGCGTGCATTTTGCCTATGGGCGGACGCACTATCTGGCCGGGTGGCCAGACGCGGCGCTGCGCCAGCATGTGCTGGGTGCGATCTGTTTGGCCGCCGGGCTGAAGGTGCATGCGCTGCCGGATGGCCTGCGTTTGCGGCGGCTGGGCGGTTTGCAGTTCGCATTCAATTACGCGCCGGACGCCATTAACTTGGCGGATTATCTTCCGGGGTCGGACACATTCGCTTTCGTGCTCGGGGCTGCGCATCTGGCGCCAGCCAGTGTGGCGGCCTGGAAGATTTAGACCGCATTCAGGAAAAGTGTGTGGGAATTTCCGGCCGAATGCGGTCTCAACTCAAAGGCATAGAGCATTTTAGCCAACTGATGTTTGTTGAAAATAACCTAACCGCCGATGCGGCTGACTTTCAGCGTGTTGGTTTTTCCTGGCTCGCCGAACGGCGCCCCGGCCAGGATCACGATTCTATCGCCGGATTTGGCCGCACCCGTGGCCAACGCCTCGGCCTCGGCGCGGGCGACCATATCATCAAAACTCGCAATATCCGGCGAGGGATGGGAGACCACGCCCCAGGCGAGACACAGCTGGCGCGCCGATTGCTCGGACGGCGACAGCGCCAACACCCGGCAGGGCGGACGTTGGGCGGCCATGCGGAAAGCCGAAGCGCCGGTGCGCGAATAAGCAACGATCGCGCAGGCGTCGACATCGGCGGCGACCGCACGCGCTGCGCTGGCCACAGCAAAGGCCGTGACGCCATCGACGGGCGGACGGGATTGTCCGAGGCCGGACCAATGTTCGGGGTCGCGCTCCACCGCTTGGATGATGCGATCCATCATCGCCACGGCCGCTTCCGGATGGCGGCCAACGGCGGTTTCAGCCGACAGCATCACGGCGTCTGCGCCCTGATAAATTGCAGTCGCGACATCGGAGGCTTCCGCACGGGTGGGCGCGGAGGATTCGATCATCGATTCGAGCATATGCGTGGCGACAATGACCGGTTTGCCGGCTAGCCGGGCAGCGCGCACGACTTGGCGCTGCGCAATCGGCACCTGCTCGAACGACAATTCAATCCCAAGATCGCCGCGCGCCACCATCACCCCATCGCAGGCCGCGACGATCTCGTCGATCTCCTCGACGGCGGTGGGTTTTTCGATTTTGGCAAGAAGCCGCGCGCGTCCAGCGATCCGGTCGCCGACCTGGCGGACATCCTCGGCATGCTGCACGAATGACAAGGCCACCCAATCGACGCCGTGCGCCAAGGCGAAGTCGAGATCGGCGGCGTCCTTTTCGGTGAGGGCCGGAATGGGGATTGCTGCGCCGACCAGCGTGACGCCCTTGCGGTCTTTCAGCACGCCGCCGGCGATCACTTTGGCGCGCACCCCTTTGGCGCTGGCGTCGATGATTTCAAACCGCAGCTTGCCATCGTCCAAAAGAACACTCGCGCCCGGCTTGGCGGCGGCGATGATCTCGGGATGGGGGATGCGGATGACTCCGAGCTCGGACGGTTCGGCGCTCGCTTCCATCGCGACGACATCGCCATATTTCAAGTTCAAGCCGCCCTCGGGCATGGCGCCAACGCGCAGCTTGGGGCCTTGCAGATCAGCAAGTATTGCGATCGGCCGGCCGATCCGGCGTTCAGCTTCGCGCAGGGCCGCGATCACGGCAGCGTGCGCCTCATGGGCGCCGTGGGAGAAATTGAGCCTGAACACATCAACGCCCGCTTCGTGAAGGTGGGCAAGCGCATGGGGTGCAGCGCTCGCGGGACCAATGGTGGCGACGATTTTGGCCAAGCGTGCGCGATGCATGTCGTCCCTCCGAAAGCGATGTGAGACTGCATGTGTTCGCGCTGGATTGCTAGCGCTTGGCCTTTTGTGCGACCAGCGCCAGCACGCGCTCAGCGATGCGATCGGCTTCGCGCAGGGGCGCATAGTCCCAGCGCTCCAGCGCGCCGACGAACCAGCGCGCCGCGCCATGATCAATCAGGGCGTTATGGAATGCGCCGAGTTTTCCGGCCTCGCCATCGACCGGCAAAAGGAAAACGGGCTTGCCGGTGGAGGCGGCTTCGGTGGCCATGTTCACACTGTCGGCGGTGACGAAAATCGCATCCGCCGCGGCCAGCATGGCGAAATAAGGATTGGGCCCGTCGCCGGCATAGAGCAGCGCCGGCGCGGGGCCGGCGGCGGCGAAGGCGGCCTGCCATTCCGAAACGGGGCCAGAGCGGCGCGACAGGCTGACTATCAGCGAGCTGCCAGTGTCGGCGCGCAGGCGTTGCAGTTCGGCGGCGAGATCGGCGCGGCGCTTGGCGCCGATGTCCTGGCGTTTTGATTTTCCGCCGATCAGCACGGCAAGCCGCGGCCCCGGCAAGGCCGGCAAGAGGCCGGGATATTTGGCGGCCTCTTGGGCCACCCGTTCGGGCGTCACACGATTGAGCGCGCCCAAAGTGGGGAGCACATTGGCGCCTTCCAGATCGTCATGGCGCGGCGGCGCAACGAGATCGAATTCGCGCGGATTAACGCGCGGATCTTGCAATTGCACGACCAGCGCGCGCCCGCGCGACCACTCGCGCGCGCCCATCGATAGGGGCACGCTGGCGCGGCCGCAGCCGATCCAGATATCGGGCCAGGGGCCTTCAATCGGATCGCTGTCCTGGCTCAACGTCGCGCGCGCCATCGGCACAAAGCCCGGCGGCAGCCAGCGCCAAGGCGTGCGAATGCCGATGCGCTTTTTCACGATCGCGGCCGGCGCGCGCCGGGCAATGGCTTCCGCCAAGCCCAGCGCCTGGTTTTCAATGCCGGCGCGGCCGTCGGTCACGGTCCACACGATCAGCTGTTCGGCGGGTTGAAAGCCAACGCTGCGCAGAGGCGGCTGGCCTGCTATTTCCACAGCACCTTGAGGATTTCGTAGCTTTTCGGCCCGCCGGGCGCGGCCACTTCCACGACGTCGCCTTGTTCCTTACCGATCAGCGCCCGCGCCATGGGCGATGTGATGGAGATTTTTTTGGCGCGCACATCGGCCTCGTCTTCGCCGACGATTTTGTAAACGGCCTCGTCTTCGGTGTCTTCGTCGAGCACGGTGACGGTGGCGCCGAACTTGATCGAGGCGCCCGAAAGCCGTTTGACATCGATCACTTGCGCGCGGGCGAGCTTGTCTTCCAGTTCGGCAATGCGGCCTTCGATGAAGCTCTGACGCTCCTTGGCGGCGTGATATTCGGCGTTCTCGGAGAGATCGCCATGAGCACGGGCCTCCGAGATCGCGGCGATCACGGCGGGGCGCTCCTCGGTCTTCAATGTCTTCAACTCAGTTTCGAGGGCCGAATAGCCCTCAGCTGTCATGGGTACTTTATCCATTTGTCGGAACTTTCCGTCAGTCGCGGGGTGAAAGTGAAATGCGAATATGTCGGAGCGTCAAGTGTAGCTCTGAAGCGGACGCACATCGAGGTCGGCGGTGCGCAGCCGCCGGATGGCTTGGATGGCCGCGCGGGCGCCGGCTATGGTTGTGGAATAAGGTATATCCTGGGCCAAAGCCGTGCGGCGGATGGAAAAGCTGTCACGGTAGCTTTGTGCGCCTTCGGTGGTGTTGAACACAAGCTGCACGTCGCCATTCTTCATCGCGTCCACGATATGGGGGCGGCCGTCGGCGACCTTGTTGATCCGCTCTACGGTCAAGCCCGCGGCCTCCAACACCGCGGCAGTGCCGCTGGTGGCGATGATTTTGAAGCCCATCGCGATCAGGTCGCGCGCGACGTCGATCATTTGCGGCTTATCGCTGTCCTTCACCGACATGAACACTGCGCCTTGCAGGGGCAGGGTGTCGCCGGCGCCCATCTGGGCCTTGGCGAAGGCGGCGGGGAAATCGGTATCGATGCCCATGACCTCGCCGGTGGAGCGCATTTCTGGCCCCAGGATGGGGTCCACGCCAGGGAATCGCGCGAACGGAAACACGGCTTCCTTCACCGCCACATGGCCTTTTGGCGGCCCCTTCATCTCGAATTGCTTGAGCGTTTGGCCGGCCATCACTTTTGCTGCAATCGCCGCGACCGGCGCACCGATCGCCTTGGCGACGAACGGCGCGGTGCGCGAGGCGCGCGGATTGGCCTCCAGCACATAGACATCGCCGTCCTTGATCGCGAACTGCACATTCATCAAACCTCGGACATTCAGCGCCAGTGCGAGCTTCGTCGTCTGGCGCTCGATCTCGGCGATCTGTGCGGGCGTCAGGGTGTAGGGCGGCAGCACGCAGGCGCTGTCTCCCGAGTGGATGCCGGCTTCCTCGATATGTTCCATCACGCCAGCGACCCAGACCTGGGCGCCGTCGCACACCGCGTCGACATCGATCTCGATGGCGTCGCGCAGATAGCGATCGATCAGTACGGGCTTTTGGTCGGACGCCTGCACGGCGGTGGTGACGTAGCGCAGCAGGCTTTCATCATCATAGACGATTTCCATCGCCCGCCCGCCGAGCACATAGCTCGGCCGCAGCACCACTGGATAGCCAATGCTGCGGGCGCCGGCGAGCGCTTCATCGGCGCTGCGCGCGGTGATATTGGCAGGCTGCTTTAAGCCAATTTCGTGCAGCAAGGCCTGAAACCGCTCGCGGTCTTCGGCGAGGTCAATCGCGTCGGGGCTGGTGCCCAGGATCGGTGCGCCTTCGGCCGACAGGGTCTGTGACAGCTTCAGTGGGGTCTGGCCGCCGAACTGGACGATGAGGCCAAGCACAGCGCCATGGGCCTGCTCGGTCTCCGCGATCTCGATCACGTCTTCAGTGGTGAGCGGTTCGAAATAGAGCCGGTCAGAGGTGTCGTAATCGGTGCTCACCGTTTCGGGATTGCAATTGATCATGATCGATTCCACGCCGAGATCGGCGCAGGCGAAAGCCGCGTGGACGCAGCAATAATCAAACTCAATGCCCTGGCCGATGCGGTTGGGCCCGCCGCCAAGAATGATGATTTTGCGCCGCTGGGAGGGCGCGCTTTCGCACTGCGCCGGTGCGCCGCTTTCATAGGTGGAATACATATAGGCGGTCGGCGCGGCGAATTCGGCTGCGCATGTGTCGATGCGCTTATATTGCGGGCGCACGCCCAGCGCGCGGCGCTTTTGGCGCACGCTGACTTCATCGCTGCCGACGAGTTTGGCCAGCCGCTGATCAGAAAAGCCCATCGCCTTCAGCGCACGCATTGCGCCCGGCGTGGTCGGCAAGCCGTTGGCGCGCACATCGGCCTCCGTCGCGATCAGTTCGGCGATCTGGCGCACAAACCAGGGATCATAATGGCTGGCGGCGCAGATTTCTTCTTCCGTCACGCCGCGGCGCAGCGCTTCGGCCACGACCAACAGCCGATCCGGGCGCGGCGTCACCAGGCGTGCGCGCAACGCGGCGCGGCCATGATCGGCGTCGCGCAAACCGGCGTCTTCGATTTCGTCGAACCCGGACAAACCGGTATCAAGCGAGCGCAACGCTTTCTGCAGGCTTTCCTGAAACGTCCGCCCGATCGCCATGGTTTCGCCGACGCTTTTCATCGAGGTGGTCAGCGTGGGATCGGAGCCGGGGAAGCGCTCAAAGGCAAAGCGCGGAATCTTCACCACCACATAGTCAATCGTCGGTTCAAAGCTCGCGGGCGTCGCGCCGCCGGTGATGTCATTGGCGATTTCATCAAGCGTATAGCCAATGGCGCATTTGGCCGCGACCTTGGCGATTGGAAACCCCGTGGCTTTGGAGGCAAGGGCGGAAGAACGCGACACCCGCGGGTTCATTTCGATGACGACCATGCGGCCGTCTTTCGGGTTTACTGCGAACTGCACATTGGAGCCGCCGGTTTCAACGCCGATCTCACGCAGCACCGCGATCGAGGCGTTGCGCATGATCTGATATTCGCGGTCGCTCAGGGTCAGCGCCGGCGCGACCGTGATCGAGTCGCCGGTATGCACGCCCATCGGGTCGATGTTTTCGATCGCGCAGATGATGATGCAATTGTCGGCGCGGTCGCGCACGACCTCCATCTCGAACTCTTTCCAGCCGATGATGCTTTCTTCGACCAGGACCTCGCTCGATGGCGACAGATAAATGCCGCGCTCAACGATTTCCTTGAACTCCTCGACATTGTAGGCGACGCCCCCGCCAAGGCCGCCGAGCGTAAACGAGGGCCGGATGATGGAAGGCAGGCCAACATGATCGAGCGCAGCCAGCGCCTCTTCCACCGAGCGCACCATGCGCGACCGCGGCGAAGCGAGACCGATCTTATCCATCGCCTCGCGAAACTTCAGGCGGTCCTCGGCCTTCTCGATCACATCGGCCTTCGCGCCGATCATTTCGACATCGTACTTCGCCAGCACGCCGCTGCGGAACAGGCTGAGCGCGGTGTTCAAGGCCGTCTGGCCGCCCATGGTCGGCAGCAGGGCAAAGCCGCCCTTGGAGAGCGGCCGCTCGCGCGCGATCACTTTTTCAACCATGGCAGGCGTGATCGGCTCAATATAGGTCGCGTCGGCCAGGCCTGGATCGGTCATGATCGTAGCCGGATTGGAATTGACCAGCACGACGCGGTAGCCCTCAGCCTTCAACGCCTTGACGGCCTGCACGCCGGAATAATCGAATTCGCAGGCTTGGCCGATAATGATCGGGCCGGCGCCGATGATCAGGATGGTTTCGACATCTGTGCGTTTGGGCATGGCGCCTCCTCAGCGCAGACAGCGCGCTGACAAGAAATGGGCCGACTCGGGCGAAAAATCGCGCGTGTTTAGGAGAGCCGGGGCCGCGTGGCAAGTGTGGTTAAACTGCCGTTCACCATTCGTCCACACCGATCCTTAAGTCCGACGGCGTAATCCGTGACGGTTAATCAGCCACAGGTCCGGCCCTATGCTTCCCAGACTGCCCCCGCCGCCGCCGCCGATTGGCCGGGCCATGCTTGCCGACACCAGCGGCAGCGTTGCCGTGATCTGGGCGGTCGCTGCTTTGGTCGTCACCGGCATGATCGGCGCCGGGGTCGATCTGGTCCGCGCCGAATCTCAAAAGAGCATGTTGCAAGGCGCTGCAGACGCTGCAGTGCTGGCCGCGGAGCGTGGCGCAAATAGCCTAACCTTGGCGCAGCGCCAGCAGTTGGCGGAGCGCGCCTTTATATCCAATCTCAAGCCCGGCATAAGCACTTCCGGTTTGCAGTTTTCGATGACCGAAACAGCCGATGGCGGGTCACGGATTGCGGCCTCGTTGCCGATGGAATTAGGGTTGTCGCGGGTGTTTGGCGCCTCCAGCTGGACCATTGGCGTGGAATCTGAGGCCGACGCTGGGGAATTGGAGGTGGTGGAAGTGGCGCTGGTGCTCGATAATACCGGCTCCATGCGCAACGATATCGGCGCCTTGCGCGACGCCGCCGACGACCTCACCGAGCTGTTGTTTGACATCGGCGGCGATCTGAAAATGGCGGTCGTGCCGTTTGTTGCCGCCGTCAATATCGGCAATGGCGCGACGCAAATGAGCTGGATGGATGTCAATGCCGACAATCCTTACCACGCGGTTCTGATGGAAAACCGCGGCATCGCTGAAAAACAAAACCAGGAATGCACGCCGCCGCCGCCGCCGCCGCCCGGCCCGCCGCCGCCGCCCGGCCCGCCGCCC
>JBEIHY010000073.1:0-16188 GCA_040381035.1 Hyphomonadaceae bacterium
ATTTGTGGAAGCGCCTCGACGCGGCGGCGGCGCGCCACAAAATCGAATGGCATTGGGTCAAGGGCCATGCCGGCCATCCCGAGAACGAACGCGCTGACGCGCTCGCACGCGCCGCGATCAAGACGCTGCCACGCTGAGATTGCCCGGCCCAACTGCGGCGCCCTTGTCAAAAGACCTGCGCGGGCCTATTTGGTTTAATATTAAACCAAATGGAGCATCACCATGCCATCGCGCCGGTCCGTTCTTGCTCTGCTGGGCGCTGCCCCTTTTGCAGTTGGATGCGAGCAAGCAAACCTACCTGACCCGATCGCCGCGTGGCGCGCGCCCGGCGCCGGCGAGGTCGATCCGCGGCGCTATGCGCTGGCGCATGCGATCCTTGCGCCCAATCCGCACAATATGCAGCCCTGGCTGGTCGATCTCGTCGGCGCCGACGAGATCCATCTCTATGTCGATCAGACGCGGCTTTTGCCGGCAACCGATCCGCCGAACCGGCAAATCACCATCGGCTGTGGCGCGTTTCTGGAGTTGCTGGACCTCGCCGCCCGCCAAGCCGGCTATCGCGCCGACATGGCCTTGTGGCCGCAAGGCGAACCGCAGCCGGTTCTTGATGCGCGCCCGGTGGCCCATATTCGTCTCGCTGCCGATCCCGCCGCGCCGAAAGACCAGTTATTTGCCCAAATCATCGCCCGGCGCACCAATCGCGAACCCTATGATATGGCGCGCGTCCCCGCCGCCGACGCCTTGGCGGCCGTGACGCAGGCCGCAACCGCGCCGGGCCTGTTTGCCGCGACAAGCGCTGATCCCGCCTTCTGCGCCAAGCTGCGCGATATCGTCTGGCGCGGCTGGACGCGTGAAATGGCGACACCGCAGGCCTTGAAGGAATCGGTGGATGTCATGCGCCTTGGCAAGGCCGAGATCGCCCAATATCGCGACGGCATCAGCATGGATTTTGCGATGCTGGAGCCGATGAAGGCGCTGGGCCTAATCTCGCACAAGACCTTGCTCGATCCGAATTCCGAAGCCAACAAGCAAGGCGCCAAGATGTGGAAAGCGATGGCCGATACAGCGCCCGCCTTTTTCTGGATCAAAAGCGCCGAGAACAGCCGCGCCACCCAGATCGCAGCCGGGCGGGCCTATGCACGCGCCAATCTGGCCGCCACGGCCGCGGGGCTTTCGATGCATCCATGGAGCATGGCGCTGCAGGAATATCCCGAAATGGCCGACCTCTATGCCGCGCAACAACAAATGCTGGACGCGAGCGCCGGAGCACCCGCACAGATGTTGGCGCGAATCGGTTACACTGAGGTTATCGCGCCGGCGCCGCGGCGTGGACTTGGCGCCCATCTCCGGGCTTAAGGGCGACATGGCCAAGCCAGTCACCGACGCCATCGCTTTCCAGTTCTTCACCGAGATTGCGATCATCAGCCAATTGGCTGAAACCGCGCTGGAGCGGCATTTGCCGGACGCGATGAGCCTGGCGCAGTTTCGCGTGCTGACGCATTTCGTGCGCCTTGGCGGGCCGTGGGGGCCGGCGCGCTTGGCGGCGGCGCTTCAGGTAACGAAAGCCGCGATGACCTTCACGCTCGGCCGGTTGGAGGCGCAAGGGTTTGTGCACATTGATCCGGACCCGGACGATGGCCGCGCTAAGCTGGTGACGCTGAGCGCCGCCGGCCGCGCCGCGCACACCCAGGCGCTTGAGCAAATTTCGCCGATTCAGGCGCAAATGAACAATGAATTCACCGTAGTCGAATTGGCCGCCGCCTTGCCGTTTTTGCAGCGCGTGCGGGCCTATCTGGATGCGGCGCGGGGATAAGCGCTGCCGGCTCCAGGCCTATTGCTTGCGCCGCACCTTCAGCGTTGCGCCGTCGACCGCCAACACCGTCACCGCATCGCCGCCAGCGATGGGGTCGGCGCTCTCGGCGCGCCATTCGCTGTCGCCGAGTTTGACGCGCCCCGCGCCCTCAGCGAAATCACCTGCCGCATAAGCGACGGCGCCAATCAGCCGCGCGGCCGGTTCGTTCAAATGCGGATCGCCGCCGGGCGTGAGCCAGGGGCCTTTGATGAAGGTGCGCCCGGTCAAGGTCAGCGCGATGGTGGCGACCGAGAAAATCGCCAACTGCGCGGGAAACGCGATGGCCACGAGAAGCGCAACAACGCCAACAATCCAGGCCGCCACCGCCGGCCACAACAGATAGGTCGAACCGGTCAGCAGTTCCGCGATCAGCAGCGCCAGGCCGAAAACCAGCCAGTGCCAATAGTCAACGCCAGCAAAAACTTCCATCGCTTCTTATCATCCCCGCGGCGCGCCCAAGGGCGAGGAGTCCGGCCTGGCCGCCGGCTTGGCTTCGCCGCCTAAATTAAGCGCCTTCAAGCCTTCCAGCAAACCCGTGATGCCGGCAAAATCCGCCGGAACAATGACCGTGCGCTGTTGCGGACTGGCGGCGAGCAAAGCGAAAGCTTCGATGTATTTCTGGCCAAGGAAGTAATTGATCGCGTTGACATCACCCTTGGCGATCGCTTCCGACACCATGCGCGTGGCGTTGGCTTCGGCTTCGGCGGCGCGCTCGCGGGCCATCGCGTCGGCGATCGCAGCGTCGCGCCGGCCTTCGGCCTCTAGCACGGCCGATTGCTTGGCCCCTTCAGCGCGCAGGATTGCGGCCTGCTTGTCGCCTTCGGCTTCCAGGATTTGCGCGCGGCGCACCCGCTCGGCCTTCATTTGGCGGGCCATGGCTTCGTTGATGTCGGCCGGCGGGATCAAATCCTTGATCTCGATGCGGGTGACTTTCACGCCCCAGGGATGGGTGGCGGCGTCGATCACGGACAGCAACCGCGCATTGATCGAGTCGCGCTGCGACAGCACTTCGTCGAGGTCCATCGCGCCGACAACCGTACGCAGATTGGTCTGCGACAGGTTGATAATCGCCAGATTCAGGTTTTCCACCGCATAGGCGGCCTTGGCCGCATCGATCGCCTGAATAAACACAACCGCATCGCAGGTGACAATCGCATTGTCGCGGGTGATCACGTCCTGGCGCGGCACATCGAGCACAGTTTCCATCATCGAGATGCGCTTGCCGACGCTGTCGACGAACGGCACCAGAAACGAGATCCCCGGCTTGAGGGTTGTGGTGTAGCGGCCAAACCGCTCGACCGTGAATTCGCGCCCCTGCGGCACCACCTTGATCGTGGAAAACGCCATGCCGAGCGCCAAAACCGCAATGATGAAAAGAACTAGATCGCCGCCTGGCATGAATGCACCTCCCGAGAGGGCCTATGTAGGGGCCTGCGCCGCCGGCCCCAAGCGCTTACGCGCCTTGCGATAGAAGCCAGCTATCCCAGGGGCCAAAATACCCCGCCGCTCCACACCCCAAACGCCCCGCCCGGCCCGTCCTCGCCCCAGCTCACCAGCTCATAAAACGGAGCGCGCAGCAGCCGCGCCTCAAGCCGGCCGCGGACCAGCACATAAGGCCGCGGCTGATCGGTGGCGGGCTCGATGGTCAGCCGCAGCGGGCGCTCAACGCCAATCGCCGCCACATCGCCCATATTGGTCGTCACCGCGATGACTTGGTCGGCGCCGGCGGCGAAACGGTCGACCCGGATCCCCAGAAACGGCGCGTCCGCCACCGCCACCCGCACCTTTTCAGCAGGTGTCACCAGATAGGTTTCGCCATCGGCGTCCTTGCGCAAGATTGTGGCAAACAGCCGCACCAGACTGTCGCGGGTGATGCGCACGCCCTCATGCACCCAAACGCCATCGGTGCGGATCTCAAAGCCGGCGTCGTTGACGCAGCGTTCAGGGTTCCAGGCTTCAACCGGCGGCAGGGGACGGCGCTCGCCATCTTTCGCCGCGCGGGCGAGTTCGGCCAAAAAGCGGGTCAAATCCGGGGCGTTGGACCCAATCGGGGGCTGTGAAGGCTCGCGCATGGGTCCGTTATCGCCTAACTTCCGCCTATCAGATAAGGACTTTGGCGTTCATGACCACTCCCCTCGATCTCGGGCCGCAGGCATCCGCCGAAGCCCTTGCCGCCGAAGCCGAAGCCGCCGCCGGCCGGCTGCAACTGGTGCGCCAGGAAATTGGCAAAGCGGTGTTCGGCCAAGAGCGGGTGATTGAGCTGGCGTTAACGGCGGTTTTGTCCGGCGGCCATGTGCTGTTGGTTGGCGCGCCGGGCCTGGCCAAGACCCGCCTGGCGCAGGCCATGGCCATCGTGCTCGGCCTGCCTTGGGGCCGGGTGCAGTTCACCCCGGACCTGATGCCCGCCGATATCTTGGGCTCCGAACTGCTCGATGTGGACCCGACCGGCAAGCGCAGTTTCCGGTTCATGCCGGGGCCGGTGTTCACCAGCCTGCTCTTGGCCGACGAAATCAACCGCGCCAGCCCCCGCACCCAATCGGCGCTCTTGCAGGCCATGCAGGAAAACCACGTCACGGTCGCCGGCCAGCGCTATGATCTGCCGGCGCCGTTCCATGTGCTGGCCACCCAAAACCCGATCGAGCATGAAGGCGCCTATCCGCTGCCGGAAGCCCAGCTCGATCGTTTTCTGCTGCAGGTTGATGTTCCGTATCCGGACAAAGAGATTGAGCGCCGCATCCTGATCGAAACCACTGGCCTTGGCGACAATCCGCCTTTGCCGGTGCTTGATCCACCCCAATTGATCGCGCTGCAGCGCATAGTGCGCCGCATGCCGGTGGGTGAAAAAGTCGTCGCAGCGATCCTTGAACTTGTGCGCTCAGCGCGGCCGGGCTCGTCCTCGGATCCGCGCGTCAATGCCCATGTCGCCTGGGGCCCTGGCCCACGCGCGGGCCAATCCTTGATGTTGGCGGTGCGGGCGCGGGCGCTGCTGCGCGGGCGCTTGACGCCGGCGCTTGATGATGTGGTCGCACTCGCCCGCCCGGCTTTGGTGCACCGCATGGCGTTGAGCTTCGGCGCCCGCGCCGAAGGGCTCGACGTCGATAGCCTGGTCGATGATCTCGCAGCGAAAGCGGCGTGAGCAAGACCGATCCCATCCAGGCCGCCCGCACCGACGCCGAGGCGCTCGCCGGCGATCTGCCCGGGGTGCTCCTCGAAGCGCGCCGACTGGCCGCTGCCGCACCAGGTTCGCATGGCCGGCGTCGCGCCGGGACGGGCGAAGCGTTCTGGCAGTTTCGCGATCACCGCCCGGAGGACGGCGCCAAGCTGGTTGATTGGCGCCGCTCCGCGCGCGGCGAACGCCTCTATGTGCGCGAACGCGAAAAGGAAGCAGCCCAGTCAGCCCTGTTCTGGATTGATCCCGATCCCGGTTTCGCCTGGGGCTCGGATGGCCCCTGGCCGACCAAAGCGCGCCGCGCGCTCACCATCGCGCTCGCCTTTGCCATGCTGCTTACCCGGGGCGGCGAACGGGTCGGCGCGCTCGGCGGGCCGGGACTGCGGGCGGGCCCGCGCGCCGTTGAGCGCCTCGGCCATGAACTGATCGGCGCCGCACGCGCCAATCCGCCGCCGCCGCCAGCGCGCGCGGTTGTGCTCTATTTCACCGATGGCTATGCCCCGATCGAACACTGGACCGCGCGGCTCAAATCCGCCGCCGGGGCCGGCGCCAATGGCGCGCTGGTGCTCGTCTGCGATCCGGCAGAAGAAGACTTTCCGTTTGAAGGTCGGGTGCGGTTTGAGCGCCCCGGCGCGCGCGACACGGTGTTGTTTGGCCGCGCCCAATCCGCGCGCGCGGCCTATGCCGAGCGCCTCGCCGCCCAGCGCACGGCCTTGCGCAACGCCGCCCGCGCCGCCGATTTCATCACGCTCATCCACCGCACCGATCGGCCGTCCGCCCCGATCTTGGCCCAGCTCAGCGACGCGCTGCAGGAGCGGCGATGAGTTTCGGCCCGCTGTTCTTTGCAGCACCTGCCGCGCTGTTTGCGCTTGCTGCGCTCCCGATCCTGTTTTGGCTGTTGCGCGCCACGCCGCCGGCGCCGATGCGCGCCATCTTTCCGCCTTTGCGACTGCTTCTGGGCCTCACAACCGAAGAAGAAACCCGCGCCCGCGCGCCGGTATGGCTGGTCATTTTGCGCGGCTTGATTGCGGCCCTGCTGATCGTCGGCTTTGCCGGCCCAAGTTGGCGCCCGCCCAGCGAAGCCAAAGCCGCCGGCGGAGCGGTGCTGCTGGTCATCGATGACGGTTGGACCAGCGCGCCATCGTGGAGCGAAGTGAAAGCCGCCGCCGACGCCGTGGCCGGCGAAGCCGAACGCGGCGGCGGGCAGATCCAATTGCTGCTCACCGCGCCAACCCGCACGGGCCAGCCAGTCGAAATCCTTGCGGGCGCGGATGCGCGCGCGCGGATCGCCCGGCTGGAGCCCAAGCCCTGGCGGCCAGATCGCAAAGACGCCGCGGCGCGCCTGGCCAAAGACCCGCTCCCTGGCGTCAGCCGCGTGGTGTGGATCGCCGATGGCCTGAACGATCCGAATGCGGAAGATTTCGCCCAAGCGCTGTTGCAGCGCGGACCACTGGCGGTGAAGCAGCCGGAGCGCACCGCACGCGCGGTGGGCGGCGTGATGACGGATGGCGACGGCATCGAGGCCCTGGTGCGGCGCGGCGACAATGGCCAGGCGCAAGGCGCGGTTGCCGCTGAAACCGCCGATGGGCGGTCGCTGTCGGCGGCTGAATTTCGTCTCGATGGCGCAGGTTTAAGCGCTGTCCGCCTGAAGCTGCCGGCCGAGATCGCCACCCGCGCCGCGCGGGTGCGCATTGTCGGCGAAGACAGCGCAGGCTCCATGCGGCTGCTCGCCACCGGCGGCGGGCGGCCCTTTGTCGGCCTAGTCGATCCGGGCAGCAGCGGCGGTCAAGCGCTGTTGTCGGAGCTGTTTTATGTCGAGCGCGCCGTGGCCCCGTTCGCCACCACCCAGCGCGGCGACGCCCGGGCGCTGATCAGCCAGGGTGCGCAAGCGCTCATCCTGCCCGACGCCAGCCGCATCGCCGGGCCCGATCGCGAAGCGATTGACGCTTGGCTTGAGAAAGGCGGCCTGCTCATCCGCTTTGCCGGGCCGCGCCTTGCCAATGCACAAGACGATCTGTTGCCGGCCGCGCTACGCCCCGGCGCGCGCGCTATGGGCGGAGCACTGGCCTGGGAGAAGCCGCAAACGCTGGCGGCCTTTTCGGCGGACTCGCCCTTTGCCGGCCTGATCGCGCCGCCGGAAGTGGCGGTGCGCCGGCAAGTGCTGATCGAACCGGGGGCCGAGCGGACCGTGCGGGTGTGGGCGCGATTGGCCGATGGCGCGCCCGTCGTCACCGCCGCGCCCAAGGGCCAGGGGCTGCTGGTGCTCGTGCATGTCACTGCCGGGCCGGACTGGTCGGACCTGCCGCTTTCGGGCCTCTATGTCGATATGCTGCGCCGCACGCTCGCCTTCGCGGGCCGCGCCACGCAGGCCAACCAACAAACCGCCGCCTTGGACGAACCCTGGCGGCCGGAGCGCCTGCTGAACGGCTTTGGCCAAACCGCCCCGCCCGGCGCCGATGCCCTGGCAATCGCCGCCAACGCGATCGACGCCGCCCGCCCCGGCCCTGCAGCCCCGCCCGGCCTTTATAGCCGCTCGCGCGGGGAAACCCGCGTGGTTGACGCCATCGCCCGCGACGAGGAGCTTTCGCCGCTGATTCTGCCGGGCGCGGCGCAGCGCCTTGGACTGGAAGGGCCGCGCGCGCTTGATTTGCGTGGGCCGCTCTTGGCGCTTGCGGCGTTGTTTGTGGCGCTCGATCTGCTTATCGCGCTTGCTGTTGCCGGCCGGTTGCCGCGCGTGAAGCTGCCAAGCCTGCACGCCGCGGCTTTGATCTTGGCGCTGGCGCTGCCCGCAGCGCTCGCCCCGCCTCAGGCGCAGGCCAAGCCAGACGACCCAACCCAATCGATCCGCCTCGCCTTTATCAAAACCGGTGATGCGCGGGTGGATCGGATGTCCGAAACGGGACTGGAGGCGCTATCGCAAACACTGTTTGAACGCACGGCGGTGGAGCCAGGCAAAGTCATCGGCGTTGATCCCGCACGCGATGATCTTTCGACCTATCCGGTTCTGTATTGGGCAGCGCCGAGCACGCCGGCGCGGCTGTCCGACGCCGCCACCGCCAATCTTGACCGCTATATGCGCTTGGGCGGCCTCCTGTTCGTCGACACCCGCGATGGCGGGCGCGCGAGCGGGCCGGACGCCACCGGGCCGGCGGCAGTGATGCTTGCTGGGTTGGACGCCCCTCCGCTTGCGCCGGTCGACCGTGAGCATGTGCTCACCAAGGCGTTTTACCTGTTGCAGAACTTTCCCGGCCGCGTGCGCAGCGCTCGCGTCTGGGCCGAAAGCGCAAGTGCGGCCGCAGCGCGCGATGGCGTTGCCGCGCTGATGGTGGGCGATGGCGATTGGGCGGCGGCCTGGGCCGATAGCGGCGTCGACCCGCGCCAGCGCGAAATGGCGCTGCGGTTTGGCGTCAATCTGGTCATGGTGGCGCTCACCGGCAATTACAAAGCCGATCAGGTGCATGTGCCGGCTCTGCTCGATCGGCTCGGCCAGGAACCGGCGGGGCGGCGGCGATGAACCTCGCCAATCGTCTTGGCTTTGACCCGGGTGCGCCATGGTGGGTGATTGGCGCGCTGGCGCTGGTCGCGCTCGTGTTGCTTGCGTTCTATCTGTGGCGCGGCGGCCGCGCCGGCATCACCCGCGCGCTCGGCATCGGGTTGATCCTGATTGGCCTTGCCGGTCCACAGATCGTGCGCGAGCGGCGCGAGCCGATGCCAGACATCGCCGCCGTGTTGATCGACCAGTCCGAAAGCCTCACGCTTGCCGGCCGGAGCGAGGCCGCGCGCGCAGCCGGCGAAGCGGTTGCCGCCAGGCTCAAGGCCGAGCAGGGCCTTGAAGTGCGGGTGCGCGAAGTGCCCGGCGGCGCCGACGGCACCACGATGATCGCGGCGCTGGAAGACGCTCTGGCCGACGCCCCGCGCGAACGCATTGCGGGCGCGGTGCTCATCACCGACGGCCAGATCAGCGACATTCCGCCCGAGCCTGAGCGCCTCAAACCGCTCGGGCCTGTGCATGGCCTGATCGTCGGCGATCCCGATCGCGGCGATCGGCGCTTGGAACTGATCAGCGCGCCGGCCTTCGGCATTGTCGGCGAAGCATTGCCGATCGAGGCGCGGATCGTCGATCCGGTCGCGGGGTTGAACGCGAAAGTGCGGGTGCTGGTCGATGGCCAGGTGGCGCGCGAAATCGACGCGCCAACCAACAAGCCCTTCACCGTCACGATCCGCACGCCCAAGCGCGGCGCCAATCTCGTCGTCTTGGAAGTCGCCGAGGGGCTCCAGGAAATCAGCCTCGCCAATAATCGCGCGGCGTTTCAACTTGCCGGCGTGCGCGACCGCCTGCGCGTCCTGCTCGTCACCGGCCAGCCCCATGCCGGCGCGCGGGTGTGGCGCAATCTATTGAAGTCCGATCCGAGCGTGGATCTGGTGCACTTCACCATTCTGCGCCCGCCGACCAAGTACGACGAAACCCCTTTGGAAGAGCTGGCGCTGATCGCCTTCCCGACGCGCGAACTGTTCGTCGACAAGCTCGACCAGTTCGACCTCATCATCTTCGACCGCTATCAGCGGCGCGATATTCTGCCGCTGCTGTACTTTGAGAACATCGCGCGGCGGGTTGAAAATGGCGGCGCGCTGCTGCTGGTGGCGGGGCCGGAAGACGCTGGCGCCGACAGCATTCACCGCACGCCTTTGGCCGCAATCCTGCCCTCCCAACCGACCGGCCAGATCGCTGATCAGATGTTTCGCCCGCAGGCCTCAAGCCTCGGCGCGCGCCATCCGGTGGTGCGCGGCCTACCCAATCCGGCCGCTTGGGGTCGCTGGTCGCGCCAAATCGACGCGCGCGCCAGCGGCGGCCAGACGCTGCTGACCGGGGTTGGCGACAAGCCATTGCTCGTGCTGGACCGCGCCGGCCGCGGCCGGGTGGCGCAGATCTGGTCCGATCAGGTCTGGCTGTGGGCGCGCGGCTATGATGGCGGCGGCCCGCATGGCGAACTGATGCGCCGGCTGGTGCATTGGCTGATGCAGGAACCCGATCTAGAAGACGAGCGCTTGAGCCTGCGCAGCGGCCCCGATGGGCTCACCGTTGAGCGCTCGACGCTGGGCGCAGCGCCGGGCCCCGTGACATTGATCGCACCAGATGGAGCCCAGACCGACGCCACGGTCGCTGAAGTGGCGCCTGGCCTTTGGCGGGCGCTGACGCTGGCCGCCAAGACCGGCATCTATGAAGCCCGCAGCGGCAATTTGCGGGCCTTCGCCGCGGTCGGCCCGCTCAATCCCAAAGAAGCCGCCGCAGTCGACGCGACCACGACTTTGCTGAAACCGGTCGCAGACGCCACCGGCGGGTCTGTCCGCACGATTGGCGAAGCCGGCACGGCGTTGCCGGACATCCGCCGCGTCAATGTCGGCGAACGCGCCAGCGGCGGCGATTTCATTGGCCTGCGCAAGCGCGGGGCTTATGTCGTGCGGGCCTCGGCGGCTGAAGCGCTCGGCCCGGGCTGGGCGTGGGCCGCGGCTGGCCTGCTGCTGCTTATGCTGGGCTGGCGGCGCGAGGCGGGGTGAGCCGGCCGTGCAGCGCGCCCGGCGTAAAGCTTAAGCTTTGCAGCCGCTCCCAAGGCGTCGGGCCCGGCATCGCAATGGCGGCGCGCGACACGGGTGCAAAGCCAAACGGTGCAAACAAGGCCGGGCGGCCAATCACCAAAACGCCGCGCGCATCGGTGGTTCGCGCTGCCTCCAGCGCCGCCGCGATCATCGGCCGCGCCAGGCCCTGGCCCTGCCAATCTGGATCAACCGCCAACGGACCAAGAAAATAAATCGGCGCGCCTTCCAGCCCGATCGCAAACATCCGGCAGCAGCCCGCCAGGTCGTCGCCGCTGAGCGCAACCCGGCTGACCGCGCGATCCAGCACGGCGCCCTGCTCGCGCACCCGCTCGCTGGTCTTGGCGTAGCGCCCTGGCCCGAATGCGCGCGCCAGCACGCGATCAATGGCAGGCGCGTGGGTTTCGGCTTCCGCGACCAACAAAGTCTGATCTTGCCCCACCGCGGCGCCCCCAAAGAGCCCATCACACAGAGCGCCGCGCTTTAGGGCGGCCGGCCTGGGGCGTCAAAGGAAAGTTTGGCGACGGCCAGCCTTGCCCCGCCCGCCTGCGCGGGCCATGGTCAAGCGGGGTACAGATGAAATTTCCTTCGCTTGCGCCGTTTCGGCATCGCAATTTCGGCCTTTTCTGGTTGATGCGCTCATTTGGCACGCTGAGTTTTCAGGTGCTGGCGACGGCAATTGGCTGGCAGATCTATGAGGTCGCGCGCCGCGACGGCGCCAGTGTTGGGGACGCGGCGTTTCTGCTCGGGCTCGTAGGGCTTGCGCAGTTTCTGCCGCTTTTGGTCGCCTCTCCCTTTGGCGGGCAGGCGGCCGATCGCTGGAATCGCAAGCATATCCTGCTTGCCTACCACACGGTGAAAATGGCCTGCGGGCTGGCGCTGGTGGCCGTGGCTTTTGGGCTTCTTGGCTCCGGCGAGATCGCGCTGGCGGCGATTTTCACGGTGGCGATCATCAATGGCCTGATCAATGCTTTCGCGCCTTCGGCGTCGCAGGCTATGATGCCGATGCTTGTACCGAAGGAGGATTTGCCGGCGGGCGTCGCCTTGTCGTCGCTGGCTTTCTCCACCGCCAGCATTGTCGGGCCGGCGCTGGCCGGGCTTGCCATCGCGATCGGCGAAGGCGCCGGCGGGCATGGCGCAGCGGCGGCCTATGGCCTGGCGGCGGCGTTTTCGCTGATGGCGCTGGTTTGGTGTGTGCAGTTGAAGCCGCCGGCCCAGGAAAAGCTTTCCGACCCGCGCACCTGGGCGCTGATTGTGGAGGGGCTGCGCTATGTCGGGCGCAACAAGATCGTGCTCGGCGCGATCTCGCTGGATTTGGCCGCCGTGCTGCTCGCGGGCGCGACCGCGCTGCTGCCGGTATTCGCGCGCGACATCTTGAAGGTCGGGCCCGATGGGCTTGGCCTGATGCGGGCGGCGCCCTCGATGGGCGCAGCGGCGGTGGCGCTGTGGCTGGCGGCGATGCCGATTCAGCGCCAGGTGGGGCCGTGGATGTATGGGGCCGTCGCAGTGTTTGGACTGGCGACCATCGGGTTTGGCTTGGCCCCGACGCTGTGGTGGGCGATTGCGGCGCTGGCGATTGTGGGCGCCAGTGACATGGTCAGCGTCTATGTCCGCCAATCGCTGGTTCAGATCGCCACGCCCGATGTGATGCGCGGGCGGGTGGCCTCGACCAGCTTCATTTTCATCAGCGCCTCCAATGAGCTTGGCGAATTTCAAAGCGGTGTATTCGCCAAACTGATGGGGCCGGTCGGGGCAGTGCTGTTTGGCGGGGTCGGCGCGATGGCGGTCGTCGGCGCCTGGATCAGGCTGTTTCCGGACCTATGGCGGATGGACAGTTTTGAGGATGCTGAGCGCTTTGCCGAAGCGCCAGGGCCGATCAAAGCGGCTTAGCCCAAAGGCGGCTTCGGTTCGGGCGTCCAGTCGCCGCCGCGGCCGAGCACATCGCCCCAGGAGTAAGGGCAGTTTTCCGGCAGATCGAGGGGCGGGGTCTCCTCGCGCGCTGCGAGATCGGCCAGCCGCCGCCGGCGGGCGCGCGAAGCGGGCGTGGCCAATTCAACAGACAAAGCCACCGCGATTGTGGGGCTTAGATCGCGTTCCATATCAAGCCTGAAGTGAGCGATTTCGCGCAGCCAATGGTGCGCCGGCTCAGCGATCCGGAGATAGTCGATCTTGAGGAAATGCTCCAAAATCCGCTCCAGGGCAGACCGGCAGGCGCGGAATTGGCTGATCCCCACGCTTTCGATCTCCTCTGCAACATTATCCCAGCCAATCGCATCGGCGCGCCACGACGGATCACGCTGCGCCCGCGCTTGTTCCATGGCCCTAGCGTAAATGTCGGTCGTGTAGAGCCTGTCAGCGGTCAGCTCCCACATAATCATGCCACCCAGGCGCTTGCGAGGCGCAACGGGCGACCTCGACAAGCTCGCCCCGCCCCGCTAGCGAAAGCCAACACAACGGAGGAACGCCATGAAAACCGTCGCCTATGCAGAGCTTGCTTCCCATGTCGGCCAGGAGATCGGCCAATCGGATTGGCTGGAGATAAACCAGGAGCGGGTCAATCAGTTCGCTGAGGCCACCGGCGACCATCAATGGATCCATGTCGATGTCGAGCGCGCCACGCGCGAGATCGGCGGCCCGATTGCGCATGGCTATCTGACGCTATCCTTGCTGCCGATGCTAGCGGCGCAATGCTGGCAGATCACCGGCGTCACGCGCGGAATCAATTACGGCTCCGACAAGGTGCGGTTTACCAATATGGTGCGTGTCGGCAAGAAGGTGCGGTTGTCGCAGAGATTGCTCAGCGTTGAGGAAAAGGCGGGCGGCAAGCAGATGAAGATGGAATGTAGCGTGGAGATCGAAGGCGAAGCGCGCCCGGCGCTGGTCGCGGAGACGATATCGGTCGTGTATGGATGAGGCATCGCTGGAGGCGCAGAGATGCTGACGGTTCTGGACGCACTTTGCGTCGCGGGCTCGCGGGCCAAGCACAATGACGATGCGTTCGGGATCACCCAGCGCCGCGCCTTTGTGCTCGATGGGGCGACCGACCTGCATGACCCGCCAGTGATGGACGCCGCCAGCGACGCCGGCTGGATCGCCCGGTTTGCCGCCAATGTTTTTGCCCAGGGCGAAGCGCTTGAGGCCCGCGCCTTAATCCGTCGCGCGATGGCGCAGGCGCGTGCAGCGTTTGAGGCGCGTGCGCCCCGCCCGCTGCCGCCGGCCTGGAGCTGGCCGATCACCACCGCATTGATCGCCACCCAAACTCCCGATGGGCTGGAGATCGCCGATATCGGCGACAGCTGCTGCTTCACGCTCGACACCGCCAGGCAAGGCGCCCGACACGGCGGCAATCCCAAAGGCCGCAAAGAAGAAGCCGCGGCCGCCGCCGCCAAGGCCCAAACCAGCGCCGTCAGCGGCGATTTCTACAAGTCCGATGAGGCGCTGGCGCTGCTGCGCGCCGATCGGGCGAGCTTCTATACGCCTGGCCCGCCGACGGTGCTGGGCGTTGTTCCCGCCAGCGCCGAACTGGTGCGGGTCAAGCCAGTGGCGCTCGCCCGCGGCGCTTACGCGCTGCTCTGCACCGATGGCTTTTCAGCCTTGAGCGATGTCTATGCAGCGTATGACGCGGCCGGCCTCGTGCGCGCCGCGCTGGACAAGGGGCTCGCCGCGCTCGCCGGAGAGCTGCGCGCGACGGAGGCTGAAGACAGCCAAGGCAAGGCCCATCCGCGCTGGAAGCGCAGCGACGACGCCACCGCCCTTCTCGTCCGGCTCGACTGAAACCAAACCGGAGGCGTGAACGTATGAGCGAAGGAACAGACGAGGCCGCGATGCGTAAGATTCAAAAAACCGACGCCGAATGGAAGAAGCTGCTGAGCCCGGAGCAATTCCGCGTGCTGCGCCAGGAAGGCACCGAGCGCGCGTTTACGCCCGGCAATCTCGAGGGCGAAAAGCGCAAGGGCAAATTCATCTGCGCCGGCTGCAAGGCCGCAGGCGTGGAAACTGTGTTGTGGCTGAGCGAAAACAAGTTCGACAGCGGCACCGGGTGGCCGAGCTTCTGGAAACCCGCCAGTCCTGGCATTGTCGCCACCAAGACTGATTGGAAGCTCATTTATCCGCGCACCGAGTGCCATTGCGCCGTGTGCAACGGCCATCAGGGCCATGTGTTTGACGACGGCCCGCCGCCGACGCGCCAGCGCTGGTGCATCAATGGCGTCGCGCTGCATTTCATTGCAATGTGACGCGCAGCGCCCGCGACATCCCGCCACAGCCAGTCACGAGCCCGTGAACGATAGTCTCCCTCCATAATGGGGAGCGAAACTTTGAAAAATACCTTCACGCTGGTGATCCTGGCGGCCATGGTCGTGGGCGGAATTGTTGGGGCGGTGATCAATCACCAGATTGTTGATCCAGGCCAGCTCAAGGAAATCATCGGCCATTTCCGCATCGGCACGGATTTGTTCTTGCGCCTGATCAAGATGATCATCGCGCCTTTGGTGTTTTCAACCCTGGTCGTCGGCATCGCCCATATCGGCGACACGTCCACGCTGGGCCGCGTCGGCGCCAAGACCATGGCCTGGTTCGTCGCGGCCTCGCTGGTGTCGCTGACGCTGGGGCTCGTCATGGTCAATCTGTTGCAGCCGGGTGTGGGGCTCAATCTGCCGCTGCCGCCGGCCGACGCTACGACCAACATCAAGCCCACCGCCCTGACGCTGAAGGACTTCGTCACCCACCTTGTTCCGAAATCCATTGTCGAAGCGATGGCCAACAATGAAATCCTGCAGATCGTGGTGTTCTCGCTGTTCTTCGGCGTGGCGCTGACTGCGATCGGCGAGAAGGGAAAGGCGATCGTCGATCTGGCTGAGCAGGTCAGCCATGTGATGCTGAAGGTCACCGGCTATGTCATGGCGGTGGCGCCGGTTGCGGTGTTTTGCGCGGTCGCCGCCACCGTGGCGGAGCGCGGCCTGTCGGTGCTGGCGATCTACGCCGAATTCATCGGCGAATTTTACATTGCGCTCGTGGTTTTGTGGGGCGTGCTGGCGCTGGCGGGCCTGTTGGTGCTGGGGCCGTCTATCGGGCGGCTGCTTGGCGCCATCCGCGAGCCAATCCTGCTAGCCTTTTCCACCGCATCTTCTGAAGCGGCCTATCCGAAAACCATGGAGCGGCTGGAACAGTTTGGCGCCTCGCGCCGGATCACCGGCTTTGTTCTACCGCTCGGCTATTCGTTCAATCTCGACGGCTCAATGATGTATTGCACCTTCGCGACGCTGTTCATCGCGCAAGCCTACGGCATCGCACTCACCGTGCCTCAAATGGTGACGATGCTGTTGCTGCTGATGGTGACCAGCAAAGGCATGGCCGGAGTGCCGCGCGCATCCCTGGTGGTGATTGCCGAACACTATCGACATTCAAGATTCCAGAAGCCGGGCTGCTCTTGATCCTAGCGGTCGATCATTTCCTCGACATGGGCCGCAGCGCCACCAATGTGGTCGGCAATTCCATCGCCACAGCGGTGGTGGCGAAATGGGAAGGCGAATTGACGCCGGGCGGGGCAAAGGCAAAGCCAGCTTAGCCCAGCGCA
>JBEIHY010000074.1:0-16129 GCA_040381035.1 Hyphomonadaceae bacterium
AAACGCGCCGCTCACATCGAAGGCTACGAAAAGACGTTCACGCCGAGCGAAGGTCAGATCGGCGCTGTCTTTGCGCTCAGCGGTCGGATCTTCGGGCTCGACCTCGTCGAGCGCGCCGACATTTGCGCCAGGCTCTTGCCGAAACTCGTGCGCTCCTACGCACTCGACGCCGTCGAGCGCGACGACGTGGCCGCAGGCGGCGCCTCTGCGACCTCTCCGCTGACGGACGAGGCGCTTGCGGCCTTCATCAAGGCGGTGTCGCAGGCCCCCGCCTTAGCCAGCGCGGCAGTCGGGCTTGGCGAAGATTATCGCTTCGACGGCTGCGAGATCGAAGGCGGCGCGCTCGTTCATGCAGGCCGCGCGCTTCACGTGTCGGCGTTTGCAGCTTCCGAGCTCGCCTGACGATCCAGAATGGTCCCCCCGCGGCTGGGCGGATCCGCGGCGCGTGCGCCGCGGATGGGGACGGCAGGGCGGCGCACTATGCGCCGCCCTGCATGCGCCGCTCGATCACGGCCAGTGCAAAGAGAGCCCAGCGCATGCCTCACCTCAGCCCCGCCAAAAGCACAGGATCCGTGGGGCGCCAAATCAGTGGGAACCCCGGTAAGCTCGCTCCTACTGCGGCAAGGATCGCCTCGCATGAAACGACCAGAACGCCCCTCCTCGCCGCCACGGCCTGCAGCCGCGACCCGCAAGGCGTTGCGATCGGAGGTCGACAAACACGCGGCCGACGACCTGAACGCGGCGATCGAGATCGCCAAGGCCGGAGACACAGGGCTTCTGAAAGCGCTCCTCGACCGCATCGCACCGCCGCGACGTGAGGCAACGATCGCGGCCGCGCTGCCGGCGATCAAATCGCCAGCCGACCTCCACGCCGCCGCCGCAGCGCTGGTCAGCGCCGTGGCCGATGTCGCGATCACGCCAAGCGAAGGACAAGCGTTGGCGACCCTGCTCGAGGCATACAGGAAGCAAAACGAGCATGCCGATCGTGAGGCGCGGATTGCGAAGCTCGAGGAGGCGGCGGCTGCAGATATTACCCGGCAAGCGTTTGCTGGCATTAGCGTTGCGCGCGCGGTAAAAGCCAATGCCAACTGAAGCTGAAATCCGCCGCCGTAAAAAGCAGGACGCCACCCGTAAAAGGGTGGCGATCTGGCTTGATCTGGAATTCGTCCGTGTTCTGGACGCCGCGCGCGGCGATGAACCTAGGGTGCAATACGTGCGACGCGCTGTCTACGCAGAAGCAAATAAACGGCAGAAGAAGTGATGGTCGCGTTTCTTCTTTTCCTCATCTTGCTCGTTCTTATGTTCGGGCCGTCTCACGTCTTCTTTTGGGGGATATGTCTGATTGCCGCTGCTATCGTCGTGTTGGCGGTTGGTCTCGGCTTGGCGGCCTTATGGTGGGTCTGGTCCTGGGCCGGCTCAATCTCGCCGGGTGAGATTTTGGCGGCGCTTTTGGTGGTGCCTCCTACCTTCGTTTGCTTAATGATCGTAGGGGCAGGCTACAACCAGCTTATGAGCGATGAAATAGGCCACCATAGGGAAGTTCTCGGCCTAGCCCTGATCGCGGTCGCTGGTTTGGCTTTTTTCTCGATGTTCTACGTCTCGTTTTGGTCGTGCTTAATCGTGATCTTAGCGGCGGCGGCAAGCTTATACGCCTTTGCTTGTATATTTAATTTCAATCACTGGTTTCCGGAACAGCCGCGACAAGCAGTCCAAATAATAATCTGGTATTCGGCAATCGCCGTCTTTGTCGGTGGTGCGTATGGAGGGTTTGTAGCTGCACAATGGCTGCGTTTTCTCGGATATCTTTCATGACCTTTTGACTGAATTAACTGTGTGCCTAATCAAAGGAGAAAGCAATATGGTTTGGAAAACATACTATCTGCCTGACGGATCACCGTACTATTCCCTTGAACCGCCTTATTCAAAAGAGGAGGAGATGTGGTTCTACAAGCGCGCCAACGCCCCGCCTAGGACGGTGCTTCACGCTCAGCCGGTTGTTCCTGTTGCTGGAGGACCGCCGCAAGAAACGGCCCAGCAACAGCCGGAAGAAGAAGACCCGACTTCAGGCTAGCTTTATTGATCTTCGATCTGCTGCCGTGTCTGTGCCAGCGCGTCTGGCGCCGTGAGCGCCAAGCCGCTGATGCCAAGGCCGGCGCCAACAGGCGTAGCAAGATTATTAAGCTGTATCATATCGCGATATGGAGAGCGGTTTACTTCGCTACGAAGCTGTTTCGCAATCTCGGGATATCTCTTTTTGAACCCTTCCGGATTTTCTAAATAATGCCTGATCGCTTCGGCACGCATTTCGCCCATCACTTCCTTTTTAGGATAGGTACGTGCTGGCGAATCTGTTTTTTTGTTAAAAGCTTTCCCGAAAGCGCCTTCGCTCCATATTTTTTGCCCGGCGCGTTTAGGTATATCAAGGCTCCAGGGCGGGTCAATTGCATGCCCAATTTCATGGGCAAGTACCCCTTCTACATGCTCTTCTGGGACCGCCGTAGAGATTGCTATTTTCTTCGTGACCGGATCAAAGGAACCTTTGGCAGAACGGGACATTTTTTTCGCTGGCACTCTAAGATCTCTCGAACCCATGATTCTTTCCGCAATTTCAAATAGAGCCTCTCTTGGAATGGGGTGATCGGCGGTCGACGATGAGTCGCGCCGCCCGGCCACCCATTTCGCTTCCAAAGGGGTAGCATCGATCGATGTAGTGGCGGTGCGAACAGCATATGGATCTCCGGTGCTTTCTCCAACGATCTTAAATGATTGCGTTGGACTTTGCGAATAAGAAACACCGGCGCCGTCGTTTATTGACACAGGCAACCGCGGGGCAGTCGGGCGCAGTCCCCCTGCCAAAGACGGCGCCGACTCCACAGCCCTCGCGCCGTGTAGGGCGACATGCCACTGATGGCCTAAGGCGACACCCAGATTTACGAGGTGTCGGCCCGTTGTTGCCATTCGCGATCCTATGGCGTCAGGCGGGGTAACGCGCCAACGTCCAACGGCGAAGGGGATGGCCCTTGGCATCCCTAGAAGCGGTTGAGTCGGCTTGCCTATTTTGGATAGCTCTGATTATGATTTGACGTGGGGTGATCATGTTGGACGAAACCATTCGGCAAGTCGTTTTGCTGCGCATGTGGACCGAATTTGACGCCCTCTTCCACCATTTGCTGGACCAGTGTCCAACCGTCACCGAGCAGGCGGCAAAGGAAGCGCTTGAGCGCCTAAGGTCGCTTGAACTAATTGAGCGTGATGCCAGCGGCAGGGTGCGCCTTAGCGAGCCGGATCGACCCGAAACAAGTCTATACGCCGCGCTGTTTGACAAGCTCAGCGAAGCCGCGTTCCTCACGGAACTCGGCGTGGGCGATCACGGTCACGTGCTTGTCAACACGAGCCAAGGGGGGCCGACTGACGGTCGCTTCACGCGTCCAGATTTTACATTGGCGACCGTCCGAACGTGGTTGTTCGACCCTCAGCGCACCCTTGAAGTTTTCAGCTTCGAGGTAAAAAACCGCGCAGGCTCAACAGTTCCTGCCGTTTATGAAGCCGTCGCGCACGGCCGGTTTGTGCATCGGCCTTACCTTGTCATTCCCAATTCCCGCCTCGCCGAGACCAATCTCTCTGCGATCAAAGATGCTTGCGAGATTGAAGGCGTGGGTCTGATCTTTTTCGAGTTGGACGGCGCGGTGGACAGCAAAAGCGTCTTGATTCGTGGCGTTAGGCACATTGTTGAAGCGCGGAGACGGAACCCCGATCCGGCGGTGGTTCAACAATTCCTTTTGAATCGGTTTGCGAATGACAAGAAGAGCATTGAAAAGCTGCAGTTTATTGCGCAAGGGCGAGAGCCGTGACCGCGAAGGTAATCGCGATCGTGAATCGCAAAGGCGGCGTAGGAAAAACCACGCTAACGCTGGCTCTAGCGGACGTTCTACGCTTCGATTCTGAGCGTCCAAAAGGAGAGCAAACGATTCTGGCGGCGGACTTTGATCCCCAGGCCAGCCTGAGTCAGGCTCTATTGTATGACAACAATCAAGCTGAGCATCGCAAACGGTACACAAACGTTATTGAAGGCGGCATGACGCTGAAAAAGGCGCTGGAAGATAGAAGCGATCGGCGCAAGAAAGCTCCTGCACTGTCGCTAAAGGCAGGCGTCGGCCCCAACGGTTCCCCATATCATTTGTTGGCCGCGGACCCCTCTCTCTGGGATCACGAGCGCGCTGAACTGCAGGGGCGCTCCGGCGAGGGGGGACTGATCGCAAGGACGCAAAGCGTGATCGATGCGGCCCGCCAAGAGTTCAGCGAATGGGTGCTGATCGACTGCCCACCTGGACAAACGGTGTTGGCAGAGGCGGCCATTCGCTCCGCGGATCTTATTCTATGCCCGACTACGCCAGATCACCTGTCATTTTGGGGGCTTAAGAACTTTCAGGAATACATTCAGAATTTATTCAAAGAAGAGGGGCGAGATCCGCCTCCTGCATTTTGGGTACTCAACGGGTTCCGCGCTCCGAGGGACGCTGGTCTACAAAGGGAAATCATTGCGCAACTCGAGAAGCAGCAGACAGAGCGACTACCGGTCCAACTATTGCGCGAGTCGAGTGAAGGTCCTGAAGGCGCACCAATTTTAGTCCCCAAGAATGCTAGCATTCAAAAGCGCTTGAAGGGGGCACCGAACCTAAACAAGGTCTGGCCGTGGGATCGGGTCTATGACGAACGAGTGCGGAATGCACTGAATCGTATCGCCAGTGCCATGAGGTCTGAACTCGGAGTAGGCGCAAATGGTTGATCGCATTACGCTTTTGGGCAGCTTGGTCTATGCTTCCGATCGGCACATGCTCGACCGCGAGGCAGTACGAAGCGCTTTGGATTCCGCGCTTGGGGTGCTGCTGGTGAACACACCGTTGCCTGCCGTCATTGAACTGCCTTCTGCCCAGCGGGAGGACGTGTGTGCGACACTGAGCGGCGGTCTCGGCGATAAAGTTATCGCGGATTTGGCCAAGGCTTGGGAGCCCCAGCGTAAAGTTGATGCCGATCTTAAGTCTATGACTCGCCGTCATCTTGTAGACTTGGTTTCGGGCCGCCGCCGCCCTTACGAGAAAATAAAACCGATGCCCCTGCCGGAGGCGCGAAGTTACTCTGGAGACAAGCACACTGCCTTGTCACTCGTGATTGAGATTGGGCCTTATTCCGAGGTGAAAGCATTGCTCACAAAGTGGGATAAGCATGGGGACTACGCCCAATTGCCGGCCGCGCAGGCGCGCGAGCGCGCCCGCGCTTTGTTGAAGCGCACAGTCGAGCCTGCGCCGTCGCCTGCTCCGCCGCCCAAGCAAACACGAAAAAAGTCGAAAGGCGCGTCGGGCAAGCGGTGATTTGACTGTGGCGCTGACAAAGATGGTTCGAAGAGCACCTCAACAAATTTGCGCGTTGCGGCATAATGGCAACCTTCGGCGATCTCCGGCCCGATAGGCGGGGAAAGTCGACTGGCAGCTCTTCGATCTCGTTCGAGCCGGTCAGCGTGAATGTCGTTGATGGGCGATTTCTCTTCGGTGGGCTGACCCCCACAATGCTTCGAGATTACGCCGGAACTCTCCCTTGCTGGGCCTCCGCCCACCGGCGGCAAAACCAATGATGCAGACCCCGCGGCGTCATTAGTGCGCTTGGCGACGCAAGTGCCCCCCGTGAGGTCCGTTATCTCAGGCCCCCGCTGGCCCCCGTGCCGTCTCTTCCTGCCCCGAAGCAGTAATCCCGCCTCCTTCGAATATCTTCATCCTGCCGATGCACCAAAGCGGGAGTAAACGCCGAATATCGACGGACGAACATTAGCTTTCCGACGTTGACCCTCGTCGCCTGCTCTCCAGCCAGGCATCCAAATCCTTCGGATCATATCGCACTGCAGCACCCGTGACCTTGAGAAACCTCGGCCCTTTGCCTGAACATCGCATCTTGGCCATCATTGAGACAGAAAGCCCGCAATGCTCGGCCGCCGCGACAGCATCGAGCAGCGCGCCGATTTTGCGGGGTGGTCTCTTAGGCCGTGGTGCGCTTGGCGGAGACTCAATGGTTGGCGCCGCAGCGACTTTGGCTGGTGTCGCGATGTTCGCGGCGCCCTGAGGTTGCGCTGGCTTTGTCCTTGCCGAAACCGGCGTCGGCTTTGGCGGCGTGACGTGTGCTACGCGCTGCAACTGCGGCACAGGCGCCGGCGGAGCGATGCGTGGCGCGACGTCCGCGCTAAACAAATCCAACTGACCCGGCAGGGGCGGTTCCGGTCGTTTGGGTCCACGGGTCTTCACGGTCGATACTCCCTCAACACAAGATCGCGGCTGACAAGAATGCGCACGGGCGCGCCGGCGGGGATGCGAAGGGTGGGGCGCACGCTGAGTTCGCGATCGACGATGCGCCCGCCAACACGCGCGGCTTCCTGGGCGGCCGCATCGCCGACAGATTGCGCGAACACGGTGCTTTCGCGATCCTGCGCGGCATTGGCGGCGGTGGACAAAGCGCCGGAGAGGACGCTGGCGACCGCGACACGATCGAGATGATTGTCCACCTTCGCCGGCAGACCCGCCGCGCCGCTGACATCGCTGGCTTCTAGGCCTGCCAGCTCCATTGACCAGCCGTTCGGAAGGATGAGGCGGGTCCACACAATGCGGATGCGCTGATCGCCATAGCTCGGCCTGTCTTGCGTGGCGCCGATCAACCGCGCCCCTTGCGGGATCAAGACGTGCTCACCCGTCAGGCTGTCGTGGACCGGCGCAGTGACCAGCGCGACGACGCGACCGGGCACATCTGAGTTGAGGCCGGTCTGAAGCGCGGCGGGGATAATGGCCCCGGCTTGAAGGATTGTGCGCGATGCCGGCGGCTGCAACCGAACCGGATGCACGGAAGGCTCCGCGAAGGCAGAAGTGGGGCTCGGTCCTGGCGCTGCAATGCTGCGCTCGCGTTGCGTGAAGAGGATCGAAGAAGCCCGCGCCTCATCGCGCTCCTTCACCCGCGGATCGACCTGGGCGGTCGGCGGTGGCGGCGGCGGTGCAGAGCCGCCTTGTTCCAAACCGGCGTCACGCTGCGCGTATTCTTGCGGCGGCCCATTCGGTCCCCAAAACCGATCAACCGGCTCTTTGAGGCGAAGGTTTTCGCCAGTAAAGCCCGCGGCGTCATAGGTCGCCGGCGCGCTCTTCACCATTTCCGGCACTGTTGCAGCGTGCGGCTCCGCTTGGGATTGGCTGGAGGCCGGCTTGCGCGGGCGTTCGCTCATGCCGTTCATGACGGCAAACGCCGCAAGGCCGCCCAGCACAAGTGCGCCGGTGAGCAGCACTTTGCGAGAGGGAAGACCCTTGGCCTTGGGCTCTTCCGTGCGAATGTCGGTGATCGCCACGGGCCGCGGCTGCGGCCGATCGTTGTCGGCATTTGGCGTTGTTGCAGTCACGGTCGTCCTCCCGTGACATGGCGCTGGCGCGCCACGCGCACCACAACCGGCCGACGATCGCCGAGGCGCAGTTCGGCCGCATCAAACAAGCGATCCACGATGTAGCGATTGCCGTCGACGCGATAATTGACGAGTTCAGCGCCTTCGGGCCCGATGATGAACAAGGGCGGCGCTTCCGAGGTCGCCAGATTGCTCGGAAACTCAATGAAGGTCCGCGCGCCGTCATCAAAGACGCGATCCGGCGCCCAGGCGGGCCTTCGACCGCGCGTCGTGTCGATCCGGTAGCGGAAATTCGGCGCGCCAAGCGCGGCGCGCGCATTGGAGGCCGATCCTTTGACGGCCGCCGGATAGCGCCACGCAATCTGGGCCGAATAGGTCTGCGCCCGGCCATTGGCGTTGGCGAGCGCGATGGCTTCGATCAGATAGGTGCGCCGATCGGTGACCAGTACGATATTGGTCCGGATGCCCGCCCGCGTTGGCTTCACCAGCACAAGCGTGCGCCCATCGCGCCCGCCCGCAGCCGGCACGGCTTCCACCATCCAGCGCGTCGTGTCGCCTGCCGCTGTTGTCTTCAGCGTCTCGCCTTCCTCCAGGAGAATGGTCGAGAGGAATTCCGGCGCTGCATAGAGTTCGTACAAGGCGCCCGGCGCATACTCATAGAGCGTGGTGGCGTCCACGAAGGCCTGCGGATTGGGGCGACGCCGCGCTTCGGCGTTCGCATCCGCCAACGCTTGGGTGGGGGCGGGCGCTGCAGCGGCTGGCCGAACTGCGCCGCGCCGTTGGCTCTCGCGCGCATCTGCCGGTGGCGCGAGCGCTGCAACGACTAGAGATCCCGTGAGGGCAAGGAGAACCCGCTTCATGGCGCGCTCCCCAATGACCTATCGCCTTCGCCGGGCGTTTCCGGCGCCCACGAGAAATCGGCGATGAAAATGCCGAGCGGATTGCGGGTCAGCGCATTGGCGTTGGTCGGCGCCTTGATCGAAACCGTGAACAGCCCGGTATAGAGCTGATGCGTGCTAGACCCCGCGCCGGCGCCGGTCGTCGATTCCACCCAGCTGACCTGCCAGGAATTTTCCGCGCGTTGCACGATGGATCGGATTGACGCGCCGCGCGCCCGCTGCCCGATCAACTGGAAGGGATCGTCCTGGCGCGCGATCTCATTCATTTTTGTCGCCGATTGCGGCGTCAAATACTGATAGGCCTGCATCCAGTTGTCGCGCAGCACAACGCCATCTGTCGGCACGCTGCGCACCAGGCGCACGAACTGGCCGAGGAAATAGCTGACCTGCGCATCATTGGGCGTGTAGCCGGCATTGAGCGGGCGCACCGAAAGCACCGAGCCTTCCGGCGCGACTTCGACCACATGCACATAGGTCCGCGATTGCATCGCCACCGCGGTGAGCCCACCAGCCAACAGCAGGCTCAGTGCGCCCGCACCGAAGGCGACCGCACGCCAAGTCTCTGCGGCCTTCACCGCCGAGCCCATGCGATTGTCCCAGGCCTGTTGCGCGCGGGCATAGGGCGTGTCGGGCGGTTCAGCCGCGTAGGACTTCGGCGGCGATCGAAAAGGCGTCGGCATCGCATCGGCTCCTTAAGATTTGCGCCCGGATGACGGGCGTGGACGGGGGCGCGGTTGCATCGCGGCATAGTTTGGTTGGCGGGGCGGCGCTCCCGTCCCGCTGCCGCCGCCTGGTTTGGGCGCACCGGCGCCGGTTGAGCGGGCGCCGAGCCCTGCGCCGTTTTGGCGCGACCCCATGCGCATCGCATTCTTCATCGTGCTGAAGGCGGCGCCACCCGCGGCGACGCCGGCCACCGCGCCCGCAATGCCGGCTTGCGCGGGCTGGGCGGCGGACAAGCTCGGTGAGCCCTGCATCACTTCCGACGCCAAAGTCGTTGCGACCCAGGAGAGCGCAAGGATCGTCAGCCCGAAGAACAAGACATCAAGCGCGCCGCCATCTTCCAAAGACAAGGTGGCGGGCAAGGCCTCGACGAATGTCACCGCGACGCTGGCGACGAAGGCCAAGAGGAACAAACGCACTGCACTGGTGGCGACCCAGCCGAGCGGGCGCTCTGCAATCCAGGCCGTGCCGGAAAACACGCCCCAGGGCAGGGCGACGAACGCCGCAAGCGAGCCCAGCTTGAAGGCGATCAGCGCCACAAACACCTGCAACGCCAACACAAAGAACGCGATCATCACCACGAAGGCCGCGATCAGGAGCGTGATCATCGTGAAGAAGTCGGTGAAGATGTTGAGCCCCTCGCCGAGCGCCATCATCTGCCCGAAGAGTTCTTTGCCGAGGGCGGCCACGCGCGCGGGATTGTGCAGATCGGCAAGCGACAGGCCCGATCCGCCCGCGCGTAAGCCGAGCAGCGCGCCGGATTGATTGACGGCGGTTGCCACCGCATCCCAATTGTTCACGAGGAAGGCGAAAAGCCCGATGAACAGCACCTTGCGGAAGAAGGGCGCCATCGGCGCCTCCCCGCCCAGCGCCCATTGCGCGCCGGCCAGCGTGATCGAGATCACGATCAAGGCGTTGAGCACAAAGCTCACATCGCCCTGAATCAGTCCGAAGCCGGCATCGGCCAGCGCGAGAAACTGATCGAGGAAGGAATTGACCGTGCCGCCATCCATTGTGGGTCGCCCTTAGAAAGCCGTGCGCGCCGGCGGCGGCGGCGCGGCCCGGATTGTCGGGAAGGCGCGGCGTTGAATTTCCAATGCCCGCTCTTCGCGCGCCGTGCGCTCCAGGCGTTCAGCTGCGAGAGCGCGGGACTGCGCGATTTGCAGCGCCTGCATCTCGGCCAGTTGCGCCGACAACACGCCGAGCATTTGATTGCTGGCCTGGATGGCGGAGGTCTGGCCTTCCGCGGCGCCGCTGGCGTTAAGGGCGCGATTGATCTGCGTCTCTGTGCGATTGAGCCCCTGGGCCGCGCGCGCCTGCTGCGCCACGAGGCGCTCGACGCTGGCGCGGCTTTCGGCCACCCAGGCGTCTGACCGGCGCAGCATGTCATCGAGATTGAGGTTGCGATAATCGTCCGGATAGAGCGTCCGGATCTCGGTCGCGATCGTGCCGAGATTGTAGCGGATCGCCTGCGCCTGCCCGAACAATTCCCGTGCCGCGTAAATGGTCTGCGTTACCTCTGGCGCCAATTGCAGATCGAGCGAGCGCAACATCCGCACCTGCTGTTCGATCTGGGTGATCTGATTATTGACCTGCTGCAGCGCGCGGGCGGCCTGCAGCACGTTCTGCGCCACATTGGCGGGGTCATGCACCACCATGCCTTGGGCATGCGCCGGCGGCAGGGTGACGGGCGGGGCAAGCGCCAACACGAGCGCCATAGCGAGATAAGACGTGCGCGCGCGCATCATGAGGCTCCTTTGCGGCGGTGCGGCTGAACAATCGGGTCGCGGTCATTGGCCGGCGTCGCCATGCCCTGATAGCGGCGCAGCGCGGCGGCGGCCTCGCTCAAGCCCTTGTGCTCCAGCCAACGGATGGCGAAGGGCTCTTGCGACGGGCCCGACAGGATCCGATCGATCGCGCCATGATCTTCGGGACGTGAGGCGCCGAGGAAGGCAAGCGCCGCCGGACCAAGCTCCAAGTCGACACGCCGCGCGCCAGCGCGGGTTTGCACATAGTAATCGCGCTTGGGCGCGCCTTCGGCGATCAGCGCGATCTGACGGGCATTCAAGCCAAGATCGGCATAGAACTTCGCCGTGCGCGGCTCGCGGGCGCGTTCATTGGCAAGGAAGATGCGCGTCGGACAAGCCTCAAGGATTGTCGCCGCAATCGCGCTGCCTTCGACATCCGCCAATTCCTGCGTGGCGAACACCACCGCGACATTGCGTTTGCGCAGGGTCTTCAGCCAGGCCTGCACCTGCGCGGCAAAGGTTTGATCCCGCAGATAGGCCCAGGCTTCATCGAGGATGAGCAATGTCGGGCGGCCATCGAAGCCGCGCTCCAAGGCCCGCACCAAAGCCGGCAGGATGGCGGCGAGCGCATCGGGCGCGCGCAGCACTTCGCCCATTTCCAAAGCGAGCATGTCGGCATTGAGGGCGGGATCGGTCTCGGCGTCGAGCAACGCGCCATAGGGGCCGGCATGGGTAAAGGGCTCCAAGGCTTGGCGCAGCGCCTGGTCCTGCAACAGACCCGCCAGCACTGACAAAGTGCGCTGCGCCGCCGGGCGGGCGGCGAGCACGCCCAAAGCGCGCCATATTTCGTCCTTCAGGGCCGGATCAATCGCGATGCCGGCGCGGGCGAAGAGATCGACCAGCCAGTCACGCGCCCAGGCGCGCTCCAACGGATCATCGACACCGCGCAGGGGCTGCAGCGCAACCGCGCCGTCTTCGCCCATCAAGTCAAGAAACGCCCCGTCCAGCCCCAGCGTCAAGGCGCGGCACGAGCGTCCGCTATCGAGCATGACGACGCGGGCATTTGGGTAGCGGCGCCATTGCGCGGCGAGGAGGCCCAACAAGACCGACTTGCCGGCGCCGGTGGGGCCGACGATCAAGGTATGGCCGACATCGCCATGATGCAGATTAAGCCGGAAGGGCGTTGCGCCATCGGTCGCCGCCAACAAGAGTGGCGGGCCATCGAGATGGGCATTGTGCGCTTCCCCGGCCCACACCGCCGAGAGGGGGAGAAGATGGGCCAGGTTTGGCGTCATCAGGATCGGCCGGCGCAGATCGGCATAAGGCTGGCCCGGCAAGGAGCCGAGCCAGGCTTCAACGGCGTTGACCGTCTCCACGGCGGTGACAAAGCCCAGGCCATCGGTCACCTGCTGCACCGCACGCACCGCCTCATTGAGCTTGGCCTCATCGGGATCGCTGAGCGTGATCGTCAGCGTCACATAGCCCGCGCCACAACCGCCGCCCTGCAGATCCTGCAACGCCACGTCCGCATCCTGGGCCTGATTGGCGGCGTCATTGTCGAGCAGGACGGCCTCTTCGCGAAACAATGCCTCCCGCAGCAGGGTCAGAAGGCCTTTGCGCTTGGAGAACCAGCGCTTGCGCAGCCGTTCGATTTCGCGGCGCGCGCCTTCGCGGTCGAAGGGCAAATAGCGCGTCACCCAGCGATAGGAGACCCCGAGGCGATCGAGCGCGTCGAGCAGACCGGGTTCGGTCTCGGCGACATAGGCGCGCACCGAGATTGTCCGCAGATGCTGCACGCCGAGCTTTGGCGCGGCGCCGCCGAGAAACGGGCTGTCGGCCAGCAATTCATCGAGATGAAATGGCGTTGGCGGCGCCGCGACGCGATGGGGCCGGTCAGAAATGGCGCCATGCAGGAAAGTCAGCGCGTCATCACTGTCGAGAAAACGCGCTTGCGTGAAGACAAGCGCCAAGAGGTCTTGCAGGGTTTGCGTTTCAGTGATGAACCGATCCAGGCACGCCCGATAATCCACGCGGCTCACCTGGCCATCGTCAAACAAGGCCGCTTCCAGTTTGCCGCTGCGCTCGCTCGGCGGCAAATAGGTCACCGTGAGAAAGTAGCGGCTCTCAAACCGGGCGCCGGCCGCGCTGAAGGCGTCGCGGCGTTCTTCGTCGATCAGCCATGACAGACCATCCGGCCACTGGCTTTCAGGATAGGCGCCCGCCGGCCCACGCCGCGCCTCCACATGCACACACCAGCCGGCCCCCAGTCGTCGCAGCGCATTGTCGAAGCGGGCGGCGGCGCCCATCAATTCGGCCGGCGTCGAGGAATCCAGATCCGGCCCGCGAAACGCCAGCGTGCGTTGAAACGATCCGTCCTTGTTGAGGACAACGCCTGGCGCGACGAGCGCTGCCCAGGGCAGCCAATCGCTCAAGCGTGCGGCGGTCGATTTGTAGGGGCGCAGATCCATCATGGTCAGGCTCCAAACCAATGCGGCTTGGCAAGCGCGCGCGGCCAGGTGTCGAGAAACCAGGGATCGCGCGCCGCCGCATAGGCGCCGGCCATCTGCACAATCGCCCATAGCGGCAAGCCGATGAGCGGTTGCTGCAGGCCAAACCCGATGGCCGCGCCGATCGTGGCGTTGAGGATCGCAAAAGCCCGCGGCACGCCGCCCAACAGGATTGGCCGCGTCAATGACGTGCGCAACGGGATGCGATAGCCGTCCGGCAACTCAACGCTCATGGGGCAGGCCTCAGATCGTCGCGCCGCCGGCAAAGCCGAAGAAGCCAAGGAAGAAACTCACCGCCGCAAACATGATGGCGATGCCAAGGCCGACAAAAGCAAGCTTGCGAATGCCGCCGCCGCCCTCGGAGAAAATGATCGCAATGCCGGAGACCACAATGGCGATCACCGCCGCAGCCCGCGCCACCGGGCCGGTCACCGAATCCACAACCGCCTGCAGCGGCGTTTCCCACGGCATGCCGGAGCCGGCGGCATAGGCTGGCGCAGCAGCGATAAGGAGCGCCGTCGCCAAAGCGGCAGCACGCGTGATGGTCTTGGTCATGGCTGGGTTCCTCTTCGCTGGTTGGTGGGGGAGGGCGCGCGACAATCACGCACCTCCGTGATGCGCCGCCCATCGGGCGTGCGTTCGATGAAGACAATGAGATCGACGGCCGAAGCGATCAGCCGCTGCGGGGCGGCTTGCGTCGCCTCCAGGCACAAATCTTCCAGGCGCGTCAGTGCATCGGCGGCGGAATTGGCGTGCAGCGTGAGCAGGCCGCCGGGATGGCCGGTATTCCAGGCCTTGAGCACTTCCAAGGCCGCGCCATCGCGCACTTCGCCGACAATGATCCGATCCGGGCGCAGCCGCAGCGTCATCTGCACGAGATCGCGCATGGTCACCGGCGGATCGGTGCGCTTGGTCAGCAGCTGGACGGTGTCAGGCGCCGTGCAGTGCAATTCCGTCGTATCTTCAAGAATGACGAGCCGCGCTTGTTGAAAGGCCGGTTCGGCGAGGAGTGCGTTGAGCAGTGTGGTTTTGCCGGAGCCTGTGCCGCCGGCGACGACGATGTTGCGCCGATCCGCAATGGCGGCTCGCAGCGTTGCAATGTGCGCCGTCGTCGCGATGCCCTGGGTCAGGTAATCCGCCAGCGTGTAGATCAGTCCTGGCCGTTTGCGGATGGCAAGAATTGGCGCGGTAACCAATGGCGGGATCATCGCCTGCACGCGGGCGCCTGAGTCCGGCAAAGTCGTCGAGAGAAACGGCCGGTCCGCCGTGACGGTCTCGCCCGCCGCCGAAGCGAGCAGGCGAATAGCAGCTTCCCGTTCGCCGACGCTCAACGGCGCATAGACCTGAACAATGCCGACGCCCACGGTGTCGAGGCGCAAGGCGCCGTCGGCGTTGACGAGAATTTCCACCACGGCGGGGTCTTCCAGCGCCGAGCCGATGCCATGCCCCAAGGCATGGCGCAGGCTGGAGAGGCGACGCTGTTGGGGAACTTGCGACGAGGCTGGCGTGGTCATGACGCGCCCCTTTCCGCCGGGGGCTCGACTTGCGCAAACGCCTGGCCTGCGATGGACCGTCCCGGCCCAAGCCCATCGGCCACAAAATCAAGGAAGCGGTCGAAGCGCGCATCGGCGCTGGCCGCGACGCTGTCGGCGATCTCCTCCGGGATCGGCGGATTGTGCTCCAGCCAGACCCGCACAAACGCCAGCAGGCATTCCTTCAAAACCGCCTTTTCGGCGACCAGCGCGTCCAGACGCGCCTCGATGCGCGCCAATTGACGCTTGGCGCTTTCATTGGCCGCCTCCTGCGCCTGCGGCGTTTCTCCGCCAAAGCGGGATTGCAAGGCCTCAGCAACGAGGCTGGCGACGGACCGGCCGCGCTCCTGGGCGATCCGCTCAATCGTGTCGGCCAGTTGGATGGGAAGATTGGTCTTGACGCCACGCGTGCTCATGATGGTCAGCCTCCCAGTCTTGGCCGACGGCGGGCCGGTGTCTCGTCAGCGGGCGCTGTGTCATTGCCGGTGGTTGCAGGCGCCTCCCCATCTTGGGGCGGGGGCGCATCTTGGGGCGCAGGGTCCGATGGCGCCGGCGGCGTTGTTGGCGGTGGTGTTGGGGCTGGCGGTGGGCGAAGTCCCGCGGAAGCGCGCTCTGAAATCGACAGCGGCAATTCGCCTTGCTGGGGATCGACGGGCCGGACGCGCGTGGTCCCACGGCCGGTCTGCTCCAGCCGTCCAAGCGGCTTCACATCGAGCCAATCATGGCTGGTTGTGAGGCCAGTGCGGTTCTCGGCAAAAGGGGCGAGCCGCGCCTTAAAGACGCGCTCCTGATCATAGGCGATCTTCTTGGCGCGAATGGTCTTGTGGCCTTGCACGAAGATCAGCTGATCATCCGCCGAAAGCGCCTGCACGTCCTTGGGCGAAATCAGCGCACGCTCTTCTTCGCGTTTGGTGATCGTGGTGGGATCTTCGAAAAACGTCGACACCCGCTTGCGGCTCGTCTGCTCAACGGTGTCGAACACCTTGCCGGCAAGTCCTGATATCCATTCCGCGCTGGCCGGCTCCTGCGTGCCGAAAGCCGCGATCATGTGGCAATTGTCCACGATCGTGTTGTCGCGCCCATAGACGCCGCGAATGTGATTGGGGCTTTGGCAAACCAAATAGGCTTTGAGCCCATAGCCGGCCATCGCGCCAAGCGTATCCTCGATGAACTTGGACCGACCCAAAAGCGGGAACTCGTCCAGCATCAAGAGCAATTCATGGCGCTTTTTCTGGCCGCGCAGCGTCGTGGTCTGGTCCGCCATCAAGGTGCGGCCGGCCATTTCGACGATGAACCGCAA
>JBEIHY010000075.1:0-15975 GCA_040381035.1 Hyphomonadaceae bacterium
CCCGTTTGAGCCAAAGCGCGCGACCAAACGTTAGATGCATCAGCTACACTAGAGCTTGGATTTTTCTAGTGTTCCTTATGGTTCTGACATTTGCTCGGCGTCTGTGGCAAGCGGTAGCAAATGTCAGAACCGGAACACTAGCCCCGGTGATCGTCAACGCAGACAGGCAGAAGAAGATCGCCCTCATAAATGCTCCTGCGATCCTTGATTTGATGGACCTCGCCGTTGGACATAAACGTTCAGCCTCGACACGAATTTATCATGCACTCGTTTAGAAACTTTCGTGCTCGAGCCCGCGCGCCGAAGCGGTCCTAGACGGACGGCAGATCGAGCTGTTTTTTGGATGGCGTCTGCGTGCCATTTCGATGCCCTTGCCCATGGCTGTGTTGGGCCGCTAAACAGCCCACCATGGATGCCGACGCCCAAACCCTCACCGCCCTGGAAACTGATCTGCTTGCCCGCATTGCCGTCGCCGCCGATGACGCGGCGGTGGAGGCTGTGCGGATCGAAGCGCTCGGCAAGCAGGGGGTCATCTCGCAACGGATGAAAACGCTGGGCGCGATGAGCGCTGAGCAGCGCCAAATCGCCGGGCCAGCCTTGAATGGCCTGAAGGACCGCATTAGCGAAGCGGTGCTGGCGCGCAAAGCCGACCTTGCCGAAGCCGCGCTGGATGCGCTGCTTGCCGCGCAAGCATTGGATGCGTCCTTGCCGGCCGCGCCGCGCGCGATCGGGTCGATCCATCCGGTCAGCCGGGTGATGGAGGAACTCGCCGCGATCTTTGGCCAGATGGGCTTTGTGCTCGAAGAGGGCCCCGATATCGAAACCGATTTCAACAACTTTACAGGCTTGAATTTCCCGCCGGGCCATCCCGCGCGCGACATGCACGACACCTTCTTTTTTCCGCCGAACGAGAAAGGTGAGCGCAAATTGCTGCGCACCCACACCTCTACGGTGCAGGTGCGCACGATGCTGAAGCAGAAGCCGCCGATCCGAATGATCTGTATGGGCCGCACCTATCGCTGCGATTCCGACGCCACCCACACGCCCATGTTTCACCAGATCGAGGGTCTTGTGATCGACGAGACGACCACGATGGCGGACTTGAAGGGCGTGCTGATGGCCTTGATGCGCGCCTTCTTCGAGGTTGACGATGTGGAAGTGCGCTTGCGCCCGCACCATTTTCCTTTCACCGAGCCGAGCGCGGAAATGGATGTCCGCTGTGATCGCTCCGTACCCGGACAATTGCGAATCGGGCAGGGGCAGGATTGGCTGGAAATTCTCGGTTGCGGCATGGTGCATCCGAATGTGCTGACCGCCTGCGGCATCGATCCGGAGCGCTATCAGGGCTACGCGTTCGGCATGGGCGTCGATCGGCTGGCAATGCTGAAATACGCCATCCCCGATCTGCGCGACATGTTTGCCGGCGATGCGCGCTGGCTGAAGCATTTCGGGTTTTCGCCTTTCCTGCTGCCAGGTCTGGCGAATGGGGTAGGGTAGCCACGCGCTCCCATCCGGGGCAGTGATCTGCGCAGAAAAGAATGATCGCCATGAGCAAGAACCTTGACCCAATGGGGCTATCGTCCAGCGTGCGCGTGTCGATCACCGGATGCCCTGACACGCCGGCGCTGGCAGAGGCCCAACCCAAGGATATGAGCCCGGCGCAATGGATGTATCTGCGTCTCGCCCAGGCGATCGCGGCTTTCGAGAAGGACCTCGACGCTGAACACGAAGTGGGTTTTCGGCTGGTTTCCTTCAGCGGCGGCGAAGTGCTGCATGTCGAGGATCTCGGCTACTGGGCGCCGGACCTGATCTTGTTTTTCGGACGCAACGGTGCGGGCGGGCGATTGCAGCTTATTCAGCATGTCAGCCAGGTTTCGGTTCTTTTGGTCGAAGCCAAAAAGGCCCAGCCGGAGGCGGCGCCAAACCGCATCGGATTTGAAATCCTCACCAAGGCCGAATTGGCAACCTCTGGAGCCGCCCCGTGAAGTTCACTCTGTCCTGGCTGAAAGAGCACCTCGAAACCGAGGCTGGCGTTGCCGACATCGCTGAAGCGATGACCATGGCCGGCCTCGAAGTTGAAGACATCATCGACCCCGCTGCGAAGTTTGCGGCGTTCACCGCCGCGCGCATCATTGAAGCCAGGCAACATCCGAACGCCGATAGATTGCAGGTCTGCCAAGTGCAGACCAAGGACGGCGTGAAGGAGATCGTCTGCGGTGCGTTGAATGCGCGGGCCGGGCTTGTCACCATCTATGCCCCGATCGGAACCTATATCCCCGGCAGCGGCGTCACCTTGGCGGAAAAGCCGGTGCGCGGCGTCGTCTCGCACGGCATGCTGTGTTCGGAATCTGAGCTTGACCTCGCCGGCGATGTGTTCGGTTTGCGCCGCGGGCGTTTTGACGATTGGGCGGCGCGGGCCCAGGCGCTGGGCGTCGATCAGGTCGCGGCCTTGGCCGATGGCGGCATTGCTGAACTGCCCGACGACGTCAAAGTCGGCGCGCCGCTGGCGGGGCTGCTCGGCCTCGACGATCCGGTGATTGATTTTGAAGTAACGCCCAACCGGCCCGATTGGAACGGCGTCAATGGCATTGCGCGCGATCTTGCGGCCGCCGGGATTGGCAAGTTGAAGCTCTCAGCGGCGCCTTCGCTGAAAGCCGCGTTCAAAAGCGATCAGAAGATTGTGGTGGAGGAAGGCTCCGGCTGCCGCCAGTTTGTTGGCATCGTTCTGCGCGGGGTTAAGAATCGTCCGTCTCCGGACTGGCTGCAGAACCGGCTGCGCGCCATCGGCTTACGGCCGCGCTCGACGCTTGTCGACGTTACCAATTTGCTCACCTATGATCGCGCGCGGCCGCTGCACGTTTATGACTTGGCCAGGCTTTCAGGCGCCGTGCGCGCGCGGCCTGGCAAGGCCGGCGAAAGCGTCGCGGCGCTCGACGGCAAAACCTATGCCGTCACTGAAGCGATGTGCGTGATCGCCGATGAGAGCGGTGCGCTCGGCCTCGGCGGGGTGATTGGCGGCCAGGCTTCGGGCGTGACGGAAGACACCACCGATGTGTTGCTGGAAAGCGCCTGGTTTGAGCCGGGGCAAATCTTTGCCACGGGCCGGGCGCTGTCGATTGTGAGCGACGCCCAATACCGCTTTGCGCGCGGCGTTGATCCGGCCGGCTTGGAGGAGGGGGCCGTGCGCGCCGCCGCTCTCATCCTTGAATTGTGCGGCGGTGCAGCGTCGCAGATCATCACGGCGGGCGAAGCGAAAACGCCGCCGGCCGCGGTCCGTTTTGATCCGGCGCGGGTGCGCGGGCTTGCCGGTTTGGATGTTTCCCCGGCCCGGACGAAAGAGATTCTGGAGGCGCTGGGCTTCACGGTCACCGCCACGGGCAAAGCGTTTGACGTGCGCCCGCCCAGTTGGCGGCGCGATGTTGAGGGGCCGGCCGATCTGGTCGAAGAGGTCGCGCGCATCCATGGCTTCGACAAGCTGCCGGAAGCCGAGCCGCCGCGGGCGCGGGGCCTGCGCGCGCCGGCGGCCGGTGTCGGTGAAAGCCGCACGCGGCTGGCGCGCCGGGCGCTCGCAGCGATGGGCTATTGTGAAACCGTGGCGTGGAGCTTCTGCGACCAGCGTCACGCGACGGCCTTTATCGGCGCCGCGCCCGATCCGGCCTTGATCCTGGCCAATCCGATTGCATCAGATCTGGACTGCATGCGCCCGTCTGCGCTCATCCACTTGGCGCGGACAGCGCAGCGCAATCTCGATCGCGGTTTTGGCGATACGCGCTTGTTTGAGACAGGCCCGATCTTCCGCAATAACAGTGATGAGGGGCAACGCCGTGCGGTCGCTGGGTTGTGGCAAGCGCGCCTGGCGCGCCATTGGCAGGGCGCGGCGCAGGCGGACCTGTTTGCGATCAAGCGCGATTTGATGACGGTGCTGGAGGCGATGGGCGTGGCGGTTGGCGCCCTGCAAGTGGGCGCATCGGGCGCGCCTTGGCTGCATCCAGGCCGCAGCGGCGCCTTGAAGCTCGGCCCAAAGACCGTTGCGGTGTTTGGCGAGCTCCATCCGCGCCTCTTGAAGGCGCTTGATGTCGATGGCCCGGCGCTGGCGTTTGAGATCCATACCGACGATCTTCCGGCGGTGAAGGCCAAAGCGGGCCGCTCCCGTCCGCCGTTGGTCAAAACCGACTTAATGCCGTTGACGCGGGATTTCGCCTTCATTGTCGATGAAGCCAAACCCGCCGGCGATCTCGTGCGCGCTGCGTTCGGCGCCGACAAGGCCTTGATCGCGGACGTAGCAGTGTTTGACGTCTATCGCGGCGCTGGCGTGGCGGCGGGCAAAAAGTCGCTGGCCATTCAGGTGACGCTGCAACCGAAAGACAAAACCTTGACGGACGCCGACATTGAAGCGGTCAGCGCGAAGGTGATCTCGCAAGCGGCGAAAGCGGTGGGCGCAACGCTGCGCAGCTAAGGCGCCCTCATCCTGGCGAACGGCCTGGACCGCGCCGCCGCCATGCGGTTGAACAGCAGCGATGCCCACGCCGCCGCCCTCCTTGCGCGCCCGCACTCATGATTGGCTGGAGCCGCCGGTCGGCCATCGGCTGAATTGGGCGAGCGCAGGGCTGGTGTTTCTGGTCATTGCCAGCCTGGTGGCGATGGCGGTGGAAACCGAGGCCTTGCGGCCGGATTCGCTGATGCCGGCCGGGGTCGGGCCCTGGGTGGACGGGTTCAACAAGCTGGTCGTCTACGCTTTCGCCGCGGAGTATCTGGCGCGGCTCTGGTCGTGCATTGAGGCCGAACCCTATCGCGCCAACGGGCTGCTTGGCGGGCGGTTGCGTTACGCATTGCGGCCGCTGGCGCTCGCCGATCTCGCAGCGTTCCTGCCGGAGTTGCTGGTGATGTGGGCGTGGCCGCACGCCAGCGGCGCCTGGCTGGCGGCGCTGAGGGCGCTGCGCTTGTTTCGTCTGATCAAGCTGGTGCGCTATGTGCCGGCGTTCGCGATCGTCGGGCGGGTGCTGAAGCGGGGCGGGGCGCCTTTGCTGGCGGCGCTGGCGATCGCAGCGACGCAAATCTATGTCGCGGCCTTGGTTCTGTATCTGATCGAGCGCGATATTCCGGGCCAGGAGGGCGCATTCGGCTCAATCACGCGGGCGCTGTGGTGGGCGGTGGTGACGCTGACAACGGTCGGTTATGGCGATGTCTATCCCGTCACCTTCTGGGGCCGCTTCGCCGCCGGCCTGATTGCGATTGCCGGCATTGGCATTGTTGCGATGCCGACCGGCATCATCGCGTCAGCGTTCGCCGAAGAAGTGCGCGCCCATCACGAAGCCGAGCAGGAGGCCCGCCTGCGCGCACTGGAGCGCAAGGACATCGAGATTGAAAGCGAGCTTGTTGCGCTGGAAGAAAAGGATCGCGAAATCGATGCCGAGATTGACGCCCTGAGCAAGCGCGACGCGTGATCCCTTCTCGGAATGCGGCTCTTTGAATGCACTATCGCCTCTCCTTGGCAGGAGAAGGGAGTGCTTGCGTCATTCGCATCATGCGGATGCGTGCGATTTCGGCGCTGAGCACTTCAGCGAAGAACGCATCGCAGCCGAGGCAGACATTGGCCGTGTTCTTGCCCGTCGGATCGGTTTGGCGTGATCGCGCTCGGAACGCCGCGCGGCTCCATCCGAAGGCCTCGCCCATGGCTTCAGGATCGCCGCGATTGATCGCTTCGAACGACGGATGGCCGCGCAGACTGTTCAAGATGTCGAGCAGCGTTTCTTCGGTCAGGTTGCCGAGCGGCGCTTTGGTTTTCAGGCAACACGGATAAATCGAGCCGTCCGGTTCGATCGCGATTTCGCTGCCGGCCTGGCCATGATTGAGGAAATTCTTGCCGCCGCTCCAGCGGGCGCAGAAATTGGTGTCATAGGTCGCGTTCGACAGGCCGTTTGTCCAGGCGCGGCCACGCGGCCACAGCTCGCCGATCCAAAGCTCCGGCTGGGCGCCGAAAAACAAAAAGTGCGGGCCCGGGCCGCGGGCCGGAGCGGGCATGTCCAGGCGCGGATCGCGGGCGCCGCCAAGGCTGGTCTCAGATACGCCGGCATCGGCCATCATCGCGCGAATGTCGGCCATCAGCGCGAACTTCTTGTCGCCTTCCAGGCCGATATGAAAATCGTCGATCGAAGCAATCGCGATCGTGCCGACGCCGCGGGCCAACATCTCTTGGATCAGGCGCGGGGTGAGAATGTCGCCGGTGGTTTGCACGCTGATATGGGGCGCGCCATCGCCCCAGCGCGCGGCGATTGCGTCGAGTACGGGATAAAATAATTCGTCCCGCACGCCGTCAATCAGCAATTCGCCGCCTGCCAAAACCAAGAGCCCGCGGCGACGTTTCCCATCGGCATCCGCGAAGCTGAAATCGTCGGGCAAATGGGCGAGAATCTGGTGATAAGCGCGCTGGCCTTCGGCGACGACGCGGGTCAGCTCGTCACGGACATAGGGCCGAAAGCGGTCGTCATAGCAATGCTTGCATTTGCGGTGGCAGGCCCAGGTGAGGACCCAATAGATCGCTTCCATGAAATCGTCCGGGCACGAATGAAGGTGCGCTCGAGGCGCCACTGGCGTCATCCTGTGCTCGCGCGCCAGCGCGAAGCACAGGATGCAGGCTTGCCGTCAGTCGGCAAAAGCCTGGACGCTGGCGCGACCAAAGCTCGACCCAGCATAACGGCCTGGCTCAGCCTTCCATTAAGCCGCGCCGAGGACGGCTTTCACTTCAAGGAATTCCTCAAAGCCGAAGGCGCCCCATTCGCGGCCATTGCCGGATTGCTTGTAGCCGCCGAAGGGGGCGGCGAAGTCCGGCTGGGCGCCGTTTAAGTGCACATTGCCAGTGCGCAGCTTGGCCGCAACAGCCTTGGCCTTGTCCGGGCTGCCGGAGACATAACCGCTCAAGCCATAGGGCGTGTCGTTGGCCATCGTCACGGCGTCGGCCTCGGTGTCGTAAGGGATCATCACCAAGACAGGTCCGAAGATTTCCTCGCGCGCGATCGTCATATCGTTGCGGACATTGGCAAACACGGTGGGGCGGATGTAATAGCCGCGATTGACGCCTTCTGGCCGGCCGACGCCGCCGGCGACTAAGGTGGCGCCCTCGTCGATGCCCTTTTGGATCAGGGCTTGGATTTTCTGGAACTGATTGGCGTTGGCGACTGGGCCCATCGGGCGGCCCTCGCCATCGCGCGGGCCGACTTTGATCGCTTCAGCGGTGGCCTTGGCGATCTCGGCGGCCTCGTCATGGCGCGCGCGCGGCACGAACATGCGCGAGGGCGCATTGCAGCTTTGGCCGGAATTGACCGCCATATGCATCATCCCGCCAGCGACGGCTGCTTTCAGATCGGCGTCTTCCAGAATGATATTGGCGCTCTTGCCGCCAAGTTCCTGGGCAACGCGCTTGACGGTGTCGGCCGCGGCTTTCGCCACCATCACGCCGGCGCGGGTGGAGCCGGTGAAGCTCATCATGTCGATGCCGGGATGGGCGCTCATCGCGGCGCCGACGCCAGGCCCGTCGCCATTGACAAGGTTGAACACGCCTTTGGGCAAGCCGCTGTCATGGATGATTTCGGCCAGGATCATGGCGTTGATCGGCGCCAGTTCTGAGGGTTTCAGCACCATGGTGCAGCCCGCCGCAATGGCCGGCGCGACTTTGCAGGCGATTTGATTGATCGGCCAATTCCACGGCGTGATCAGCCCGCACACGCCAACCGGCTCATACCGGATGAGCGTCGAGCCTTTGGTTTCCTCGAAATGGAATTCCTTCAGCGTTTGCATGGTGTTCATGAAATGCGCCATGGCGGAAGGCGCTTGCGCGGCGCGCGCCAGCCACAAGGGCGCGCCCATTTCCAGGCTGATCGCTTCGGCGATATCGCCCATGCGCGCCTGGTACAGCTCCAGGATTTTGGCGAGATAGCCAAGGCGTTCCTCGCGCGATGAGAACTGGAAGGTTTCAAACGCTTTGGCGGCGGCTTTCACCGCTTTGTCGACATCTGCGGCTGAGCCAAGCGAAATCCGCGCCGTCGGTTCTTCGGTTTGCGGATCGATCACGTCATGCGTGCGCGGGGTGACCGGATCGACCCATTGGCCGTCGATATAGAATTTCAGATACTCACGCATGGACGCCTCCGTTGTTGTTGGGGCAATCCATAGCGCAGGCGGGGGCGTCTGCGAAGCGGGTGACGCTTGGTCATTGCAAAATGAAAAATCCCGCAGACGTTCAGGCCTGCGGGATCCCCGTCATGTCATGAAAGCGGCAATCAGACGGCGAAGTCTGTGCGCTTTTTACCTTTGGCTTCCAATTCGACCAGCCAATTCGGCGGACGGCCGCGCCCGGACCAGGTTTCGCCTTTCGGACCGCGATACTTCACGGCGGCCGGCTTGCCGGCGTCGGACCGCTTGCGGCGACCTTTGCCGGTGATTTCGGCCAATTCCAAACCAGCTTCGGCGGCGCGGGCGCGGAACTCTTCCAGCAAAGCGCGCTTTGCTTCTTCCTTTTTGGCGGCGTATTCGGCGTGCGCCACCTCGATCAACTCAACCAATTCTTCGGCGCTGAGCTGACTGATATCAGGAAGACGCGATCCGCGACGTGCCATGGGATAATCCTTATTTGATTTGCGTTCATAAACAAGTTTGGAGCGCGCAACTTCCCCGCGCCGCCGCCTTAGAGCGGTTTCGTGTAAACTGCAAGTTCGGAGTTGGCTTTCGTGCAGTCCGATTACGGATTATCTAACGATCCAAATTAACGCCGTTTTCGTCCGCCGAGAATGCCGCGCACCAATTCACGCCCCAATGACGATAGCACGTTTGTCGCTGCGCGGCTGGCAACGCGGCCGACGGCGTTGCCGATTTTGGCCTGCTGCTTGGTCCGGGCGGCCTGTTCTCGCGCTTCCTCTTTGGCCCTGGCGGCCTCGTCCTTGGCTTGCTGTTTGGCTTGCGCTTCGGCTTGTTTTTGCGCCTCCGCCTGTTGTTTGGCGCGGGCTTCCAAAGCGGCCTCGCTGGAGGCGCGCTTGTTCAAAATTTCATAAGCGCTTTCGCGATCAACAGCGGTGGCGTATTTCAAACCCATGGGGCTCGCGGCGATGATCGCTTGGCGTTCGGGTGGGGTGAGTGGTCCCACGCGTGAGCGGGGTGGGGCGATCATCGCGCGCGCCACTGGCGTGGGCGCACCTTTCTCATCCAGCGTCGATACCAGCGCCTCGCCGACATTCAGTTCTTGGATTTCCTTAGCGACATCCACGCCCGGATTGGCGCGAAACGAAGCCGCTGCGGCGCGCACGGCTTTCTGGTCTGCCGGGGTATAGGCGCGCAACGCGTGCTGCACGCGATTGCCCAGCTGGGCCAATACCGCATCGGGAATATCGCTCGGCGATTGGGTGACAAAGTAAATCCCGACGCCTTTGGAGCGGATCAGGCGGGCGACCTGTTCGATGCGATCGAGCAGCGCTTTCGGCGCGTCATTGAACAGCAAGTGCGCCTCGTCAAAAAAGAACACCATTTTGGGTTTGTCGAGGTCGCCGGCCTCGGGCAGCTCCTCCCATAATTCGCTCATCAGCCACAGCAGGAAGGTTCCATACAGGCGCGGGCTTTGCACGAGTTTGTCAGCGGTGAGTAGATTGATCACGCCCTTGCCATCGGCGGTGGTGCGCAGCAGATCGGCCAATTCCAAAGCCGGCTCGCCAAAGAAGCTGTCGGCGCCGTCCATTTCCAGCTGCAGCAATTTCCGCTGAATGGCTCCCACGGTTTGCGGCGACACCAAACCATATTGCTTGCCAATGTCATCGGAATTGTCGGCGATATGAGTGAGGATCTCGCGCAGGTCTTTCAGGTCCAGCAGCAGCAAGCCGTCTTCGTCGGCGAGCTTGAACGCGATCGTCAGCGCGCCTTCCTGCGCCTCGCTGAGATCAAGAATGCGCGACATCAGGAGCGGGCCCATCTCGGTCACGGTTGTGCGCACGGGATGGCCCTGCTGGCCAAACACATCCCACAACACCACCGGGGCTGCGTCGGCGGCGTAATCTTCCACGCCAACCTCCTTGGCGCGTTGCACCCAGCGGGGATTCATATCGCCCGGCTGGGCGACGCCGCTGAGATCGCCTTTGATATCGGCGGCAAACACCGGCACGCCGGCGCGGGAAAAGGCTTCGGCCAGGGTTTGCAGCGTGACGGTCTTTCCCGTACCCGTCGCGCCAGCGATCAGACCGTGACGATTGGCGCGGCGCAGGGCCAGGGTTTGCGGCCCTTCCGGGCTTTTGCCGATCAAGATGGAGGTCTGTGTCATCGGGCCGCTCCGCGGTTGTGCAAATCAGTGCAGGGTTGAATATCGCGCTGAACCATGGCGCTGCAATGGTGGCGACAGGAGTGGACGAATGCTGGACCGGTCGTCAAAGGCGGCGCTGCTGATTATCGCTTCCGGCGTGGTTGTTGCGGGCCTGTATTTCTTCCGCGGGCCGCTGACGCAGTTTACCCTGGCATTGATCTTGTGGTTCGGGATTGACGGCTTTGCGCGCTGGCTCAGCGCCAAACTCAAAGCGCCGCGCCCTTTGGCTTTGACAGCCGGGATTATCGTCGTCGTCGGGTTCAGCGGCCTGGTGATTGTGCTGTTGGCCGACAGCGTGGCCAGCGTTCTCAGTCAGGCGCCGCAATATGAGCAGCGGTTGAACAGCTTGATCGGGCAAGCCTATGCCTTGGCTGGGTTCAACAAACAGGCCCCCACGATCACCGACCTCGCGACGCGCTTCAATGCCGGCGCGCTGATCGGCGAGGCGGTCAGCGGCCTGCGCAATGCCTTGGCCGATGCCTTGTTCGTGTTGATCTATTTGGCCTTTATCATCGCAGCAGCCGGCGCCTTTCCGGTCAAGATTGCGGGCATTTTTCCCGATCCCGACAGGCGCGCCGGCGCAGTTGCGATCTTTGAAGACATCCGCCGCTCGATCGAGTCCTATCTGTGGGTCCAGACGATCATTTCCTTGATCATCACGGCTTTGACCTACGCGACACTCGTCGCTATCGGCCTCGACAATGCGATCTTCTGGGCCGTGCTGATTTTCTTCCTGAACTACATCCCCACCGTTGGCTCATTGATCGCGACGATTTTGCCGACCATTTTTGCGATGATGCAGTTTGACTCGATTGTCTCTGTCGCCGCCACAGGCCTTGGCGTTGGCTTCTGGCAATTCGTCATCGGCAACTTCGTGCAACCGCGCCTGATGGGCGAATCGCTGAACCTCTCAGCGATCGTGGTGCTGTTGGCCTTGGCGCTTTGGTCCGGCTTGTGGGGCATGTCAGGCGCGTTTCTGGCGGCGCCGTTGACGGTGATGCTCATGCTGATTTGCGCACAGTTTGCGTCAAGCCGCTGGATTGGCGTGCTTTTGTCAGCCGATGGTCTGCCCGAACCCGAGCAGCGCGGGAAAAATGCCACGCCAAAGGATTAAAATTTTTTTCTTGCAGCTTCCGAGCGTCTATCATAAAGGTTTCATGACAGCGGAATTGTGGGGACCGCAGAATGGCTCCCATGTTCCCTTGGCAGATTTCGGCAACGCTGCAAGGCGGCGCCGTAACGGGGCAGGCCTCAGCGTGCGTCCCCCACCCAGCCTGCGAGCGGGGCCTGTAACGGCCTCCGGGAAACCGGAGGCCGTTTCCCGTTTCCGGTCTCCCTTTTCCGGTTTCCGGCTGCCCTTTCAGGGCATGGTTTCAAGCGATGGTTTCGCCCAGTCCAAACAAGCTGGTTTGACGTTTGCGCGGACGCGCCGCCGCATTGGGCTTGAGGCCCTGATCCGCGATCCAATCCAAGATCGTCGCGGCGACCCGGGGCCATTCCGGCTCGCCGATCAGCCAATGGCTCATTTCCGGGAAATCGCGAAACCGCGCTTGACCGGCCGGGAAGCGATTGACGATCCGCCGCACGGTGGTGGCCGGATTCACATGGTCCTGGCCGCCGGCGATGGCCAAAACCGGCGCAGCAATCCGATAGGCCGGCGCGGCCGAGCTCATCGTATGGTCCATCCACCAATGCACGGTTTCCGACACCGCCTTGCCGCTCTCGGGGACGAATTTGGCAAAGGCGCGGCGGGCCTCCGCGCGGGGCAGCCGGTCCAATGTGGTGCGCCGCGCAATGGGATAATCCGGTGCGATCGGCCGGCGCCAGAAATCCCCCAAGAGGGCCACGCCAAAGGCGTTGGCGTGTTCGTCCAGGGTTGTTGCCGTCACGCCCCAGGGGGGCGATGGGCCAAGCATGACCAGCCCGGCCACCGGCGCGCGCGCCGCGACCAATTGCGCAACCAGCCCGCCCAGCGAATGACCAACCAAAACCGGCGGCGCGCCAAGATCGCGGACATACGCCACGATCGCCTGGGCGAAATCGCGCACGCCGCAGTGCGCCAGACGCTCCAGATCGCCGCCGCGTTCATGGTGGGGCAGATTGGGCGTGTGGGTCTCAAAGCCGGCGGCCTCGAACGGGCGGCGGAACTGGTCAAACGCCCAGCCGCCGCAAAATGCCCCGTGCAGGAAAACAATTGGCGTGGTCATCGACGCGGCCCCCCGGACCTTAAGCTCTGCGTGAGCCTAAAGGATAAATACTTCCAAGATGCTGTGACACCGTGTGCAACGTCCGCGAATCGAACAATTGCCTGTGTTCTTACCGCAAAGAAAGCCCAAGCGCCGGGCGGTAAACTAGGGGTGGCGTGCGCTTTAGCCACTCCTGCGGGCGCCGCATGTGATTTGCCGCCCGCAGCGCGGGTGTGGCGCACGCTCACGCCGCCGACCGGGTGTGCGGCCGAAACCGGCGCACCACCTCTTCATAGACCGGGCGTTTGAACGGGATGACCAGTTCAGGCGTCTCTTCCAGGCGCGCCCAGCGCCATTCGCTGAATTCCGGGGTGTGCAAATCCAACCGCACATCGGCGTCGCGGCCTTTGAACCGCAGGGCGAACCATTTCTGGCGCTGGCCAAGATAGCGCCCGGCGCTGGCCCGGCGCAGCTCGGGCGGGAACTCATAATACAGCCAATCGGCGGTTTCCTCGATGATCTCAACCAGATGGCCAGGGACGCCGATCTCTTCTTCCAGTTCACGCAACGCCGCCGCGCGGGGGGCTTCGCCGGCATCGACGCCGCCTTGCGGCATCTGCCACATATGCGGCCCGCCGACGCCGATGCGACGGCCGACAAAGACCAAGCCGGTCTTGTGAAACACCGCCAGGCCGACATTCGGGCGAAAGCGATCGGGATCGCGGTTCAAGGTTTGGGTCACGGCATCCTGCTCGCTGAGCGACGTTATCGCCCGCCGGCGCGCGCTTCCAGAACCGCCGAAGCCGGAACCAGTTGATAGCCGCGCTGTGACAAGCTCGCCGCCCAGAACTCAATCTGTTCGATTGTTACAGGATAGGCAAACCCGGCCCCCAGCGCACTGCCGTTCTGCAGCGCCAGGGCCTCCAGCATCAACAATTGTTCGTCGATCGATTCGGCGTCTTGGCGGGCGTCCACTGCGCGATCGACGCTGGTAAAGATCATGCCGGCGCGGCTGGCTTCCAGGCCAAGCGCCGAGCGCCCCGAGACGCCAGCCCCGATGAGCGCCAGGCCGCGGCTCTTCATCGCCTTGATCACCGGCGCACTGGCCTGAGCGGACGCGGCAAACTTTCCGCCCTGGTAATTCATCACCGCGAAATAACCAGCGCCGCGAGCCAAGAGGTTTTCCAGCCGGCTGTTGTTTTCGCGGGCATCGGCGCCGGCGAGCAGGGTTTGCGGGCCGGTGTCGTTGGCTTCGCTATCGAACGGCTCCATCGGCACTTCAAGAATGACTTCGTGGCCGTCGGCGCGGGCCTTGTCGATCCAGCTCTGCAAGTCCTTGGCATAGGGCATGAACGACAAGGTAACGTCCGCGGGCAATTCATTGATCGCCTGTTGGGTGGTGCGGGCGTTGAAGCCGAGCCCACCGACAATAATCGCCAAGCGCGGCTTGCGACCGTCCGGCTTGAACGGGCGCCTGTAGACCGAAAACGGCGTTGCACCGTTTGGGCCAGTGACTGGCAGGCCGCCATTGGGACCTTGCTTGAACACCGACGCGATCGGCGCCGGTGGCAGGGGATTGGCGCGCGGCCGGTCGGCCTCGCCGCCTTGGCCCGACAGATCGATGATCGGGGCATTGGGGTCGATCGCGGCGCTTTCGTCAGCGGCCGGGTCACCGGGATAGCCGGCGTCCAGCGAGGGATCAACGATGACATCGGCCAGCGGGGCGGTTGCCGCCGGCGCGGCTTCGGCCTGGGCTGGTCCGTCCAAGGCGATGCGGATGCGCGGCGCGCCGGCGGCGGGGTCGCCGAACAGCTGCACCCCCATCGCCGTCACGCCCAGCACAGCGCACGCCGCCAAGGCGGCCATCACCGCATGATTGGGCTTTTTCGGCCCAGAGCGCTGGAAAGGGAAAAGCTTGGCCATACGGTTCCAAGGCGGCGCCAGACGGCCCCAGAGCCGCCGAATCGTAAACGAAATCCTAAGCCGGCAAAGGTAAAGGGATTCGTAACGCCGTGGAGCCGGTTGGCGCTGAAATGCCGTGGATAAGGACTGAACCGGAAGGACCGAACCGGAAAGACTGAACCGGAAAGACTTAACCGGAAAGACTTAACCGGAAAGACTTAACCGGAAAGACTTAACCGGAAAGACTTAACCGGAAAGACTTAACCGGAAAGACTTAACCGGAAAGACTGGCGCGGACCTGGCGGCCGCGCCACTGTGACCGGCGGAGGCGCCCGATGTTTGGTTCGGTGGAAAGTTTTTGGGTCGACAGCGCCGTGTTGGTCGGCAATCGGTTGGGCGATGCGCCGCGGCGGCGGGTGGATGTCTATGTGCCGCCGGCCGCGCAAGGCGCGCCGCTGCTGGTTGATCTTGTCGGCTTTTCCGGCGGCGGCCCAAGCCACACGAACTACAAGGTGCTGGCGGAAACGATTCCGGAGCGGATCGACCGGCTGATCGCAGCCGGGGCCATGGCGCCGGTCGCCATTGCATTTCCCGATTGCGCCACAGCCCTTGGCGGCAATCAATATATCGACAGCGCCGGCACCGGGCTGTGGGCGCGTTTTCTGATCGAGGAATGCACGCCGGCCGTTGAAGCGCGCTATGGCGTTGGCGGTCCGGGTCGGCGCGGCGTGTTCGGCAAAAGCTCCGGCGGGCACGGGGCGATCGTGCATGGGCTGCTCTATGGCGGTGCGTTTTGGAACGCCGTCGCCTGCCATTCCGGCGATATGGGTTTTGAGCTGGTCTATCCCGGCATGTTCGGCGCGGTCGCGCGCACTTTGGACAATCATGGCCGCGCCATTGCACAATTCCGCGCCCATGTGGCGGGCGCGAAAAAGCTGACTCGCAGCGATTGGGATGCGTTGAACCTGTTGCTGCAGGCCGCCAGTTTTGACCCACCGGGCGACCGGCTGCCGTGGGATCTGTTCGATGGCGGTTTAAACGAAACGGCTTGGGCCAATTGGCTGGCGTTCGATCCCGTGCGCCTGGTTGAAACCCAGTGGCAAAACCTGGCCGCCCTGAAAGCGCTCGTTATCGATTGCGGCGCACTCGACGAATACAATCTGATCTTTGGCGCCCGGAGATTGAATAGCCGCCTGAAGGCTCTGGGTGTTGCCCATACCTACCAAGAGTTTCCTGACACCCACGGCGATATCGACTACCGGGTTGAGGTCAGCCTGCCGATCCTGGCGCGGGCTCTGGCGATATAGCCTCGCCAGGGGTGGCCGGGGCAGGGCTTAGCGGCTATCGTGGCTCAACTGAACTGCGATCGATACAGATGCCGAATGGACTGGGACAAACTCAAACCTTTCCACTTCGCCGCCGAGACCGGCTCACTCACCGCAGCGGCGGAGAAGCTGGGCGTCAGTCAATCGGCGGTCAGCCGCCAGATCGCGGCGCTGGAAGAAGCGATCGGCGTTCCGCTGTGTCAGCGCCATGCCCGCGGTCTCCTGC
>JBEIHY010000076.1:0-15815 GCA_040381035.1 Hyphomonadaceae bacterium
CGCTGCAGCGTGATCAAGCCCAGAATCCGCGCAAAATCGCCCCAAAGCGGCAAACTTCCTCCGAAAATGCCGGAAAATCGCGATCAAATCGATACATGCGCAGGCCTCGGGGAAAATTCCACCTTGCACCTGGACTATTTCCGCGGCCTGCTAAGCCATGGCGGCGATCGCAGCGGCAGTGGCGGCGATCCGCTGGGCCTGCTCCAGATGCAACAGCTCGGTCATCTTGCCATTGACCTTGAGCACGCCCTTGCCGGCATTCTCTGGCGCGGCAAAGGCCGCGATCACGCCATCGGCCCAGGCGATCTCTTCGGCGGTTGGCGCAAACACGGCATTGGCGGGTGCGATCTGGGTGGGATGGATCAGGGTCTTGCCGTCAAAGCCCAGAGCGAGGCCCTGGCGGCAGATGGCTTCAAAACCGGCGCCGTCTTCAATGTCGTTGAACACGCCGTCGATCGGAGTGATTCCATAAGCGCGCGCCGCGATCACGCTCACTGACAGGGCAGCGAGAAACGGCGCGCGGTCTGGCGTCATCGCGCAGTGCAGATCCTTGGCCAGATCATTCGTGCCCATGACGAACACGGACAATCCCGCCGCAGGCGCGGCGGCCGCAATCTCGCGGATGTTCAAGATCGCCAACGGCGTTTCAATCATCGCCCACAGCGCCACATTCGCCCCGCCCGCGGTATTGAGCGCGGCGCGTGCGGCGGCCACTTCGCCGGCATCATTGATTTTGGGAACCAGCACGCCGTGGGCGCGCGCACCGCCAAACGCTGCGATATCATCACCGCCCCACGGCGTGGAAAGCGCATTGACCCGCACGATCAGCTCGCGGCCGCCATAGCCGCCGGCATTCAATGCCGCCTTCACCGCCGCACGGGCGTCGGCTTTGGCTTCGGGGGCAACGCTGTCTTCCAGGTCAAAGATCACTGCATCGGCGGCAAGGGTCTTGGCCTTTTCCAGCGCCTTGGGATTGGCGCCAGGCATATAGAGGCAGGAGCGACGGGGGCGTGCGGACATCGGGAGCTCCGATTGGGGGCATTATCCAGGTTCAGGGCTTGCTAAACGCGCCGGTTTGGTCCGACAAGCGCGGATGCCTTTGGCGCTTGTGATCAGCTCTTATGTCGCGGCCAGCCGCGTTGGCGCGACGCCCGCGGCCATGGCGCTGGGCGCGCTCAAAATCGATCCGGTCGTGATCCCCACCACGCTGCTCGGGCGCCATCCCGGCTGGGGTCCGCCCGGCGGCGGGCCGGTGGCGACCGCGACGATGCAGGCTATGCTCGACGCCGTAAAGGCGCAGGGCCTTTATGACCTGATAGACGGCGTGATGACTGGATATTTCGCCACGGTCGAGCAGGTGACATTGGCCGCCGACGTGATCGACGCTATTCAAGAAATCCGCCCCCAAATCCCCATCCTCGTCGATCCCGTCATCGGCGATGCGCGCGGCCTTTATGTGCGCCCAGAGATCGCCGCTGCGATCCGCCACCGGCTGCTCCCCCGTGCCAGCGTGCTGACGCCCAATTTGTTTGAACTGGGCTGGCTGAGCGGGCATGAGATCGCTGCGCCCTCAGAGATCGCGCCAGCCGCGCGCACCTTGGGGCGCGATGTGGCGGTCACCTCATTCCGGCGCGGCGCAGAGATTGGCGCGGCCTGGATTACAGACACAAACGCGATCGCCGCTTTGGCGCCGGCCCAACCCAAAGCGCCCAACGGAACCGGCGATTTATTTGCCGGCGCGCTGCTGGCGGCCTTGATCGATGCTCGCCCGCCAGCCGAAGCGCTCAGTCATGCGGTCAGCGTGTGCGCCGATATCGCAGACCTCGCCCATCAATGGCAGGCGCCGGAACTGCCGATTGTGGCCGCCGCCGCCCGCTTAGCCGCCCCGCAAACGACACCAACCCTGTGGGCCTTTAATGGGGACGCGCATGAGTGAGATGCATGGCTTTGTCGCGGCCGGCTTTGAGCCGGTTGCGGAGGCATTTGAGGCCCAACTCGCGCGCGATGAACTCGGCGCGGGGTTCGCCGCCATCCAAGACGGCGAATTTGTCGTCGACCTCTGGGGCGGCTTTACCGATCGGGCGCGCGAAAAGCCCTGGGCTGAAAACACATTGGTTCCGGTCTATTCGACCACCAAGCCGATTGCGGCGCTGGTCGCGGCTGTGTGCGTCGAGCGCGGGCTGCTTGACTATGACGCCCCGGTTGGCGCGGTGTGGCCGGAATTTGCCGCCCACGGCAAAGCCAATCTGACGCTTGCCCAGATGTTGGCCCACCAGGCCGGCCTGCCGGGCTTTGTGGAGCCGATTGATCCGGCCCTTTGGCTCGATCCGCCGGCCTGTGCGGCCCATCTTGCGACGCTTTCGCCGATGTGGCCGCCGGGAACGGTCAGCGGCTATCATCCTCTCACCTGGGGCTATCTGATCGGCGAGGTCGTTGCCCGGGCGGCGGGCCGCACCCTTGGATCACTTCTGCGTGAAGACATCTGCGCCGGAAACAGCATTGATTTCGCCATCGGCCTGCCCGCGGCCGAGCATGCGCGCTGCGCCGAGATCCGCAAGCCCAGCGAAGCGCCGCGCCTGGGGCAAACCACGCCGGAGCGCAAGGTCGCGTTCCTGACCAAATGGGCCGCGCCCGACCGCGGCGGGCCAATCTGGCGCGAGATCGAAATACCTAGCGCCAATGGCCACGGCACGGCGCGCAGCGTTGCCCAGCTTTATTCGGTTTATGCCGATCGCGGCCGGCTCGGCGGGCGTCGGCTGCTCAGCGAAGCGACCTTTGCCGGGCTGACCAAAAGCCGCTTTGCCGGCCCCGATCTGGTGTTGCCGTTTGAGGTCAATTGGGCCGCCGGCGTCATGCGCAACGCCCAGCGCGTCTATGGTCCGAACCCAGACGGTTTTGGCCATTCCGGCTGGGGCGGCTCAATGGGCCTTGCCGATCCGGATCGGCGGATTTCGGCCGCTTATGTGATGAACAAGCAGTCCAATTGGCTGCAAGGCGATCCGCGCGCGCAAGCTCTGGTCGCGGCATTATTCGGTTGCCTATAAGCTTTTCGGATCGCTTGGATTTGTGAACGGCGCCGACGCCCCGCCAAGCCAGCCGCGATAGTCGCGCAGCGCCCACGCCACGGTCGCAAACGCCAGGTCCGACCACGGAATATCGTCCCAACCAACCCAAGCGACATCCAGGCTTTCAGGCCCCGCGGCGATGCCGGGCGCGGCCATGCGGGCGCGAAACATCAGCTGCACCTGACTGATCCGCGCAACCGAATAGACCGCCAGCAGGCCCTCAATCGCGATCTCGGCGCAGGCTTCCTCGCGCGCCTCGCGCGCCGCGCCCGCCTCCACCGTTTCGCCTTCCTCCAGAAATCCCGCCGGCAGCGTCCAAAATCCACGTCGCGGTTCTATGGCGCGTCTGCATAGCAAAACACGATCGGCATCGACCACTACCGAGCCGACAACAATTTTCGGATTGACATAGGCGATGAATCCGCAATCTGCGCACACGGCGCGCGGGCGGTCATCGCCAGCGGGAACGAGGGTTTGGAACGGCGGCGATGGCGGGTGATGCATTGCGTCTTGTCGCACAGGCGTTGCGTGAAACGAAGACCCGCGGCGGACTAATCAATCAGGCGTATGTCGTCGCTTGAGGATAGCATGTGGGTGTTGTCGCACTAACCAATTGGGAGAGCGACATTGTTGGGCGTTGCGGAATTGGCGATATCCGTCTGAGAATAGGGCGGGAAGGGCTGAAAGGAATCAATCATGGCGGGGCGACAGAGCACGAAGGGGTTCGTGCTCGCAAAATCAGTGGGCCATATGCTCCATCGGGCCCAACAATTCGCCGCCGAGCGGTTCGCGCGCGATGTTGGCGTGGATCTCACCCTTCGTCAGTTTGCGCTGATCGCAGCGGTGGCCGAACAAAACGGCCGCACCCAAACCGATCTGGTGCAGGCCACCGGGATCGACCGCTCCACGCTGGCCGACATGATCGGCCGCATGGAGGATCGCGGCTTCTTGCAGCGCGACAAGGCGGCTGAAGACAAGCGCGCCAAAACCGTCAGCCTCACCGCCGCGGGCAAGACGGCGCTGGCCAAAGCCGTGCCCGCGGCTGACGCCGCCGACGCCGCTTTGCTCGCCGTCCTTGATCGTACCCAGCGCACCACCCTGCTCACTCATCTGAGCGCGCTGACCGCCGCGCTTGCCGCCCTCGCGGCATCTGACGTCGTCGCGCCGGCGCCGCCGGTAAAGCTCACCGGTACACCGCGCGGCAAAACCAAGCCCGCCGCCGGCAAAGCCGCCAAAGCAAAGCCCAAGCCCGCAAAACCAGCGAAGAAAAAAGCCAAGGCCTAATCGCGCCCCGGCGCTGAAACTGAAAACGGGCTGCGCGTCAACGCAGCCCGTTTTCAGTGTTTGGTCGCGCAAACTTCAGCCAGCGATATATTGCGCGCCATTCACAGTCAGCGTGGCGCCCGTCATAAAGGCGGAATCGTCGCCGGCCAGGAACAGCACCGCCTTGGCGATCTCTTCGGCCTTGCCGAGCCGGCCGACCGGGATCGTGGCGATGATCTTTTGCAGCACGGCTTCCGGCACGGCGGCGACCATGTCGGTATCGATATAGCCTGGCGCGACGCAATTGACGGTGACGCCCTTACTCGCGCCTTCCTGGGCCAGCGCCTTGGTGAAGCCGATCATGCCGGCCTTGGCGGCGGAATAATTGGTCTGCCCGGCCTGGCCCTTTTGGCCATTGATCGAGCTGATATTGATGATCCGACCAAAGCCGCGCTCGCGCATGCCTTCGATCACCGGCCGCGTCATGTAGAAAAGACTGTCGAGATCGACGCGGATCACTTCGCGCCACTGGTCGACATTCATTTTGTGGAACGCCCCATCGCGCGTGATGCCGGCATTATTGACCAGCACATCGACCGGGCCGAGATCAGCCTCGACCTTGCGGACGCCAGCCTGGCAGGCTTCGTAATCGCCGATGTCCCACTTGTAGACCTTCACGCCGAGCTCGGCGGCGACATCGGCGGCCGCCTTGTCATTGCCAGCATAATTGGCGGCCACCTTATAGCCGGCGCCCACCAGCGCCGCCGTAATCGCCTTGCCGATGCCGCGCGTGCCGCCGGTGACCAATGCAGTGCGTGCCATGAATGCCTCCCCTGTCCGTGATTCTGTTTGACCTGTTATTCGCCATCAGGGCGCGTTTGGAAAGGGCGACCGTTTACGTCGTTCGTCGCAGTGCGGCGACAAAAAAGCCGTCGCAGCCAGTCAGGCGCGGTGTGAATTGGCGAGCAAGGCCGCGGGCATAGCCAGGTGCGGCGCTGACGGCCTCGGGCAAGGCGGCCGGAGTGAAATCGGCCGCGCGGCCGAGAAAGGCCAAGATCGCGTCCTCATTCTCCTCCGGCAGCACCGAACAGGTGACGTAGATCAGCCGCCCGCCAGGCTTGACCAGCCCCGCGCCGAGATCGAGCGCCTGTTGCTGCTCGGCCTGGCGCTGCGCCAAAGCCGCCGGCTTCACCCGCCATTTGGTGTCCGGCGCGCGCCGCCAGGTGCCGGAGCCGGTACACGGCGCATCGACCAGAACGGCGTCGAGCTTGCCTTTCAGGTCGTCCAATTCCGCGCCGCCCTTTTCGGGAAAGCGCATCTGCACATTGCGCGCGCCGGCGCGCTTGAGCCGCCCCGCCAAAGCCGCCAGCCGCTGGCCTGCGACGTCGTAGGCATAAATCTGGCCGCTGTTTTCCATCGCGGCGGCCAGCGCCAGAGTTTTGCCGCCGCCGCCGGCGCAGACATCGCCAATCTGTTCGCCCGGATGGGCCGCCACAGCGAGCGCCGCGAGCTGGCTACCCTCGTCCTGCACTTCAAACCAACCTTTCAGGAACGCCGGTTCAGTCGGCCAGGGAAAAGCGCGCCCAGCGCTCCAGCCGATGCGCACGCCGTTAGGCGCATAGGGCGTTGGCGCCAGCGGGGTGGTGAGCTTGGGGCTTTTTTCCAGGCTGGCGAGCAGTTTTTCACGCAGCGCCTTCAGCGTGTTGGCGCGAAAATCGAGCGGCGCAGGCGCAGCGAGCGCCGCGCCCTCCGCGGCGCGCACATCGCCAAACACGCGCTCCAGGCTTGCATCCAGCCATTCGGGATAATCGCCGCGAACGGGATCGGGCGCTGAATCCAGATTATCCGTGTTCAGCGCTTCCTGTTCAGCTTCGCTTAACGCCTCAGGCGCATGCGGTTCTTCGCCCCACTGCGCGAAGGTCTGAGTATCGCCCCCAAACCCAAACGCCAAAGCCCCAATCACCCAGGCGCGCGGCGTATCCGCGCCCAACCGCCAAGCGCTCGAGGCTTTCCAGCGCAGCGCGCCAAACACCAGATCGCCAATGGCGGCGCGGTCTTTGGCGCCGGCGAAACGGTGCTTGAGCATCCAATCCTTGATCGCTTCGGCCGGCGGGCGGCGGCGCTGCTCCATATCAGTTAGAATTTCAATCGCGGCCGAAGCGCGCGCGGCGATGCGCATGGGAGGAACCCCTTAGAAGAAAAAGGTGAAGGAGGGTGCATAAGGGCCAAGCCCACAATACGCCAATCATTTCACCACGGCGCACTTGGCGCATGATGCGCCGCCGATCCCGTCGCCAAAGCTGCGATCGCAAGCGCGAAATCCGGGATCGCGGCGGGGCGCAAATCGTCGGTGAAAGGAACAATCATTGGCGCCGCGTAGGCGCCGTCGCGCGGGCCGCGATGGACTTGGGTTTGCCGGCCCTCGACATCCACGACCCAATATTCCTGTCCGCCGTGGCGGGCATAGCGGCCGGCAGCGTCGGTAAGGTCATCCCTCAAGCTGGTCATCGCGACTTCGATGACAAGCAGGATGCGGCAAGGGTCGGTTTCTTTTTCCAATGGGCCGGAGCTCAGGACATAAAAGTCCGGAGAAGCGCCGTTCCACTTGCTGAGATGCAATGTCGTTTGCATCGCACTGCAATAACCCTTCGGCTTGAGGGCTTGGATAAAGGCCGCCGCGATCTCAATCGGGCGCCCAATATGGGCCACACCATCGGTTGGCATCATATGCACCTCGCGATCCAGCAATTGGGTGCGCACGCCGGCAAAGGCGCCTACCGCCTGCATCGCCAGCAGTTCGTCGATGTTGATCTGATGGCGCGTCGCTTCGCGCGCGACGGGGCGAGGAAGAACCACAGCTTCGGTCATTGCGCCAATAGAACGCAAAACCGGCCGGCTGAAACAGCTTCAGCTTTCGTCCAGCGGGCTGCCGAACACGACAAGATCGCCATCGGGCGCCAGAATGCATAGCTCCCGCTGATGATAAGGTTTGTCGGCCGGGCCATGCACATCGCCGGCCGGCAAAGCGGCAAGCTTGGGCGCGAGTTCGGCGTAAACTGCATCAACATCGCGCACATCGATGTAGAGCCCGAAACGGCGCGCTCCCGGCGCCACCGGGCCGGTGATGGTTGGGTCCATCAACCGCATGCCAACCGTTTCCCGGTGCAGATAAGCATAGCCGCCGCCCTGCACATGCAGCGTAAAGCCAAGCAGATCGCAGAAAAACGCCACGCCCGCGTCCAGGTCTGGAACAAACATCACCGGGGTGATCTGCACGAATTGCCCGGCCATCACACCTAGCCTCCCAACGGATAGTTCGGCGCCTCGCGGGTGATGCTGACATCATGCACATGGCTTTCGCGCAGGCCCGCGCTGGTGATCCGCACAAAACGGGCCTTGGCGCGGAAATCGGCCAGCGTGTGCGCCCCGGTATAGCCCATGGCGGCGCGCAGGCCTCCGACCAGTTGGTGTAAAATCGCGCCGACCGGTCCCTTGAACGGCACGCGGCCTTCGATGCCTTCGGGCACCAGCTTCATGGTGTCTTGCACTTCCTTCTGGAAGTAGCGATCGGCCGAACCGCGCGCCATCGCACCGAGCGAGCCCATGCCGCGATAGGCCTTGTAGCTGCGGCCCTGGTACAAGATCACCTCGCCGGGCGCCTCATCGGTGCCGGCAAGCAGCGAGCCGATCATCGCGCAGCTTGCCCCGCCAGCCAAAGCCTTGGCGAGGTCGCCAGAAAACTTGATGCCGCCATCGGCGATCACGGGAATGTCGGCGCCTTGGGCTGCCGCGACCGCATCGAGAATGGCGGTAAATTGCGGCACGCCGACGCCGGCCACAATCCGCGTCGTGCAGATCGAGCCGGGCCCGATGCCGACCTTCACCGCATCGGCGCCGGCATCGATCAAAGCCTTGGCGCCGTCGCCGGTGGCGACATTGCCGGCGATCACCTGCACGCCATTGGAGCGCCGCTTGATGTCGTTCACGGCATCGAGCACGGCGCGCGAATGGCCGTGGGCGGTGTCGATCACCAGCACATCGCAGCCCGCTTCAATCAGAGCAAGCGATCGCTCAAGCCCGGCCTCGCCAACGGTGGAGGCGGCGCCCACGCGCAGGCGGCCCTGCTCGTCTTTGGCGGCGCTGGGATAGGCTTGCGCTTTCTCGAAATCCTTCACGGTGACGAGGCCGACGCAGCGATAGTCGTCGTCCACCACGATCACGCGCTCGATCTTGTGCTTGTGGAGAAGGCGCTTGGCTTCGTCCTCGCCGGGGCCTTCCTTAATGGTGATCAGCCGATCGCGGGTCATCAGGTCGGCGACTTTCTCGCCCGGTTCGGCAAACCGCATGTCGCGATTGGTTAAGATGCCGACGAGCCGCTTGCTGTCGCCTTCAATCACCGGAAAGCCGCTCATGCCATAGCGTTTGCGGATCTCCAGCACCTCCCCAATCGTCATGTCCGGAGTGATCGTGCGTGGATTGATCACCATGCCGCTTTCGAACTTCTTCACCGTGCGGACCTGCTCGGCCTGCTCGTCGACGGTGAGATTGCGGTGAAGCACGCCCAAGCCCCCGGCCTGGGCCATAGCGATGGCCAGCCGCGCTTCGGTGACGGTGTCCATGGCCGAGGACAAAAGCGGGATATTCAGATTGACCGAGCGGGTCAGGCGGGTGCGGGTATCGACGTCGCCGGGCATGACCTCAGAGGGGCCGGGCTCGAGCAGGACATCATCGAAGGTCAGCGCGTCACGGATTTGCATGGACGGCTGGTAGTGAGTCGCGCCGCGCTTGTCTAGCTTGGCGCTGTCACGACGGGGTCCAGGCGGCCAACTGCGCCTCCAGGTTCTCAATCAGAATACGTTCATAAAAATCGCGCGCCTGCGGCTTGGCGGCGGCGAGCATGGCGGCCATTTCGGCTTTGTCCTGGCGCACGGGGCAGCCCTTGAAGGCGCCGTTGAGCACCCAATGCGGGAACCCGACCTGCCCCGCCAAACGCCCCGAAAGCCCGGAGCGGCGGACCAGTTCAGCGCCGCCGCAAACGTCTTTGGGGTTTCCGCTCCAGCCCGTCACCTGAATAAATCCGACCACAAACAAGGCCTGCGGATAGCCAGCCACTACCGCTTTCACCCGAAAAGGCTCGCCGGCGGCGTGCTGGCCGGCATACCCATTCACGCGCGCCATCTGGTAATTCAGCCGCGGATGATTGGGGTCTTTTTTGAGAGCCGCCGCGCAGGCTTTGATCGCACGGTCAAGGTTCATCGCCGGGCGCTCCAGGCCCGGCGCGACGCGGTCCGGATCGTCGGGATGAGCGGCCAGCTGGTCGCATCGCGTGACCGTTTGCGACCACTGCGCCTGGTCATAGGTTTGAATCGCCGCCGCATCGATCGGCGCAGCGATGGCCGGCCAGACCCACAGCGCCGCCAGCGCCAGCCAAATCCGCATCCTTTTGTCCTCCCCGTTCGGTGCTGATCACAATGTCTTGCACGGGCGAATTCTCACAATCCAGCCGCAATTCGCCCGTGGCGGCGCCTCCTTAACCACGCATCGTGCGCGCATGGTCATCGTGGAGGACACGCCATGTCAAATCCCAAACCATCCGCGCTGCATCGCGCGCTGCGCAGCAAGAACCAGATTGGCGACAAATTGCTGATGGGGTTTGATCTTGGCGAAGGCCAAAGTCGCATGGGCTTTGGCGACGCCACTGCGCCCGACATCGCCGAAGGCGCGCCAATCTGGCTCGACGGCGAAGGCCATCTTATCACCATCGCGCCCACCGGCGCCGGCAAGGGCCGCGGCGGGCTGATCCCCAATCTGCTCAGCTATGAAGGCCCCGCCATCGTCATCGACCCGAAGGGCGAAGCCTATGCCGTTACCGCTCGGCGGCGTATGGAAATGGGCCAGAAGGTGCATGTGCTCGATCCGTTCAAGGTCGTCACCGAACACGGCGACAGCCTCAATCCGATGGACGCGTTTGACGTGCCGGGCGTGGAGGCCTCAGCCCTCGCGATGGACATCGCCAAGCAGCTCAGCGGCGGCGGCGCTTCGCTGAAAGATCCATTCTGGGATCTTCGCGGTCATGATCTGCTGGCCGGCGTGATCTCTGCCATTGCATCCACCGCCCTGCCGGCGGATCGCACACTCGCCAAGGTGCGCAAAATCCTGAAGTCCGACGATGTAGTTTATAATCTCGCGGTGATGCTGGATACCGTTGGCGCCAAGCTGCACCGCTACGCCTATGAAGAAATCAGCAGTTTCCTACAGATCGTGGAAGTGACGCGCTCCGGCATTCTGGCCACCGCCTGCAGCTATGTTTCGGTGCTCGGCTCTGACGCTGCCCAGCGCACCTTGATGACCTCCACCATCGATCTCAACGCTGTGAGCAAGGGCGTGCCGATGACAATCTATCTCGTCGTGCCGCCGGCCAAGCTGGCCAGCCATGCGAGCCTGTTTCGGTTGTGGATGGCGGTGCTGATGGCGGCGGTGATGGCGCGCACTGGCCCGGCGCCGAAATATCGCACGCTCTTTGCCATCGACGAATGCGCCCAGCTCGGCGATTTCGCGATGCTGCCGATGGTCTATACCCTGGCGCGCGCCTACGGCATGCGGGTGTGGGCGTTCTTTCAGGATCTTGCCCAGATCAAGCGGATGATGCCAACGGAGTGGCCAACGGTGCTGACCAATTCCGCCGCCATTCAAGTCTTTGGCGTGCCCAATCATCTGATGGCCACCGATCTTGCCGCCATTCTTGGCGATTTCACCGCCGAGGAATTGCGCACGATGGATCGCGGCCAGCTCGCTTTGCAGATCGCTGGCGGGCGCGGGCGCGCCGTGCGGCGGCCCGATTACCTCACCAATCTGGAATTCGCCGATCTCTACACGCCCCATCCGGTTCACACTAAACCGCCGCCGCGCCGGCGTCGCAGCAACCGGCCGACGCCGCCGGAGGATCAAGACAAAGGCAGCTGAGATTGGGGCATGCGCAACCCCTATCCGCGCCGGCGCTTTCGTCTCGGGCAGCGCGCAAGGCCGAACCCGCAGGCCCGCTTTTGACTGCTGCGGCGGTCTGAACGCCCTGCGCAGCAATGGATTTTCCTGCGCGTAAACCCCGTGCAGCGGGAAAAAACAATTGGACGCATCCATCCCAATTCGAATGATCTCACCCAAGAACGCCTCCCTTCTTTGAGTTTTTGGCAAACCTCAGCTTGGCATATCCGATGCCGCATGAAGGCCGTCCACACCAGCAGGTTTGCAACGCTTTGCGTTTCCCAAGAGCCTCGATGCCTCACTCGGCCGGCGGCCGCCCCAGGATGACGACGTGGATGGCCGAACGCTGGAGAGCAAACTCGCGGGCCTGCGCGCCGCGCTGCTCAACCTCATGTCTTATGTTCGCCGGCGGGCGCGAAAACTCCGTTCCGACGCGATCGTGCTCAAGCCTATCGTGCCGCGCACAACGCCAAAAACCGCAAAACGAGATTTCTGGCAAAAATCGCGTCGCCGCCGCCGAAACGCCGCGCTTTGCGCTGCCCGAATACGGGCGCCAGCGGCGAGACAGATCTTAAGCCGCCCCGAAAATGGGCGATCAACCAACCCGACCCGCTAGACGCCGGGCGCGCCGACCTGCACTCACGCCAGGTTGAGTTGCCAATTCACGCCGTAGCAGTCCTCGACCCAGGCGAAGCGACGTGAGAAACCATAATTATCCGGCGGCATGCGCACCACGCCGTCCCCAGCAAATACCTTAAAGGCGTCATCAAGGTCTTGCGGGCCGGTCACATTGATGAAGAAGGAAATCGCCGGCGTCAGCCGGAAGTCATGGATCGGCGGGCTGTCATGCAGCATCACGCCATGACCCGCGATATCGATCTCGGCCAACAGGACCTGGCCGGCGATGTCGCCTGCGGCATGGCGCGATACATGGTGCACGACGATTACCGGAAGGGCTTGGCGCCAGAGCGCCAAAGCCGCCTCCGCCTGGCCGGTGAACATCACAAAGGTGCGCGCGCGCATCGGATTTACGCCGCCCAGCTTGGCAATTTGAACGGCAGACCAAGATCATGGGCCACCGCCTCATGCGTGATCGCCCCCTCGGCGACGTTGAGGCCATTGCGCAGATGCGGGTCATCCTTCAGCGCCTTGGCCGCGCCCTTTCCGGCGAGCGCCAGCGTGAACGGCAGCGTGGCGTTGTTGAGCGCAAATGCCGAGGTGCGCGCCACTGCGCCCGGCATATTTGCGACGCAATAATGAATGATGCCGTCGACCACATAGACCGGGTTTTCATGGGTAGTGGGCTTGGATGTTTCAAAGCAGCCGCCCTGATCAATCGAGATATCGACCAGCACCGCGCCTGGCCGCATGGTTTTCAGCATCGCCCGGGTGACGAGCCGCGGCGCCGCCGCCCCCGGCACCAGCACAGCGCCGATCACCAGATCGGCTTCGCGCACCGCATCTTCCACCGCCGCGCGGGTGGAATAGACGGTTTCCAGCCGCCCATTGAACTCGCGATCGAGTTCTTCCAGCCGCGCCGGGTTCTTGTCGAACACGGTGACGCGCGCGCGCATCCCAACCGCGATTTGGGCGGCATTGTAACCAGCCACGCCCGCACCTAGAATGACCACATCTGCCGGCCGCACGCCCGGCACGCCGCCAAGCAACACGCCACGCCCGCCATGGGTCTTCTCCAAGAAGTTCGCGCCGACCTGGATCGACATCCGCCCCGCCACTTCGCTCATCGGTTTCAGCAGCGGCAGCCGGCCCGTCGCATCGGTGACGGTTTCATAAGCGATGCAGGTGGCGCCGGATTTCATCAGCCCCTTGGCCTGATCGGGATCGGGCGCGAGATGCAGATAAGTGAACAGCAAATGCGAAGGTTTCAGCCGCGCGATCTCCACCGCCTGCGGCTCCTTCACCTTGACGATCATCTCGGCCTCGCCAAACACGGCGTCGGCGTCCGGCAGGATCTTGGCGCCGACGGCGGTGTAGCGCTCATCGGCCGCGCCGATGCCGAGGCCAGCGCCTTTTTCGATAAGCACGTCATGGCCAGCGCGGACCAATTCAGCTGCGCTTTCTGGGGTCAGGCCGACGCGATGTTCGGCGACTTTGATCTCTTTCGGGCATCCCACGCGCATGGCGCTTCCTCCAAGTTGCGATGTGGCGCCAACCTAGCCGCGCGCCCAACCATTGTCCTCCTCGTTTCGCCAAAAAAAGAGCGGCCCCGTTTCCGGGGCCGCATTTCAGAAAAGGTTAACGCGGCGCCTAGCCGTCGATGTCGCGGTTCTTGGTCTCCGGCATGAACAGCACGCCGATCACCAGGGTCACCAGGGCGATCACGATCGGATACCAGAGGCCAAAGAACATGTTGCCATTATTGGCCACCATCATGAAGGTGATCGCCGGCAACAACCCGCCAAACCAGCCATTGCCGATATGATAAGGCAAGGACATCGAGGTGTAGCGGATGCGGGTCGGGAACATTTCCACCAGCGCCGCCGCGATCGGGCCATAGACCATGGTGACATAGAACACCAGCAGCGTCAGGATCGCCACAACCAGCGGCTTATTCATCGCGGCCGGGTCGGCTTTGGCCGGATAGCCGGCGGCTTTCAGGGCCGCTTTGGCGCCATCTTCAAACGCCTTTTTCTGACCCTTGAGCGCATCGCCCGCAAGCGCTGCGCCTTCAAAGCTGGCGACGACCGCGGTGCCGATCTTGATCTGCGCCACCGAACCGGCGGGCGCGGCCTCATTGCGATAGCTGACGCCGCTCTTGGCCAGGAACGACTTGGCGATATCGCAAGACTTGAGGAAATTGGTCTTGCCGACGGGATCGAACTGGTTGGAGCATTGCGCCGGATCGGCAACCACAGTCACCGGGGCCGAAGCTTGCGCCGCCGCAAGCGCGGGGTTCGCCGCCTTCGTCAACGCGCCAAACAGCGGGAAGAAGGTCAGCGCGGCAATCGCCAGGCCCGCCATGATGATCGGCTTGCGGCCGATCTTGTCCGACAGCCAGCCGAAGAAGATGAAGCCGGGCGTGGCGAGCGCCAGCGAGATCGCGGTGAGCGCATAGGAGGTGACGCCGTCAACCTTCAGCACTTTCTCCAGGAAGAACAGCGCATAGAATTGGCCTGTGTACCACACCACCGCCTGGCCCATGACGAGCCCAAACAGCGCCAGCACCACAACCTTCAGATTGCGCCATTGGCCAAACGCCTCCGCCAGCGGCGCCTTCGACACCGTACCTTCAGCCTTCATCGCCTTGAACACCGGGCTCTCGTCCAGCTGCATGCGAATCCACAGCGAAACGCCCAGCAGCAGAACCGAGAACAGGAACGGCACGCGCCAGCCCCATTCCTTGAACGCTTCTTCGCCCAGGCTGACGCGCGTGACGGCGATCACCACAAGCGCGATGAATAAGCCGAGTGTGGCGGTGGTTTGAATCCATGCCGTATACAGGCCGCGTTTGCCGTTCGGGGCGTGCTCGGCCACATAGGTCGCAGCGCCGCCATATTCGCCGCCGAGCGCCAAGCCCTGCATCATCCGCAGCGCAACGAGCAGAATCGGCGCAGCAATGCCGATTTGGGCATAAGTGGGCAGCACGCCGACCAGGAAAGTCGACATGCCCATCAGGCCCATCGTGACAAGAAACGTGTATTTGCGCCCGACCATATCGCCGATCCGGCCAAACACGATCGCGCCAAACGGGCGCACCAGAAAGCCTGCCGCAAACGCCAACAGCGCAAAGATGAACGCCGTGGTTTCGTTGATGCCTTTGGCCTCAAAGAAATGCGCGCCCATCAGGCTCGCCAGCGTGCCGAAGATGTAGAAATCATACCATTCAAAGACCGTGCCCAAGGACGACGCGCCGATGACGAGCTTTTCGTTCTTCGTCGCCGTGTGGTGCTTGGTTGCCTGGTCATAGGCCACATTCGCCATGACTGCCTCCCGCAGAGTGACGCCGGCCTTTCCGGCGCTGGATCGACTATGCTGTGCGCGCCCGCGGCGGCTTTAGGACTTTGGTCGATTTCGCCGCTTTCGGCGCTGCGCCTTTGGTCGCATGGGCCAAGACCAAGGCGGCCAACAAAAAAACCTTCGCCGGCGGGGGCGAAGGGGTCGGCTTGGACAGGGTGAAACTGCGATCAGAAGCCTTGCTTGGCAACGAGATGCAGGCGGTCAAGTTCGCCTTTCTGGCCGTTTTCGAGTTCGCGTTCGGCATGGCGATACTCGATGCCGAGATCGAAACCTTTTACCGGCGAATAGAAGATATTGCCGAACGCGCTCCACACCTGTTTGTTGGCGCAGAGCGGGGAAATCGCGCGATCATTATCGACCTGCTGCATCGAATAGGCGAGCGTGGTGCGGACTTTCTCCGACACATAGAAGCGCCCGGCGACAAAGCCGGCGAGCACGGGAACTTTTCGATCCGCCGGTTCGGACCGGTCGAAATCGCCACCACATCCGGCGCAAAGTTCAAGCCGAGATAGCGCCCGATTCTCTCCC
>JBEIHY010000077.1:0-15735 GCA_040381035.1 Hyphomonadaceae bacterium
AGATTTTCTCTCTTTTTAGAAAACATACGCCCCGCATCGCTCGCCCCGGGCGTGCAGGCCCTGGCGGCGCCTGCGGTTCGCGCCATCCTGACTGCAGCGAGGATGGACGATGCGACGCGGAGATCGGCGATCGAAGGAACCAAAGCCGTCACCGGTTTTGCCGGGCCAGCTGTCGTTTTGTTTTGACGCCCCGCCGCCGCAACCGGTTGCGCAGCCGCGCCCGACACGTTGGCCTGGATTTCAAGGCCGGCGGGCGCCGACGCCCCTTCCCGACGAACCGCCGCTCAATGCCGCCAGGGCCGCGCGGCTGCTTGGAAAAAGCACCGCGTGGCTGGAAAGCGTGCGGACGAAAGCCAACAGTCCGCCCTGGATCAAGATCGGCGGCAGCTACCACTATTTCCTCAGCCAACTGGCCTGGTGGCGCGCGCAACTGAGCGAATAGCGCCCAGTTGACGACTTCGGCCTGGCTCAGCTGGACGCCGGGGCGCGGCGTAACCTGCCTGAGCACGTTGAAGAGCGCTATGGCCACTCAAGCCCTCATCGTCACCAGTGAATTGCCGGTCGACAAGTGGAACCCGATCGTCGGTGGTCCGACCTAGGCCGGCGTCATGCTGGACCGCCTCACCCACAACAGTCACCGCGTCACCCTGGACGGCGAGTGCATTCGCAAGACCGAGGGCCATCATTCAAATGGCGAAACCGGCGCCCCTGTCGCGCCCGGCGCGCCAAACCTGACCAGGAGAACCTTCACCGCCGCCGCCTTAGATTTGCACGCTTGCTTGCCCCTGCCGAAGTCATTTCGGAATGAGTGGGCGACCCGGCGCTTTTTCACCCAGCCAGCCGATCAGCTTTATGCGCGTCGCTTTCCATCGTCACGACCCGACAAGAATTGAGCCCAACCGGCCATGAGGCGCTGGCGCTTTTCAAAAAGATCGCCCCGGCGGTAGGCTGCTTCGACCTTGTCTCCAATCGTGTGCGCCAAGGCCTGTTCGGCAACTTCTCTCGGAAAGGCGGTGCGCTCGGCGGCCCAATCCCGGAAAGAACTGCGAAATCCATGCACCGTCTCGCTGCGGCCCATGCGCTTCAGGACAGCGCCCAAGGTCATGTCGGACAACGCCGCTCCCGCGCGCAAATCGCTCTCAAACACCAAGTCGGCCGTCCCTAACCGGTAACGTGAGAGCGCCCTACGCGCCTCCAAAACCGCGAGCGCCGGGTCGGAGAGGGGCACGCGATGCTCCCGGCCGCCTTTCATCCGCGCCGCCGGAATGGTCCAAACCCTTTCCCCAACGTCGATCTCGCCCCAGCGCGCGCCGCGAGCCTCACCTGAGCGAACCGCGGTCAAGACCAGAAATTTGAGGCAATCCGCTCCGTTTCCCTCTCGAGCAGCCAGGGCCGCCCAGAAGCACGGCATCTCGGAGAACCGGACCGCGGCGTGGTGCTCTATGCGCCGCGTCTTGGCTCGGGCCGGGAGCGCCTTTTCCAGGTGGCCCCGCCAGCGAGCGGGATTGTCGCCTTTACGATAGCCGCGCACGCTGGCCCAATCGAGGATCGCCTCAATCCGTCCCCGCAACCGGCTGGCGGTCTCGGGTTTCACGGTCCAAATTGGATCGAGCGCATTCATCACCATCGCCTGGTCGACCTGATCAACCGGCAGCGCGCCAAAGACGGGAAATGCGAAGGCCGAAAGCGTGTTCGACCATTGCTGCCGATGCTTTGGATTCCGCCAACTTACCTCGTGTGCGGTAATGTAGCGCGCGGCGCAGTCGGCGAAGCTGAGCGAGCGGGCGGCCTCGATAATGCGCGCTTCACGCGCATTGGTGCGGGCCGCGAGCGGATCGATTCCTGCGCGTACGTCTTGCCGGAGGCCTGCGGCGCGTTTGCGGGCTTCCGAGAGGCTGACCTCGGGAAAGCCGCCAAGGCCGGTTTCGCGGCGACGACCATCGGGGCTTGTGTAACGCAGCGCCCAACGCTTCGACAGCGCCCCGTTTCCGGTGGCGCTGATTTTGAGACGCAGGCCCAGGCCGTCGATCAAGACGCCCACCTGATTGGCCTGTCGGATCTGCCGGTCGGTCAACGCCATGCCGCTTCGTCTGTGTCCCCCTTTGTGTCCCCCTTTTTGGCGCCGGTTGGCGGCGTACGCAAGAGGCCGGCCGCGAACGCGCCGCCACCCCAAGATCCGATATTGTGAGGTTTTTCAGAGGTTTGGCTAGACGCCAGCGAACGGGGCTGAACCGCTTTTGGCGGATGGGGTGGGATTCGAACCCACGGTGGCCTTACGACCACGGCGGTTTTCAAGACCGCTGCCTTAAGCCACTCGGCCACCCATCCTACAGGCCGTCCGTGCGGGGCGATGGAAGGCTGGCGGCGCGGCGTCCACCAGTTTCCCTTACCCGCCTTCGCGCTTCCCTCTGGAGAAAGCTTTTCCAACAACTGTCCGACAAGCCAGAGGCCGCCAACCATCGCCAGAACTGCTTTTCGACGCCCGACCCCTACCCTTAATGCACGGTCCAAATCAAGAACGAAATTGCCGCCTTCTGCTTTGACCAATTTTCCGCCAAAAACATCTCGGCACTGTCTGCAGGCCCACCTTGGACCAAGACCGCATTTCGTGTGCAGACCATTCAGGTGCGGCCCGAGCGCCACTCTCAGGTCACCCCTTTCCCGGTGGGGCAACGACCAGGCGCCGCCGCAAGCGGATTTCGCTGTCTGGCGCGAGCGTTTGGATTTCCTTTCGGAAAGCGGCGCGCAGGTCGTGGATTGAGGCGATGGCGTGGCCCATGGGCACGCCGACATCGACGAGCACCGTTTCACCCAATTGCAGGCTCGACTCGACCGTCTCCGGTACAGCGTCGGTCGCGCCCAGTCGATAGAGCGTCGCGGCGTGAGGGGCGTCGCGGGCGCGCGCGACAATGATGAGGTCGTCCGATAAGGCCCGCGCCGCTTGAACGACGGCCGCCGTCGTTTTTTGGGCGTCCATCGTGACGACCAGCGCCCGCGCCACATCGACTTTGCAGTTTTTCAAAAACTCCGGCTGTTGCACATTGCCGAAATAGACGGGTTTGCCGCGTTTGCGGGCGGCGGTCACGACATCGACATTGGCGTCAACAGCGAGATAGGCGATGCTGTGGGCCTCCAGCAAATCGGCGATCACCTGGCCCACGCGGCCGAAGCCAACAATCACCACGCTTGGGGCGGCCGTATCCTGTTGCGGCGCGCTGGGCGCATCCACAGGCGCGACCGTTTTTGGCGCCGCGAGCCGGGCGCTTAAGCTCCAGAACACCGGGATCAAGGCCATGGTGATCGCTGCGATCAAAAGGCCGATTTCGCTCACCGGCGCGGGCAATACGCCCAGCGCCGTCGCAGAGCCGAGGATGACAAACGTAAACTCGCTGCCCGGCGCCAGCAGCAAGGCGCTTTGCAGCGCAGCCGCGTGCTTTAGCCTGAACGCACGGATCAAGCCGTAGATCAGCGCCCCCTTGACCGCGATCAACGCTGCCGCCCCGCCCAGGATCAGCGCCGGCTCAGCCATAATCCGCGCGGCATTGATGCTCATCCCGACCGAAATCAGAAACACCCCGAGCAGCAGCCCCTTGAACGGCTCAATCAGCACTTCTATCTGCCGGCGATACTCGGTCTCGGCCAGCAACACGCCCGCAATCAGCGCACCGAGCGCCATGGACAAGCCCGCGCCTGCCGCTGCAAGCCCCGCCACTACAATCACCAGCAAACACGCCGCCATGAACAATTCCGGGCTTTGCGTGCGCGCCACTTGCCGGAACAGCGGCCGCAGCAACAACCGCCCGGACAAGACGATCGCAATGATCGCCAGGCCCGCCTGCCCCATCGCCACACCAAAAGCGCCAAGCCCGGCGCCGGACGAGGATTGGCCAAGCACCACAACCGCAAACAGGATCGGCGCGACCGCCAAATCTTGAAACAACAAGACCCCAAAACTCGCCCGCCCAACCGGCGCGGTCAGCTTCTTGGCGTCGGCCAGCACCTGAACGATCATGGCTGTCGACGACACCGCCAACGCCAAACCGATCACCAGCGCCGCATTGGTTGATAAGCCCAGCGCAAGACCGGCGGCCATGATGGCGCCGGTGCAGACGAACATTTGCAGAGGCCCCAGCCCGAACACCAGCCGGCGCATCATCTTCAACCGCTCAAACGACAGTTCGAGCCCGATCATGAACAACAGAAAGACAATGCCAAGTTCAGCGACCAGCGCGATCGATTTGGGTTGCGTGATCGTTACCCAGGTGAGCCAATCCGCCTGCGCACTCAAGGCGCCAAGCCCAAACGGCCCAACCAGGACGCCAACCAGAATAAACCCCAAAAGCGGGCTGAGTTTAAGGCGGTGAAACACGGGGATCACCACGCTCGCCGCGCCGAGCACGATCAGCGTTTCCTTGAACGCGGCGGGGTCAATTGCGGCAGCCATGGCCCCAACGTAGCGGCTCCAGGCTGCGGCTCAACCCTTTATCGGGTCAGGGCGTGAGAAAGCCCGCCGGCGGGGTGAGCAGAATAAACTCTGTCGCATCAAGATAAGCGGGGCCGCGCCCGTCAGAAGACGGATAATTGTTGTCATGGGCAATCAACAAGCGGCCGTCGGCGAGTGGCTCAATTGCCTCGATGGTTTGAAACGGAAAACCGAAACGGCCGTCTTTTGCCGTGCTTGGCGCCTGACGCTTCGGATCTGCGATCGCGAGCAGATCGATGCTGGCGCGCTTGTGGGCGCCGCCGCTCTCTATTGGCAGGTCAACAACAAACACGCGCATGAACCGCGCCGGGTCTGGATGGCGCGACGGGAATGGCGGGCGTTCCAGCGCGACGTTGGGCGGCTCGGGCGTACAGGCCGTCGCCGCCAGGCCCTGGCCGCCATCGCGCTCAATCACCAGCGCACGGTCGGGCGCAATGAGGGCAATTTCGCCGATCGCGTGGGAGGGGGTCTTCGAGCGCATAAAGCCAGGATTGGCCGGTCCACTTTTCGGCCGCCAGATCAAAGGCAAGAATGCGAAGCCCCGCTTCGGGCGCGCCCTGGTTGCGCACCGGGCCTTCAAGCATGGCGTAAAGCGTCTTGCAGTCGTTGCCCGCAGTCAGCCCTTCAAATCCGCGCGAGCAGCGCACCTCCGCGCGACTGATATCGCAAGCGTCAGGAACACCTTGCTTCGGATTGTCTGGACTGCGCACGGTGCGCCCGTCGATCCGCGTCTCGACAACCCATTGCAACCGACCGGCGGCGTCAAATCCCAGCAGATATGGCCCAAACTCATCGCCGACAACAAAACCGCCATCGGCGCGCACGACCAGCGAGTCCGGATCGAAATCAGCCCCGGTCAGATAGCGCGTTGCTGCGCCTTCCTGTGCAATCCCAAACGGCGCGATGGCCTGGGGATCAGACAGAAAAACCGTTTCCAAGATGCGCGTGCGCTGGGCCGCCCAATCGATCTGCAGCCGGTGCAGCATCAGCATCGCACCGGGAGAGTTTGCTTTGGCGCCAAAGCCATTGTCACTCAGCGCCCAAAAGCTTCCATCGCCGGCGCCGCGCAGGGCCGAGATGGCTTGCACCACCTGATCCGCCGCCGGCAAAGCCCCACCGTCCAGTTTCATGGTCGAGGGACCAGCCGGGCGCGGCCGGTCACTTTGCGTGAACCTTCCGGCTGCGCGCAAATCCACGCCGGCATCGCCCGGCGCCGCGATGATTGTTTCGGCTGGCAGCACCGCCCAACCGTCAAGCCGTGCGACCGGCTGAGCGGCAGCGCCACCGGCCAAAAGCAAAGCCAAAGCCAAGATTGATCGCATCGCCAAGCCACTCCCTCGCGCCACTCTGGCGCCGGCCCATGACAGGCTCAATCGTCGTGCGCGCGCGGACGCAAAACTGGGCTGTCTTCGCTATCGCTTTCGTCTTTCACCGGCAGCACATAGGATTCCGACAGCCAGCGATTGAGATCGACATCGGCGCAGCGTTTTGAACAAAACGGCGCGAAGGCGCGCTCGGCAGGCTTTCGGCAAATTGGACATTTGGCGGTCATGGGTGGGGCCTATAGCGCAGACACATCGCATCGGTCACGCGCCAGATCGGCGCGGGGCGTGAGCGTCCAGCGTGCGCCCAATCGCGCATTCAATGCGGCGCGCCAATCGAGCCGAGACTGCTCAAGCCAAGCCACAATGTCAGGCGCGGCGGCCGCGCGGATCAGGCGGCCGCGCTGGGCCACGCCCTCGCGCTCGATCGCCCGCAACACAGACAACGCGCAACTCGTGACGCTGAGACGGCCATTGTCGTCGCAGAGAACTTCGTGCAGCGGCGTCCAGGCTTGTGCGCGCGCACCTTCCAAGACGCCATATCGCGACAACGGCGCAAAGGTGACGCTGCACGGATCGGACGCGGCTTGCGCCTTTATCGCTAAAGCCAATGCCTCGGCGGCGCGCTGGCCCGGCATCGAAACAAAGTCGATCGCAAACACCCCACCCAGCGCCCGCAAGCGCAATTGCCGCAAAGCCTCGCGGCCGGCTGCAATGTTGAGGTCGAGGCTGAATTTCGCCGCATCGCCGGCCCCAGCGCGGTCGGCGGCGTCGACATCGATGGCGACGAGGGCGGCGGTTGGTTCAATCGCCAAAACACCGCCGCCGGGGATCGGCGCGTAACGGCTCAGCGCCGCATCAATCACCGCATCAATAGCGGCGCGATCACTGGTTCCAACAGGTGGGGCTTCACCCAACCGAACCAAGCCTTCGCTGTCCGGCGCTGGCCCATCGAGGAGCTCGGCGCTGGCGCGCTTGCCGCGGGCGGCTTCGCGCGCAATCTGCACCAAAAGCCGCTCGCCTTCGCGCACGGCGCGCGCGCCGCCGCCGGCGCGCGGCGCTTCGCCTTTGGCGTCAAGCGGTAAAAACGCCTCCCCTGCGCCGAGATCAAGAAACGCCAGCCGTCGCGCCTTGTCACGGCTGACGACGCGGGCGCCATAGATGTCGCCGTTGCGCGCAACCGCACCCAAGGCCGGATCGCGCCAGATACGGATGGCGACCGGCGCGCCATTTTCCACCAGCACCGCGCGCATCTCGCCAATGCCGGCATCGACAAGCCATTTCATGCCGCCAGGCCCGCCGCGCGCAGCAAAGCCGCCGCTTCAAACAGGCCAAGTCCGACCACCCCTGAATAGGAGCCATTGAGCTGACGCACAAACGCGCCTGCGCGCCCCTGGATTGCATAGCCGCCGGCTTTGCCCTGCCATTCGCCACAACCGATATAAGCCTCGATGTCGCCGGCGCTTAGCTGTCGAAACGCGACCCGGCTCAGGCTGATGCGGGCGCGCGTCGGCGCGCCCGCTTGCGCCAGCGCCATGCCGGTCAACACTTGATGGGCGCGGCCAGAGAGCAGTGTCAGGCACGCACGCGCCTGCGCCTCGGTTTCGGCTTTCGGCAAAATCCGCCGCCCGCACGCAACGACCGTATCTGCGCCAAGACAGGCTTTGCCCGGATGCGCCAAGGCGGCCGCCTCAGCCTTGGCGCGGGCCAGCCGCAAGGCCAGCGCCCGCGGCGGCTCGGACGGTTTGGGGCTTTCATCGAGCTCGGCAGCCCACACCGCTTCCGGCGCCACCCCGATCTGTGCGAGCAGCGCCAAGCGGCGCGGGCTGGCGCTGGCAAGGATGAGACGCGGGGCTTGATCGCTCACTTGAAGCGGTAGGTGATGCGCCCTTTGGTCAGATCATAGGGCGTCATCTCGACCAAAACCCGGTCGCCGGCCAACACCCGGATGCGGTTCTTGCGCATCTTCCCGGCGGTGTGTGCGATAATTTCATGGTCGTTTTCGAGCTTCACGCGAAAGGTGGCGTTGGGCAAAAGCTCCGTCACCGTTCCCGCGAACTCGAGGAGCTCTTCCTTGGCCATCCAGTCCTCGTAGCAGGGCTGCGACCCCCTTGGCGGCAGCGAAGCGCGCTCTATACGCCTATTGCGCCGCCTGCGTCGATGGCCTGATGAAGCTTTGTGCGATCAAGGCGTTCAGCGAGTCGCGAACGGCGCGGTACTCCTCCAGCCGTTGCTCGCGTGAGCCTTGGGCAAGCGTTGGGTCCATGGTCGGCCAATAGAGCACGTCAACGGCAAGCGTGCGGGTGAATTCCAGCGCCCGGTGATGGGCTTCGGGGGTCAGCGAAATGATCAGGTCGAAGCTTTCGTCCTCCAACTCTGCCAGCATTTTCGGGCGGTGGCGCGATGCGTCGGCGCCAACTTCATCCAGAACAGCAGTGACGAACGGATCGCGCTCACCGCCCTTGCGCACCCCGCAGCTGTCAACCCACACCAGTTTGCCAAAGCGAAGCCGCATCAAATGCTCTGCCATGACCGAACGTATAACATTGAAATTACAAATGAAAAGAACCGATCCCGGTAAACGGCGCGGGGCCGCGGCGGCCACCCCTCAGGCCCGGGCGTGCAGCGCGCAAATCAGCGTAAACAGCCGGCGCGCAGTGTCATGATCGACCTTGATTTTGCCGGCCAAGCGCTCCTGCAGGAGTTCCGCGGCTTCGTTGTGCAAGCCACGGCGGGCCATATCGATCGCTTCGATTTGGCCGGGGCTGGCCTTGCGGATGGCTTCGTAATAGCTGTCGCAGATCATGAAATAGTCCTTCACGATCTGGCGGAAGCTGGAGAGGGCCAAGATCACCGCCCTGATCGGTTGGCCCTGGCGGTCGCTGATATCGAGGGTAAGCCGGCGCTGCTCTTGGACAGCGATGGTGAGCGCATAGGGTCCCTCGTCGATCCCCTCCAGGACGAAGTGGTTCTTCTCCAACAGATCAAAGATGGCCACCCGGCGGTCATGCTCGGCGTCCGTGGTCGTTGCGGCAAGAGACGTGTCGTCCAGCCGCACGTCAAACAGGCGGTTGTGCTCATCCATGGCCAAGCCGCCAGCGGATGGAGGCGGCATGGGCGATCAGCCCCTCTGCGTCAGCAATCGCGGCCGCCGCCGGCCCAACCAAAGCCAAGGCCGCCGCATCCGCCGCGATGATCGAAGTGCGTTTCATAAAGGTGTAGACGCTCACCCCGCAAGCATAGCGCGCCGCGCGCGCGGTGGGCAGCACATGGCTGGGCCCCGCGACATAATCGCCCACGGCTTCTGGCGCAAAGGCGCCAAGAAAGATCGCCCCAGCATGGCGCACGCCCGCGGCCAACGCCTCGGCGTCCGGGGCGATGATCTGAACATGCTCAGGCGCGGCCTGATCAACAAATGGAAGCGCCGCCGCCAAGCTCGGCGTTTCCACAATCGCGCCGTGGCGGGCTATGCTGGCCGCAGCAGGCGCGCCGGCCTCACCGGCGGCGATCTGACGGGCGACTTCGACATCCACCGCCTCGGCGAAGGCGCTGTCGGGGGTGAACAATATGCTTTGGGCGTCTTCGTCATGCTCTGCTTGAGCGAGCAGATCGGCAGCGATCCAGCGCGGATCAACATCGCCTGTCGCAAGAATGAACACCTCCGAAGGGCCGGCAACGCCATCAACGCCAACATCGCCAAACACGATCTTCTTGGCGGCGGTGACGAACGCGTTGCCAGGCCCGACAACGACATCGCAGGCCGCCAGCGGCCCTGCCCCATACGCCAAGGCCGCGATCGCCTGTGCGCCGCCAATGCGCCAGATTTCGGTGACGCCGGCAATGGCGGCCGCCGCAAGGATCGCTGGATTGCTGGCCGCGCGGCCCGGTGGCGTGGCCATCGCCAAGCGCTTGACGCCTGCGGCGCGCGCAGGGATCGCGTTCATCAAGACCGAACTCGGATACGCCGCCTTGCCGCCCGGTACATAAAGGCCTGCCGCGTCCATCGCCGTCCAACGCGCGCCGGTGGTCAGCCCCGCCGGATCCGTGCGCCGGCCCGCGCCGGGCTGCTCCCACGCATGAAACGCCGCGATCCGCTGCGCGGCCAATTCAAGCGCAGCCAACAACGCCGACGGACAAGCCGCACGGGCGGCGGCGATGTCTGCCGGACCGACTCGCATCTCGTCCTCGCTCAGCCGCAGGCCATCGAACTTTTCCGTCGCTTCGATCACGGCCGCCATTCCGCGATCGCGCACTGCGCGCACCACCGGGCGCACAGCCTCTTCCGCATCATCCAGGCGCGCCGCGCGCGCCGCAATTAGTGCGGCATAATCTGCCGCGAAAGCCGCATCGGTGAGCCGCAAGCGGCGCATCAGCTTTCCTCGTGGCTGGGCTTGGCGAGCGCCGGCCATGGCGCGCCGAAATCACTCAAGGACGCATCCAACGCTTCGACCGTGATCCGAATGCCGCCGCCGCCGCTCAAGGTGATTTCGACACGCCCGCCGGGCGGCTCAGCGTCGGGCAAGAAGCGCAAAGCGAGGATCGCAGCCACCGCATCCGCCGGTGCGGTGCGGAATTTGTGGGTTTGCACTTTCAATACGTCCTCAAAGGCAAGCGCCGCGCGGATACGCTCCTTCTTGTCGCTCTCCCAGCGGAAGCGGTTCAGCGCAAGCGCGAAGCGTCGCTGGCGTGCATCAAACAAGATATCGCCGACCTTTACGACGCCGTCTTGCACCGCCGCAGAAATCACTTCCAAATCGGCGCTGTCTTCAGCCTTCAGTTTCAAGAGTTCAGCACTCATGCGGCGTGCGCAGTTTCGGGCCCGCTGCGCCGCTCAATCTGAGCACCGCAAGCCGCCAGTTTTGCCTCCAGCCGCTCAAATCCACGGTCGAGATGATAGACCCGGTTGATGGTGGTTTCGCCTTGCGCCATCAAACCGGCGATCACCAGGCTTACGGAGGCGCGCAGATCGGTCGCCATCACCGGGGCGCCAATCAGGCGATCAACGCCGCGCACCACTGCTTCATTGCCGCGCACGCCGATGTCGGCGCCAAGCCGGGCAAGCTCTGGCGCATGCATGAAGCGGTTTTCAAAGATGTTCTCGCGGAACGTGGACGCACCGGTTGCGCGCGTCATCAACGCCATAAACTGCGCCTGTAGGTCTGTTGGGAAACCTGGAAACGGCGCGGTGTTGATGTCAGCGGGTTTCAGCGACGCGCCGGGTTGACGGGCCACGATCAGACCGCCATCGCCATTGCGCACGCTCACGCCGGCTTGCGTCAAGGCATCGACAAGCGCGCCGAGATGGGCGCTGGTTGCGCCGAGCAGGCGCACTTCGCCGCCAGTGGCGGCAGCCGCAATCGCATAGGTCCCGGCTTCGATCCGGTCGGCCATCACAGGAAACCGCGCGCCTGTCAGTTTATCGACGCCTTGGATTCGGATGATCGGCCCGCCGGCGCCCTCAATCTTGGCGCCCATTGCAATCAGGCAGTCGGCCAGGTCCGCGATTTCAGGTTCGCAAGCGGCGTTTTCAAGGGCCGTCTCACCATGCGCAAGCGTGGCGGCCAGCATGGCGTGCTCTGTGGCGCCGACCGATACAAACGGAAACGCGATCCGCGCGCCCTTCAGCCCGCGCAGGGCCGCCGCTTTCACATAGCCGGCTTCGATCACGATATCAGCGCCCATGGCCTCGAACGCTTTGAGATGAAGATCGACCGGCCGGGCGCCGATGGCGCAGCCTCCCGGCAATGACACGGTCGCGTGGCCGACCCGGGCCAATAGCGGCCCCAAAACGTTAAACGTCGCGCGCATTTTGCGCACCAAATCATACGGCGCGATGGTGGACGTGACATCGGCGGCGTGCAGCCGGCAGGTTCGCGCACCATCAGGCCAGGCGACCCCGACGCCCAATGTCATCAGCAGCTGGGCCATAAACCGGGTGTCGGCCAAGCCCGGCATATTGTCGAGGATCAGCGGCTCCTCGGTGAGCAATCCGGCAGCCATCAGTTTCAGCGCTGAGTTCTTCGCGCCTGAGATTGGGATTTCGCCGTTGAGCGGATTTCCGCCGGTGATGACAATACGGTCCATCGAAGGGCTTTCCATCGCCGCCAAACACAGCCGCCGCGCCGTTCGCCGGGCCTGTCTGGGACGCAAAGGTTATGGGCGGGGCGTGCGGCGCGCGCAAGGCGGCCTTGCGGCCAGCTGGCGCCGCCGGGCGACCTGCAGCACAATGCTCCACAGCTTTTGTTGAACTTCCCAGCTAATTGATCCGCTCCACGCCGCGCACGGCTTTCAGGGCCGCCCGCGCAGCGGGACCGGCAGGAAACTGGCCCGGCGCCTCAATGGCCACGGAGCGACCATCCGCAAGGCGCAAAATCAGTGTCAGCCGCCGGGCTTCATCGCCCACAGCCGCCGGCAAAGCGCGCAATGTTTGGGCGATCGCGGCAATCGGAGCGCCTTCGCGGATCTGAATTTCCAGATCACGCCCAGCGCGGGCCTCGGCCGCTTCGATCGGCTCAAACGCGTCGGCGCCGACCCGCAGATCGCCTTCCTTCCAGCGCACGCGCGCTTTGATGACATACCCCTTGCCGGCCTGAAGTTTCTCCCGCGCGACCGGTAAAAGTTCGGTCATCACAAAGGCTTCGTAATCGCCGGTTGGATCGGAGAAGGCTGCAATGCCAAACCGCATGCCCTCTTTGGTCATGCGCTCCGTGAAAGTGCGCAGAACGCCAATCATCGCCAATGTGCGCGGCGGATGTTCGCCCTCATCCAGCAATTCGGCAAAGGTGTGATATTTGCCGCTGTCGGCTTTGGCCAAGAACTGATCGAGCGGATGGCCGGAGAGATAAAAGCCCACGCTTTCGCGCTCAAAATCCAGGCGGTCTTGGGGCGACCAAGCCACCGCTTTGGGCAATGCTGGACGTGCGGCTGGCTCATCGGCGCCAAACAGGCTTGCTTGCGCGCTGGCGCGCTGTTCGGCGACGCGCTGGGCGATGGCGGCGAGCGTTTCGGCGGCCCCCAGCGCGCGGGCGCGATCGTCCTCCAGACTGTCGAAAGCGCCGGCTTTGGCGAGACTTTCCAGTTGGCGGCGATTGATCGCCTTGGGATCGAGGCGCTCGGCGAAATCAATCAGATCCTTGAACGGTTTGCGGCCGCGTTCGGCCGCCACCATCTGCATCGCCGCCATGCCGACATTGCGCACCGCGCCGAGCGCGTAACGGATGGCCCCGTCCTCGACGCTGAAATCGGCGCCGGAGCGCTGCACATCCGGCGGCAATACCGTCACACCGCTGCGCTTGGCGTCCTGCAGGAACATGGCGAGTTTGTCGGTATTGGCGGCGTCCAGGCTCATTGAAGCGGCCAGGAATTCAACCGGGTAATTGGCCTTCAGATAGGCGGTTTGATAGGCGATCACGGCATAGGCGGCGGCGTGGGACTTGTTGAAGCCATAGCCGGCAAACTCAGCGACCAGATCAAAGATCCGCGCCGCCAGCTCCGCGCCAACGCCGCGCGCGGCTGCACCTTCCAGAAAGCGCGTTTTTTGCTTGGCCATTTCTTCAGGCTTCTTTTTGCCCATGGCGCGCCGCAACAAATCGGCCTCACCGAGCGAATAGCCCGACAGCACTTGCGCGATCTGCATCACCTGTTCCTGGTAGATGATGACGCCGTAGGTTTCCTTAAGGATCGGCTCAAGCGTCGGGTGGAGATAGTCGGGGTCCATGCGGCCGAATTTGGCGTCGGCATAGGTGTCGATATTGCCCATCGGGCCCGGACGATAAAGTGAGATCAGCGCGATAATGTCTTCCAGGCAGTTGGGCTTAACCTTGCGCAGCGTGTCGCGCATGCCCTGGCTTTCCAGCTGGAACACCCCATAGGTCGCGCCGGCGGCAAACAGCTGATACGTTGCGGGATCATCAATCGGGATCGCGGCGAGATCGAGTTCGATCCCGCGCTGGCGCAGAAACCCAAGCGCGCGCTCGATGACGGTGAGGGTTTTCAAGCCGAGGAAGTCGAACTTGACCAGTCCCGCCGGCTCAACCCATTTCATATTGAACTGCGTCGCTGGCAATTCGGCGCGCGGATCGCGATAGAGGGCGACCAGTTCGCTTAAAGGTCGATCGCCGATCACGACGCCGGCGGCGTGGGTGGAGGCGTTGCGATAAAGCCCTTCCAACTGCAGCGCGATTTCCAGAAGCTCGCCGACTTCCGGCTCTTGGGAGGCCATTTCCTTAAGGCGCGGCTCCTGCTCCATGGCCTGCGCCAAGGTCACCGGGTTGGCTGGATTGGCTGGGATCAGCTTGGCGATGCGGTCGACCTGGCCGAACGGGAGCTGGAGCACCCGCCCGACATCGCGCACCACAGCCCGCGCCTGCAATGTGCCGAAAGTGATGATCTGGGCGACGCGATCAGCGCCATAGCGGCGGGTGACGTAATCAATCACCTCGCCACGGCGATCTTGGCAAAAGTCGATGTCGAAATCCGGCATCGAAACGCGCTCTGGGTTCAAGAAGCGCTCAAACAGCAGGCCATAACGCAGCGGATCGAGGTCGGTGATGTACATCGCATAAGCGACCAGCGAACCCGCGCCCGACCCCCGCCCCGGCCCCACCGGAATGCTCTGCGAAAGCGCCCACTTGATGAAGTCCGACACGATCAGGAAGTAGCCGGAAAACCCCATCTTCTGGATGACGCCAACCTCAAACGCGAGGCGCTTGGCATACTCTTCCGCCGAAGCAACCGCCCGATCGCCCAAAGCCGCCAGGCGCTTTTTCAGCCCCTCTTGCGCCTGCGCGGCGAGCTCGGCGGCCTCATCGCGACCTTCTGCGGTCGTAAAGCGCGGCAGGATCGGCTTGCGGGTTTCCACCCGATACGCGCAACGCCGGGCGATTTCGGCTGTCGAGGCGATGGCTTCGGGCAGATCGGCAAACAGCGCCGCCATGGCCTCGCCCGACTTGAAGCAATGCTGGCGCGAGAGCTTCTGGCGCGAATCATCGCCGACATAGCCGCCTTCCGCGATGCAGGTCAGCACATCATGGGCGCGATGATCGGCGGCGCTGGCGCTCGCGAAGCGCACATCATTGGTGGCGACCAGCGGCAGCCCCATCTCATAAGCGAAATCGATAAGATCGCCTTCGGCCTCCACTTCGCCCGGCTCATGCTGGCGTTGCAGCTCAACATAAAGCCGATCGCCAAAGCGTTGGCGCAGGCGCTCCATCAACCGGCGCGCTTCGTCACCGCGACCCATGTTCAGAAGACGATTGACCGGCGACAGCCGACCGCCGGTCAGCGCGATCAGCCCCTCGCAATGGTCGAAGACGAGATCGAGCGACACGCCAAGCTCGTGGTCGCCGGCGTCCAGAAAAGCGTGCGAGGATAGCCGCATGAGATTGGCGTAACCGGCCTCCGACTGCGCCAGCAGCGCCACTTCCCCACCGCCAGCGCCGTCGCGCACCTTCAGGCTTAAGCCCACAATCGGCTGCACGCCTTTTTCCGCAAAGACCTCGCAAAACTCCAAGGCGCCAAACAGATTATTGCTGTCGGTCAGCGCCATGGCTGGCATGGCGTTTTTGACGCACAACCCCGCCAGCGCCTTCACCTGCAGCGTGCTTTCCAGCAGCGAATAGGCTGAACGGGCGCGCAAATGAATGAACGGGGCCGGATGTCCCATGGGGTCCTCACACAACAGCGCTCAACCGAACCGTGATTCGGCGCGCCGCGCACGTTCCTTATATGTTCTCTTTGTCGACCGCCAAAGGGTCAAGCCGGGAAGAACCAGATTTTCGGGAAAAACCATGGCGCGAGTGACGGGGCTCGAACCCGCGACCTTCGGCGTGACAGGCCGACGCTCTAACCAACTGAGCTACACCCGCGTAGGTGAGGCGCGGGAGTTAGGCCAAGCCGCTTAGCAGGTCAAGCGCGAGACGCGAAAAATGC
>JBEIHY010000078.1:0-15595 GCA_040381035.1 Hyphomonadaceae bacterium
ACGACGGCGCACTCGCGATGGAACGGATCTTTGTGGTATGATCCGACATGGCGTGGTCTCCAAGACCCCGCAAGCGATGACACGCTGGCGGAATCGGTTGGTTGTGGAACCCGCAGGCTACGCCATCCCCACTTTTCTACCTCTCCCGCGACGGGACCGAATGCAGCTTTCGTTCTTAGAATTGTATTCCGTTTGCGTCGCCGTGTTGACCGTGGTCCGCTGACCGGTTGCCGAATTGAGAGGTGAAACCTGCCCCAACTGCGAAATCCGGCGCTGGGCCTCAGGCGTTCCCGCAACTCGCCGTTCCCGCGCCGTGCCGGCCACTTCCCCATACACAATCCGTCGCAGCTCCTCCGCCCATAGCTCCAACGCCCGCCGCTTTTTGCCCAGATACGCGTTCCAGTCATAGGCGGCCTGGGCGTCAGAGCCGACGCGGTGGTTGAGGACGCGTTCGGCGGTGGCTTCATCGACGCCTTCGCCGTCGAAGCGCTCGTCGTCGGTCAGCATGGTGCGCCCGGTGCGGCGCAGGTCATGGACGGTGATGTCGTGGATGCGCAGACGCATGCGCAGGCGGCGCATGAAGGTGGTGAGGCTGTGCGGCTCGATTCCGCCGTCAGACACGCCGCCCAGCGCGCGGGCGGGAAAGAGGTAGGGGGCGGGGCTGGCGGCCATGGCCTCGGTGACGATCTCCAGCGCCCAATCCGAGAGCGGCGTGACGCTGCGGCGGCGCTCCTTCTTGTTCTCCTTGGGGATTTCCCACCGCTGGCGGTCAAGATCGATATGGCTGCGCTCCATGCGGGCGATCTCGCCGCGGCGCTGCATGGTGAGCAGAGCCAGCTGGATGGCGCGGGCGGAATGAGCCGCGGACTTACGCTTGCCGTGGCGGATGCGGTCGAACTCGTGCCAGAGCTTGCGCAGCTGCATCTCGTTGGCGACCACGTCCCGGTTTTCGGTCGGGAATTTCGGGATGCGCACGGCGGGGTGGACTTCGATCAGCTCCCCCGAAATCAGCTCAGCTGATTTCGGAGACTTAAAGTGAGCGCGCCCGCGAACGCAAAACCGGCATCCACTTTTGCTGCGGGCGCGCGGAACTCGGCATAAGTGAAAATCTGGCGGACCACTTCGAGCGCCGTGTTGGCAGCGCCCGGCCCGGAGGTCGCGCCGATCTTCTCGATCCGGGCGATCACGTCGCCGCGCTTGATCTCAGCATAGGGGCGCGGCCCGAAGTACGGCTCCAGGTGCTTGGCCCAGTTCTGGCGCTCCTTGTCGAGCGTGGAGGCGGCCTTCGGCTTGTGGCCGTGCCAGCCGGTTTCGCTGGCAGTGAAGTAAAGGGCGCTTAAGGCGCGGAAAGTTTGGTCCTCGGCGCACTCGACCGCGCGCTGGGCCTCACGCCTGGCCGCGCGCTCTTCCTTCCGCGGGTCCGCGCCTTCGCGGGCGACGGCGCCGCGCACGGCGATCGCCTGGGCGCGGGCCTGGTCCGGCAGGACGGACGGGTAAACGCCGAGGCCCTTTTCCCGCTGCACGCCCCGCTCCCCCGGATAGCGCACAATCCAGTGTTTTCGCCCCGTCGGCTCGACCACCAGGTAGAGGCCCGCGCAGCCGCTATCGCGGACGCGGTAGCGCTTGGCTTCTGTGGATAAGTTGGCGATCGCCGTCTTGGTCAGGCGGTCGGCGGATGGTGAGAACATCGGCATGAGAACTGCGCTCCGAAAAAGCGCCGTTTCAAACCCCAAGGACACCCACAAAAAACCCCGTTCATGTTGGCCCAACCCCGTTAAAACCCCGTCTAAATCGTCCGGTTCCGGACGGTTTGGTCGAGCGTGGTCGGTCGTGATCCTGACAGCGAAACGCGTCCTTGCGTTGTGCAAAAACCGTTACACCGCAATGCTTTAGAAGGCAAAGTCCAAGGCTGACAATCGGTTGACGGATGGTGGGCGCGACAGGGATCGAACCTGTGACCCCCACGATGTCAACGTGGTGCTCTACCGCTGAGCTACGCGCCCGACCTCCGGCATGGGGGACGCGCTCTATAGCGTCGTTCGTAAGGACGGCGCAAGCGGGCATTGCGCTTGGCTCGATTGAACGTCGGCTGGCTAACCGGGTTTTCAGGTTTGTCTGGCAAGGAGAACGTTGGAGACCTTCCGTGACCGCGCCAGCGCCCGCCATACAGGTTGATTTTTCGTTATTCCTGGCGAGCCGACGGGGCGACCGCGGGCGCGTTACTGCGCTGGCGGTCTCGGGGGCTGGGCTCGCGGCTGTGTTGATGCAATCGCTGTGGCCCCTGGCCTGGGCCTTTGTCGCAGCGCCGCTTTTATGGTTTGAGTACGACCTTCAAGTGCACGCCGCGCGCGCGGGCAATCAGGCGGCGCTGAAACGGGTCACATTTGTGGCCGCCGTCGTGTCGTCAGTGTTCAGCCTTTTACCGACCATGATCTGGCAGGTGGGCTCATCGAGCGCGGTTGCCGCCGCCATTGCGGTGTGGTGCGTGGCGCTCATACGCACCGGCGCCGATATCACCCGCGTCAGCAGCCGCCGCGGCGATGCGCCGGCCAAGCACAGCGCCTTTGTGTTGCTGGGTGCGTGCGGGCCGCTGGTCGCCAGCATGTTGATGTGCGGGGTGCAGACCGGCCTCAGCGGACAGCCGGCTTTGTTGGAGGCCTGGATGCCGCTGGGCGCGATGGCGTTCTTTGTCGGCTACGGGTTTGTATTCTGGCGCGAAGCGGGCGCAACGGCTGCCGCTTTGAAAAACGCGCAGGCCCAACAGCACCGACAAGCCGCGCTGGCCCGCTTGTTGTTTGAACAATCAAGCATGGTCGCGGCTCTGTTTGACAAAGAGATGCGCTTTCTTGCGGTCAGCAGCAAATGGGAAGAATGGGCTGGCGCGCGCAGTGACAGCGTCATCGGTAAAAAATTACCTCATGTTTTCAAAAATATGCCCGAGCGCTGGACCAAACAACATGCGCGCGCGCAGGCGGGGGAAAAAGCCTTACTTGCCGAAGATCGGATGATCGATCACCGCGGTAGAGAGGTCTTCATGCGGTGGGAGGCGGGCCCATGGCGCGACGAAACGGGCGCGATTGGCGGCATCATCGTCTTCGGCGCCGAAGTGACCGAACTGGTCGCAGCGCGTGAAACGCAAAAGGAAAGCGCTGATCGTCTGCGCTTTGCCCACGAGGCCTTGGGCGCTGTGGTTTGGGAAATTGATTTTGGCCGCCAGAGACTGGTCAATGCCGAAGCGCTCGCCGACATTTTCGGCGCGGCGCCGACATTTTCAGAAATCAGCTCCGGCCAATTCAGTTTCGCCGACCCCCGCGACGCCAAGGATGTGCGCGAGCAGATGTGGCGCATCTGGTCGAACGCCAGCAGCAATGTGTTTGAACATCGCTATGTGCGGACAGATGGCGCAGCCGGCTGGGTGCAGACCGGCGCCCGCGCCATTCCTGGTTCCGATGGGCGCATTTCGCGGGTGATCTTGACCACGACTGACATCACCGCGCGCAAGGAGCGCGAAGCCGCCATCGAAGAGGCCGTGCATAGAGCCGAAGCGATGCTGGCGCAGAAGCGCGCGATATTGGACGATCTGTTGGACGATCTTGGTCTTGGACGTGAAGAAACTTCAGACGCCCACGCCGACCCGCGCGCGCGTCACAGCGATGACCTGGTCGCCAAGCTCGACGGCTTGCTGGCCGATATTACACGGCGCGATCATGCACTGCTGGTCACAGTGGATGTCTTGCGTGAGGCGCGCCGAGCCGCCGAAAGCGCTAATGTCGCTAAGTCACAATTCTTGGCCAATATGAGCCACGAATTGCGCACACCGCTGAACGCCGTCATCGGCTACACTGAAATTCTCGCCGAAGATTTTGCGGCAAACCCACTGACCGCGCAGATCTCTGATCTTGATCGCATTCACGCATCCGCGCGCCACCTGCTTTCTTTGATCAATCAGATGCTCGATCTCGCCAAAATCGAATCGGGGCGTCTCGAACTCGATCTCGGCCCCGTCGATCTTGAGCATTTGGCCCGTGACGTGGTCGACACGATCGCGCCAATCGCGGCAAAGAACCGCAATCGGCTTTCGGTCGCGTTTGCCGAACCGCTGCAATGGGTCAATGCTGACAATCTGCGGCTGCGGCAATGCCTGATGAACCTCTTGTCGAATGCCTGCAAATTCACAACCGATGGCGCGGTGCGCTTACACGTGCGCGCCGCGGCCGAGGGCGTCATGACCCGGATCGACTTTGAAATCAGCGACACCGGCATTGGCATGACACAAGACCAGCTTGCGCGGCTGTTCCAGCCGTTTACGCAAGCCGATGCATCGACCACGCGCCGCTTCGGCGGCACTGGGCTGGGGCTCGCCATCACCCGCAGCCTCGCCCAGTTGATGGGAGGCGATGTGACCGTTGTGAGCCACGTTCAAGTCGGCTCGACATTTACATTGTCAGTACGGTGCAAAGCGTTGACCCAGGAGCACAAAAACGGCGCGCCGTTTGCGGATGATTTATATTTAGATGCTACAAATATCAGATGCGCGACAGTTTGAGGCTTGCGATGCGTATACTGATTGCCGAAGACAACCCCGATAATCGCGAAATGCTGGCGCGTCGCCTGGAACGACGTGGCTATTCTGTGCTGTTTGCCGAAGACGGCGCCGCCGCGATCGAAGCTGTTCTCACGCATCGCCCGGACATGGTGCTGATGGATGTGAGCATGCCCGTCCTATCGGGGCTGGAAGCGACCAAACAGATCCGCGAACGCGAAACCGGCGCGCGCACGCCGATCATCGCTTTGACCGCGCACGCCATGGACAGCGCCCGCCAGGAATGTCTGACCGCCGGGTGCGATGCGTTTGCCACCAAGCCGGTGGATTTTCCAGGCTTGCTTGCGCTCATGGCCGGTTTGACGCCGCTGACGAAACAGGCCTGAGCGCGGCGAAAGCTGCGCCCTGCGAGATGGGTTGTTGCGCAGATATGCCGGCATGCGGGTTCCGGAGCACTTCGACCAGCTGTTGCGAGATGGGCATCGACCACCGGTTCCGACATGGACATCGTCCACCGTGATGGCGTGACGTCCGGGATTCCGAGATAGACTTCGGCCAGCCTGGCGCCGGCGGCGGCAACCTACCCCATCGCGCCGAACCGGCTATCTCTGGCCGCTGGAAAAGAGTGCGTTAGGCCGCTTGCGCCGTTTCAAGCTGGGCCCGCACCCGCGCGGCCAGAACCGGAAATGAAAAGGGCTTTGCCACAAAGTCGTTGGCCCCGGCCTCCAGCAGGCGAATGACCAGCGGATCTTCGTCCCGCGCCGTCACCATAATCACCGGCAATTCGCGTTTGGACCATTGCGCCCGAATGCGCTGCAATGTCTCCAGGCCGTCCATTCCGGGCATCATGTGGTCCAGCAGGACGGCGGCATATTTGCGCTTGGCCAAAAGCTCGAGCGCTTCGGCGCCGCCGCAAGCCTCGTCGACCTGAAAATGCGCCACCATCAAACGCCGCCGCAGCACAGTGCGATTGTCTTCGATATCGTCGACCACCAAAATGTGCGGCCAGTTTTCGCCGAGATCCAGTTTGGAAGCGTTCGCCGAAGACGGCGGGACAGTTGCGTGTGTCATGATTAACCTCCCCGCAACTCAACCACGCAATCCTCAACAATCTCCTTACGCACGCTAACTTTTGGCGGCCCCGGAGGGAGTCGAACCCCCGACCGTGTCCTTAGGACGGACCCGCTCTATCCAGCTGAGCTACGGAGCCACAAGCCAGCTGCTAAGCATACAAGTTGGTGAAATCAAGCCAAACAGGGTGTCTGGCTGGCGAAGGAGCCGCAGACAACCTGGTTCACGAGAAGCCATCGCGCCCTGGGCGATTTTTTTCCTGCACATCTGGGAAATACGCCATCGCAAGGCCAAGCCGCATAGGCGCAAAGGCCCCCCACTGACGATTGTTCCGCCGATTCCACTACCTGTGTCGGCAAACGCGGCCGACGTGCACACGCCAGTCGTTTGGCTTTCGGGGGAACGCCAAAAACGCCAGCCGCGTCGTCGGCGTCAAATTCCTTCGGTCCTGCGGTGTTTCGTCAGTTCCGGCGCGGGCGCGGCTTCGGGCGCGGCGTCGGGGCCGGCTGCACGATTGGCGGCGGCGGCGAGGCAACATAGCGCGGGTCTTCGATATTCATGTCCATCAGGCCGCGCCACCTCCCGGAGGCGTCTTTGCGCCACACGATCATATAGCGCCCTTGGCCCACTTCTGCGCCATTGATCACGCGCACAAACCGGCCGCTGGTGACGCCAAAATCGGCGGAGCGCGCATGGAAGGATTTGTCGGGCTGCCAGAACATCTGCTCACTCTGGCCGCCCTGTCCAACATTGGCTTGAATTTGGGTCGCGCCCGTGAACGTAGCCCCCGGCCGCACGACCATGCCGTCCACCGGGTCCATGGTCTGGGCGAAAGCCGCCTTGACGCCTTGCTCGGCAACCAAGCGCGCAAAGGCGCGGTCGGCCTCCATGAGCGACAACTGCGTAGTCACTTCTGGCTGCAGCGACGCGCAGCCGCTGAGCAGAAACGCGGCCAAGGCGGCCGCCGCCATATGCGTGGCTTTCATGCGCGATCCTCGACGCCGGCCAAGGGCCGGCCCGCTCTCATCGCGCCAAAGTGCCGCGGTGATGTGGCGTGTCGAGGTCTTTCGCGTTACCCGGTTATGGCCAATCGGTTTACCGCCGCCGGCGCCGACTTTGGCGCCAAAATGGCACAGCTCTAGGAAGCTTCCGGCCCGCGGCGGATCGACAAAACGCCGGTGCGCGACACTTCCACCAAACCAAGCGGCCCCATCAGGTCGACAAAGGCGTCGATCTTATCGGAGACGCCGGTGATCTCAAACACGAAGCTCTCTAACGTCGTGTCGATCACTTTGGCGCGAAAGATTTCTGATACGCGCAGCGCCTCGATCCGGTTTTGGCCAAGCGAGCGGACCTTAACCAAAGCCAATTCGCGCTCAGCGCCAGCGGGATCGAGGGTGACGTCGATCACCTTGTTGACATTAACGATCCGATCGAGCTGGGCCTTGATCTGTTCGAGAATGATCGGCTGGCCGCGAGTGACGATGGTGATGCGCGATTGCCGGGACGTCTTATCAGTCTCGGCCACCGTCAGACTTTCGATATTATAGCCGCGCGCGGAAAACAGCCCAACGACGCGGGCCAACACGCCGGGCTCATTGTCGACGATGATCGCCAGCGTGCGGCGCTCTTGGGGTTGATCGGTGCGGGCGGGCATGGGCTCACTTCTTGCCGGCGAGGGAGTTCATCTGCGCCACCCATTCGGGGCCGCGCGTCGATACGAGCGTGCCCGGATAGCGCGTTTCGAGCCGTTCGGCCAAGGCGTTCGCTTCCAAAAAACCGTCGCTGCGGTGCTGCCGGCCGGCTTTGGCCAGACGCTCAAGCATCCGCCCACGCCGGCGCGGATCGACGGCGCGCTGCACTTCCGAAATCAGCGCACGGCGGCAATCGCGCAGAAAAGTCGCAGTGTCCTGGTCGGGGCCAATATTGCGGACATCCATCTTCTCCAGCATCTGATAGGCAAAAATCACGGCGTCGAGCACGGGCGGACGATAGCCCTTGAAGGCGCCTTCCTTGTCGTGGCCGTGCGTGTCCGGAGCGAGATTGGGAAAGAACAGCCGGCCCTTATCGGCAATCGCGGAAAGCCGCCACAACAGCGCCACCCGCGCCCTGCGCGGCTCGTCCGGCCACTCGGCATGACGATCAGCGAAGGCGCAAGCCTCGGAAAGAATGTCCACGGCTTCCTGCGCCCAATCCTGCAATTCCGCATCCATATGTGCGCGCAGCGCTTCGGCCTGCATCGCTGTTTGGCGATTGACCACCGCGAAGTTGAACAGGAAAGACAGCAGGGCGAGCGCCGCCGACCCTGCCGTCACCCACTCATTGACGCCAAAACTTGCGATATCCATGGCTCTCCCCGCCGTTGATCCGACCGTCCCATAGCCGGGCGGCAGCGAAGGATAAAGCCTACTCAGCCGCCTGGCGGGCGGGATCGTCATTGCGGCCGCGCCGCCAGCGCAGAACCGGCTGACGCGCGGCGCGGGTCTCATCGAGGCGGCGCACCGGGGTAAAGCGCGGCGATGTCTTGAAGAAATCGACCTCGCCAGCCTCGACCCGCTCCGCCAAGGCCAGCATCACATCACAGAAGCGATCGAGTTCTGCTTTGCTTTCTGTCTCGGTCGGCTCGATCAGCATGGCGCCATGCACGACCAGCGGGAAATACACCGTCATCGGATGATAGCCCTCATCGATCAAGGCTTTGGCAAGGTCAACGGTTTCCAGACCCTTGGCCTTCAGGGTGACGTCCGACAGAAGCGCTTCGTGCATACACGGGCCGGCAGCGGCAAACGGCGCGTCGAATTTCCGCTTCAGGCGGGCGAGCACATAGTTTGCGTTCAGCACCGCGTCCTCAGCGACCTGGCGCAGTCCATCGGCGCCGTGGCTCATCATGTAGCTGAGCGCGCGGGTGAACATGCCCATCTGGCCATGGAATGCGACCATGCGGCCAAAGGCTTCGCCCGCTTCGCCCTCGACATGCTCGATCAGCTTAAAGCCTTCGCCGTCGCGCACGACAAACGGGGTTGGCGCATAAGGCGCAAGCGCCTCAGACAACACCGTTGGCCCCGCCCCCGGCCCGCCGCCGCCATGGGGCGTGGAGAACGTCTTGTGCAGATTGATATGCATCGCATCGACCCCGAGATCGCCCGGCCGCACGCGCCCGACAATCGCGTTGTAATTGGCCCCGTCGCAATAGAAGTAGCCGCCGGCAGCGTGGATCGCGTCGGCGATCTCCTTCACGTCGCGCTCAAACAGCCCGCAGGTATTGGGATTGGTCACCATGACGGCCGCCACATCGGGTCCGAGTTTTGCCTTCAACGCCGCAACATCGACGCGGCCATCTTCCGTGCCCGGCACTTCATCGACGCTGAAACCGCAAGCCGCAGCGGTGGCGGGATTGGTGCCGTGCGCGGCGCTTGGCACCAGCACACGGGTGCGGATTTTATCTTCGCCGCGCGCGATCAGCGCCTGGCGAATGGCGAGCATTCCGCACAATTCGCCATGCGCGCCGGCCTTCGGGCTCATCGCCACGGCCGGCATGCCAGTGAGCGTGGTGAGCCAATGGGCAAGCTGGTCGATCAATTCCAGCGCGCCTTGCACCGTGGATTGCGGCTGCAGCGGGTGAATATCAGCGAAGCCGTCTAGCCGCGCCATGCGTTCGTTGAGGCGCGGATTGTGCTTCATCGTGCACGAGCCGAGCGGAAACAGGCCCAGATCAATTGCGTAATTGCGTTGCGACAAGCGCACATAATGGCGCATGGTCTCGGGCTCCGACAGGCCCGGCAGGCCAATCGGTTCGTTGCGGGCAAGCCCGCCGAGCCGATCCGGGCGATTGCCCGGCGCGGCAAGATCGACGCCCATACGGTCGGTCGCGCCATACTCAAACAAAAGCCACGCCGCCTGCAGCATCGCGCGCGATCCCGAGACGGTTGTTTCAACGGCGTAGTCGCCAGCGGCGCCGCGGGTGGAGCGAAGTTGGGTCATGCGAGCACCTTGGAAAGCGCAGCCGCAAACGCTTGGATGTCGGCGGCGGTGTTGGTTTCGGTGGCGGCGACAATGGCGACGTCATCCATCACGCCAGGCTTTAAACGCGACAGCGGAACCCCACCCATCACGCCATGCTTCAACAAGGCTTCGATCACTTCCGCCGCCGGATTCGGAAGGCGAATGGCGAATTCGTTGAAGAAACGCGGGGTGAGCAGCTCCACGCCTTTCACGCCGCTCAGCGCATCGGCAAGTTCGATCGCCTTCTGGTGATTTATTGCGGCAAGCTGGCGCAACCCGGTTTCGCCAAGCAGCGTCATATGGATCGTCCAGGCCATCGCACATAGGCCGGAATTGGTGCAGATGTTGGACGTCGCTTTCTCGCGCCGAATATGCTGTTCGCGCGTCGACAGCGTCAGCACAAAGCCGCGCTTGCCTTCAGCATCCACCGTTTCGCCGGCAAGCCGACCAGGCATCTGGCGTACGAGATTGTCGCGCGTCGCAAATAAACCAACATAGGGCCCGCCGAAATTCAATGCATTGCCGATCGATTGGCCTTCGCCCACCGCAATATCGGCGCCCATTTCGCCCGGCGATTTAACGAGGCCCAGGCTAACGCATTCGGTGAACACAAAGATCAACAGCGCGCCCTTGGCGTGGGCTGCGGCGGCAATGTTGGTGACATCCGTGAGCGTGCCGAAGAAGTTCGGCGATTGCACGATCACGGCGGCGGTGTCGGCGTCGATTTCGCCGATCACATCGGCTTCGCCATCGACGTGCGTCGGTCGCTGGGCAAACGCGATATGATTGCTTTCGCAGATCAAGCGCGTGACCTCGGCATAGTGCGGATGCAGGCCGCCCGACGCGACGATCTTGCCGCGCTTGGTGACGCGCGTGGCCATCATCGCGGCTTCCGCGCACGCGGTTGAGCCGTCCCACATCGAGGCGTTGGCCACATCCATGCCGGTAAGCAGCGCCACTTGGGTTTGAAATTCATACAGCGCCTGCAGCGTGCCCTGGGCGATTTCAGGCTGGTAAGGCGTGTAGGTGGTGAGAAACTCACTGCGTTGGATCAGGTGATCTACCGTTGCCGGGACATGATGGCGATAGGCGCCGGCGCCGATGAAAAACGCGGTCGATCCCGCCGGCGTGTTCTTGGCGGCCAGCGCCTTCAAAGCGCGCTCCACCTCCAATTCGCCTTGGCGCAGCGGCAGATCAACCAGCCCAGCGCGTTGCGCCGATTTCGGCACATCGACGAACAGATCATCGATCGAGCGCACGTCGATCTCGGCGAGCATGGCGGCGCGATCTTCAGGCGTCAGCGGCAAATAGCGCATCGGATTTAGGCCCCCGTGTGCGCGGCATAGGCCGCCGCATCCATTAGCGCGTCCAGCTCGGCGGCGTTGCTGATCTTGATTTTACAGAACCAGCCATCGGCTTCAGGGCCATCATTCACCAATTGCGGGTTGTCGCTCAGCATGGCGTTCACAGCAACGATTTCGCCTGATAGCGGCGCATAGACATCGCTCGCCGCTTTCGCGCTTTCCACCACCGCCATATCGGCGCCCTGCTGCACGGCGAGGCCGATCTTCGGCAGCTCGACATAAACCACATCGCCGAGCTGCTCGGTGGCGTAGGCCGTGACGCCGCACACGGCGATGTCGCCTTCGACGCGGACCCATTCATGGTCCTTGGTGTATCTCATGGTCATGGGTCAGCTCCCCTTTTTGTAGCGATGCGGAACGAAGGGCATGGCGGTGACAATGCCGACGCGCGGCTGGCCACGCACCATCAATTCCAGTGCGGTTCCCGATGCGGCATAAGCCGCTTCGACATAGGCCATCGAGATCGGCGCATTCAGCGCCGCAGACCAGCCGCCGGATGTGACTTTGCCGATGACGCGACCGTCCTTGGCGATCTCAACGCCTTCGCGCGCCGGCGCTCGATCTTTCAGCACGATGCCAATGCGTTTGCGGGCCGGGCCATCCGCGAGTTCTTTCAGAATGCGGGCGCCGCCTGGAAAATCACCAAGCGCGCGGCGGCGCTTCTGAATGATCCAGGCCAAGCCCGCCTCGATCGGCGAGGTGGTTTGATCCAGGTCATGGCCATAGAGGCACAGGCCCGCTTCCAGGCGCAGGCTGTCACGTGCGCCAAGGCCGATCCACCTCACGCGATTATCGCTCAACAGCTTTTCGGCAAAGCCCGCAGCATCGGCCGGCTTCACCAGAATTTCAAACCCATCTTCGCCGGTATAGCCCGAGCGCGTCACGGTCAATCGTCCGAACCCGGAGCATTCCAGCCGGCCATATTGCATGAACCCAAGTGCAGCCGCTTCCGGAATCATCGCCGATAAAACGCTTTCGGCCGCCGGGCCTTGCAGCGCCAATAATGCGCGATCATCGGCCCGCACGAGATTGGCGTCCGCGCCCACCATCTTTTCAATCAAAGCCCAATCGTCTTGTTTGCAGCCGGCATTGACGACAATGTAGAGATCGCCCTGGCTTTCTGGCTGGCTCGGGCGTGCGATCATCAGATCGTCAAGCACGCCGCCGGCTTCGTTCAGCAGAACCGTGTAGCGCACCTGGCCGGGTTTGAGGCCCTGGATATCTCCCGGCACAAGCCGCTCGATCAGTTTCGCTACCGCCTTGTGAGCGTCATCGCCGGTCAAGCCATGGCCCTTGGGCAAAGCAAGAAAGCACGGCCCCATGTGGGAGACATCGAACATGCCGGCCTTGGTCCGCGTCCAGGCATGCTCGGCAAGCAGACCATCGGGATAGGTCAGCGGCATAACATAGCCTGCAAAGCCGCCGAACTTGGCGCCGGCGGCACGGTGCAGGCCGTCAAGCGGCAATGTCTTTAGCGCAGTATCGCCCATGGAAGCCTCATACGGATCCGCCGCCGACGGAACCGTCAGCCGCGCCCCCGCTGTCCCTGGGCCTGAGAGATTCCCCGCGATCTCACGGGTTACTCCTTCGGCGGCGGCGCACAGGGCGCCGCGCTATCCAGCGTGTTCATCCCCCCGCGGTCCTTTTCCCTGAGCGTTTCCGGGGCGGTTGCGCCTTCGGGGCCGTGCGGACTGCGCGGTCTCTCCCGCGGGGTTCATCTGTATGGCGGCGACGGGGAAGCTCACGCCTGCCCTTCGCCGTGCTGTGGAATTGTGCCGCGCCGGGAGTGAAGTCAATCGCGCGGGGCGGTTAATCCAGCCGAAAACGCACGTTACAGGTAAATTCGCCCTGAGCCGCGGCGCCATCGACGCGCTTGGGCTCAAACTTCGTCCGCCGCACGGCCGCGAGCGCGGCAGCGCCCAAAGCCAAAACCGGCGAGGCCTTCTGACACGATCGCGGCCGAGGTGACATCGCCACCGGTTCCGACGATCTATCGGATGACCACAACGCCCTCCCGCGCGCTCTGCAACCAGCGCTTAGGATAAATCGGCCGTAGCGGCGCCCCAAGCGGGCGGGCGGTTTCAATGGTTGCGGCGACCGTTGCGGCCAGGGCCGAAGGCGGCGTCAGGGCGGTCATCGGCGCAGCGTTTGGCGGCGCAACGATCGCCACTGGCGCAGCCGGGGCTTCGGCGAACGGAGGCGTTGGCCGCGACTTCGGGGCCTCCTGGCTGCGGACCGGCTCGGGCGGCGGCGGCGGCGGCGGTTGCGGTTGCGGTCGCGGTCGCGGCTTGGTCTGAATGATCGAGATCGGCGCCGGTTTGGGCCCGTCCGGCTCAACCAGCGGCGCAAACCGCAGCAGCGCCAGCCCGGCGAGCAACAGACCAAGCAAACTCAATCTGGCGATCAGTCCAACGCCGCGCGCGACCACCGCGTCTTTCATGATGCTCCCCCCCGAGCCATCGGCGTCTGGCGCGTCAATCCAGATCAATGACCAAGTTCATTGAGCATGGATGCCGGAAGATATCTCACATTGACGCTACGTCAAGCGTCGCCACACGGTCAGACGGCGCTAAGTTGTCGGCGAACCAAAGGGAGAGACGCTATGGACGCCGCCAAATTGATGTTCAAACCGGGCCTGATGACCGGGCAGAAAATCCTCGTTACCGGCGGCGGCACGGGGCTCGGCAAAGAAATGGCCGAAGCGTTTCTGGCGCTCGGCGCCGAGGTGGTGATTTGGGGGCGCCGCGGCGAAGTGCTGCAAGCCACCGCAGAGGAGCTGATGGCCAAGCATGGCGGCGTTGTGACCCCAATCGCCTGCGACATTCGGGTGGCGGAAGCGATCACCGACGCCGTCGATCAAAGCTGGGCAGACGGCCCGCTCACCGGGCTGGTCAACAACGCCGCCGGCAATTTCATCAGCCGCACCGAAGACCTCTCCCCGCGCGGTTTTGAAGCGATCAGCAATATCGTGTTTCGCGGCACGTTCTTCACCACGCTTGATATTGGTAAGCGCTGGATCGCCCAGGGCCTGAAGGGCAATGTCGTGTCGATCCTGACCACATGGGTGTGGAACGGCTCGCCGTTTGTAGTGCCATCGGCGATGAGCAAAGCCGGCGTCAACGCCATGACCCAATCGCTGGCGGTCGAATGGGGCCGCTACGGCATCCGCTTTAACGCCATTGCGCCAGGCCCCTTCCCGACCGAGGGCATGTCTAAACGCCTCAACCCAACGTCTGGCGAAGACGCTTACGCAGACATGAAGCACAACCCGCTTGGCCGGGTTGGGGAGATGCATGAGCTGTGCAACCTGGCGGCGTTTCTGATGGGGCCCGGCGCGGAATATGTAAACGGACAGTGTATCGCCATTGACGGCGCTGAATACCAATCAAGCGGCGGAAACTTTTCATCATTGCGCGGCTGGTCAGACGAAATGTGGCAAGCCGCGCGGGCCGCGATCCAATCGCAAAACGCCAAGGACAAAGCAAAGCGGACCGTCTAGCAAAATATTCGGCCAAATCCGGCGCGTCGTTGAAGCTTCCCTAAGCCATGCCGATTAGGTTAGCGCCCGTGTTCACCACGAGAGCGACCTTGTCATGCCGCTAGGCCCCCTCGATTTAACCGCGATTAACATTCTGGTCGTGGACAGCAATGCCCACACCCGCGCGATTACGTCCACGATTCTGCGCGGCGCTGGCATCACTCGCGTCAAAACCGCTGAGACCGATCCGGCAGCTGTCGAGTTTCTGCGCACGACCGAACCGCATCTGGCGATCTTTGAGTGGGAAGACAAAGGCATCAATGGCCTGTTCTTGGCGCGGCGTGTGCGCGCCGGGCTGGCTGGCCCCAATCGCGCCTTGCCGATCATTCTTCTGACCAGCAAAGCGTCTTTGAACGAGGTCACGGACGCGCGCATGGTCGGCGTCAACGAATACTGCATCAAGCCGATCTCGGCGCATGTTCTGGTGACCCGGATCAATAAAGTTGTAAACCGTCCGCGCGAGTTCGTGGACAGCCCGGAATATGTCGGCCCGTGCCGGCGGCGAAAATTCATCGACGCTTATGGCGGCCCGCTGCGTCGTCTCAGCGATCCGACCGAAGAATTCCTCAACGATCCGATGGAAGAAGAAAACAAGCAGCGCCTGAAAATGCGCATCGATCGTTTGGCGCTTGCGGCCAACGAGTTGATCCCCGGCGATCGGGCCCGGCTGCGCAATGTGCTGCTGGCAACCACCGAAATGCGCGCCCAGGCGCAAGATATTGGCGACGGTTTCTTGATGCGTTCAGCCGCGTCGCTGCTGCGCTATCTGAACGGCGTCGGGGCCTCATCTAAATTCGATCCAACCATTATCGATACCCATGTCGATGCGATGCGCCAACTCCTGGCTCTGCCCAATATCGAGCGCGAAATGCGCGACCGGGTCGCGGCCGGTTTGGACAAAGTCGTGGACAAGCGGCTGCAAAGCGCGCGAGGCTTCTAGTAGCCTGAATCTTCTAAAGTGAGGGATAGAGATTTTTCAGTTTGACGCGGGCGTTTGCGGTGGTGAATCGCCAATTGGCCTTGGCGTTGTGGGTATTGCGGCGCGCGACCCAGGCTGCGGCCTCGATGGCGAGGGCC
>JBEIHY010000079.1:0-15460 GCA_040381035.1 Hyphomonadaceae bacterium
GCCGCCAGCAGCACCGGCCAAGCGCGAGCGAACTCTTGCCCGACCGTAGCCGGTTTATCCATCTCCGTCATAGAATGCCTCCCCGAGCTCGACCAGCGGCCGCGCTGTCTATGTCGCGCCACCCAAACTGACCTCTGTGGAAAAGACAACCGGCCATGGCGGTTGGCCCCGCAATGACCCGGCTTGTTTAGGCTCCAAAAATGCGGAAATGAGTTTGGTGAAAGCGCGCATCGCGCTATTCTTGCGTCAGACGTTCGCCGTCGAATGGAACCAAGCGCTCAGCGAATTTGTGGTTCGCCATGAGAAGCTTTGGCAAACAGGAAGGCTTTGCGCCATGGCTGTGCCTCCCACCCGGGTCGAGATCGTCGAAGTCGGCGCCCGCGACGGCTTGCAAAACGAACCGGATATCATCGCCACCGAAAACAAGGTGGCGCTGATTGAGCGGGCGATCGGCGTCGGCGTGCGCCGCATCGAAACGGCAAGCTTCGTCAATCCCAAGCGGGTGCCGCAAATGGCCGACGCCGAAGCGGTGATGGAAGCCCTGCCCGACCGTCCAGATGTCACCTATATCGGCCTGGTGTTGAACGAGCGCGGGGCCGAGCGCGCGCTGCGCACCAAGGTCGACGAGCTCGGCGCGGTGGCGGTCGCGTCCGACAGCTTTGCCATCCGCAATCAGGGCCAATCGAGTGCCGAAAGCGTCGCCGAGGCGCACCGCATTGTGGCGGCGGCAAAGGCCGCGGGCAAAACCGCGCAGGTGACGATTTCGGCGGCGTTTGGCTGCCCGTTTGAAGGCGAAGTCGATCCCGCGCACGTGGTTTCCATGGCGCTCGCCATCGCTCAATCTGGCCCGCGTGAAATCGCTCTGGCCGACACGATTGGCGTGGCCGTGCCGGCGCAGGTGACGCATCTGTGCCGCGCCGTGCGCGCAGCGATTGGGCCCGATATCCCGCTGCGCGCGCACTTCCACAACACCCGCAATACCGGCCTTGCCAATGCCTGGGCGGCCTATGAGGCAGGCGTGGCCACATTGGACTCCAGCCTCGGCGGGCTGGGCGGTTGCCCATTTGCGCCCAAGGCCACCGGCAATATCCCCACCGAAGATCTGGCCTATCTGCTCAGCCGCTCCGGCGTGGAAACCGGGCTTGATCTCGGCCAATTGATTGAAGCGGGCCAATGGCTCACCGCGCTTATGGGCCGGACGCTGCCGGCAATGGTGACGCGCGCCGGCGCCTTCCCGGCGCCGCACGCCGCCTGAAACATTGTGACGTTTGAAACGGAGTACGGCATGTCTTATCGTCTGGGCGTGGATGTCGGCGGGACTTTCACCGACCTTCTCTTGTTCAACACCGCAGACGGCCAATTCTGGCGCGGCAAAACACCATCCACGCCAAAAGATCCCTCCATCGCTGTTATCCAGGGTACGACGCAGATTTGCGCCGACGCCGGCATCGCGCCCAACCTGATTGAAGACTTTCTGCACGGCACAACCGTAGCCACCAATGCCGTGTTGGAAGGCAAGGGCGCCATTGTCGGGCTGATCGTCACCGAGGGTTATCGCCAGGTTATGCAAGTGGCGCGCAGCTTTGTGCCCGGCGGGCTTGCGGCCTGGATCATCTGGCCCAAACCAACCCCGATGGCGCTGCTAGAAAACACCGTCGAAATTTACGGCCGCATGGACGCCCAAGGCAAAGAGGTGCGCCCGCTGGATGAGGCCAATGTGCGCGCGCAATTACAAGCGCTCAAAGCCAATGGCGTGGAAGCCGTCACCGTCTGCCTGATGAATTCCTATTTGAACGGCGCCCACGAAAAGCGCGTCGGCGCGCTGGCCGCGGAGGTGTTTGGCGACATTCCGGTGTCACTCAGCCACGAGATTTTGCCGGAAATGTATGAGTATGAGCGCACGCTGACGACGGTGGCCAATTCCGCCATGCGTCCGATTGTCGGCGCCTATGTCGGCAATCTCGAAACCGATCTGCGCAAATTGGGCGTGGCCGGGCGCATCTCGCTTCTGCGCTCCGATGGCGGCTTGATGAGCGCGCAGGCCGCCGCCTTGAAGCCGGTGAACCTCTTGATGTCGGGCCCGGCCGGGGGCGTGTCGGGGGCGCTGTGGGTGGCCAAACACGCCGGCCACAAAAACATCCTCACCCTCGATGTTGGCGGCACCTCCACCGATGTGGCGCTGATCGAAAACGGCGCGCCGCGCCTGCAACGCACAACGGAGGTCGGCCATCTTTCGGTTCGCGCCTCGTCGCTGGACGTGCGCACGGTCGGCGCCGGCGGCGGCTCGATCGCCCATGTACCCGAGCTTACCAAAGCCCTGCGGGTCGGCCCGCAATCGGCCGGCGCCGATCCGGGGCCGGCCTGTTATGGCAAGGGCGGTGAAGCCGCCACGGTGTCAGACGCCAATCTCCTGCTCGGCTACCTGCCCGACGAAATCATTGGTGGGCGCATGAAGCTCGATCACGCCGCGGCAAAGGTCGCAGTGCAGAAAATTGCCAACGCGCTCGGCGTTGATCTGATGGAAGCCGCGCGCGGCATCATCGATATCGCCAACGAGAACATGTTCGGCGCCTTGCGGATGATCTCGGTGCAGCAAGGCTATGACCCGCGCGATTTTGCGCTGATGGGCTTTGGCGGGGCCGGTTCGCTGCACTCCAATGCGGTGGCGAAGCTGATGGGCTCCTGGCCGGTGATTGTGCCGATCTCGCCGGGCGTTCTGTGCGCCACCGGCGACGCCACAACTCGCATGCGCGCCGAATCGGCGCGCTCCTTCTCCAAGCGCCTGTCGCACACCGGCGATAGCGAGGTGGCCGGCGTGCTCGCCGATCTTGCCAAAACCGCCAGCGACGCGCTGAAAGCAGACGGTCTCGCCGCGGGCGACATCCAGACGCAGCATTGGATCGATGTGCGCTATTGTGGTCAGGGCTTTGAGGTGGCGATGCCGGTCGATGCAGCGACTTTTGCCGCCGGCGGCCTTCAGCGCCTGGCCGACGCCTTCGACGTCGAACACCGCCGGCTGTTCACTTTCAATATGGAAACTGAGCATGAGCTGGTGAATGTGCGCTGCGTGGCGCTGGGCAAAGAGTTGGAATTGCCAACCAAGCCGATCGCCAAAGGCGAAGGCAACCCCAAAGCCGCCAAGCTGCGCGATCACCAGATGTGGGTCGATGGCGGCTGGCGCGACGGGGCCATCTATGATCGCGCGAAACTGCGCGCCGGCGACAAGATCAAAGGCCCCGCAATCATCACCGAAATGGATTCCACCGCGCTTATTCTCCCCGGCTGCGTCGGCACGGTCGACGCACTCGGCAATATCCTGATCAATCCGGAGTGAGGCCAATGCCCGCAACCATCAAAGAAACCAAGCCGCGCGCCTTTTCCAAAAAGACCGTCGATCCGGTGACGCTCGACATCATCGAAAACGCCCTGCGCAATGCACGGGTGGAAATGGACGCCACCTTGTTTCGCACCGCGCTGTCGCCTGGCATTCGCGAACAGGGCGATGCTTTTCCGATGATCGCCGATCCCAAAGGCCGCATGGTCGTTGGCCAGTTCGGATCGTTCCTGGCCGGTTTTCTCAAGGGCTATGAGGGCGAGATTGAAGAAGGCGACGTGATCCTTCTCAATGATCCGTATTCCTGCGAAGGCGCGATCAGCCACACCTCAGACCAACTCGTCATCATGCCGGTGTTTCATGATGGCCGACTGGTCGCTTGGGGCGCGATGTTTGGCCATATGACCGATATCGGCGGCAAGGTGCCGGGCTCGCTCCCGACCGATGCGGCGAGTATTTTTGAAGAAGGCATGCGCTTGCCGCCGGTGAAGCTCTATCGCAAAGGCGAACTGCAATCCGACATTCTACGCATCGCCACCCACCAAAGCCGGATGCCGGAATGGTACCGGGCCGACCTGATCGCCATTGTCGCTGCCTGTCGGGTCGCGGCGCGTCGGGTCAGCGAAATGTGCGCGCGGTTTGGCGATGATGTGGTCAATGCGGCGATGGAAAACCTGCTCGATCGCAATCGTCGCGCGATGCAGCATCTGATTTCTGTGGCCATCGGCGAGGAGCCGGTGTTTTTCGAGGATTATATCTGCGACGACGGCAAGGGCGCGGGCCCCTTCAAGATCAAATGCACGATGTGGCGCGAAGGCGAACGGGTGATCCTCGATTTCGCCGGAACCGATCCGCAATCGGACAGTTCAATCAATTTCTATTTGAACGAGAACATGTTCAAGATGTTCTTCGGCATCTACATGATCATGGTGTTTGACCCGCAGATTTTGTTCAATGACGGCTTCTATGATCTGGTCGATGTGCGCATCCCCGAAGGCTCGCTGCTGAAGCCGAAATTCCCCGCCGCATTGTCGTGCCGCACCCACGCTTTGGGCCGCATCTTCGATGTCCTGGGCGCTTTACTCGGCCAAAAGTCGCCGGAATTTCTCAATGCGGCGGGCTTCAGTTCCTCGCCGCATCTGATGTTTTCTGGGTTCCACCCGAATGGCGAATGGTTCCAGCTGTTCCAGATCGGCTTTGGCGGCATTCCGGGCCGCTTCCTCGGCGATGGGCCGGACGGCCATTCGCTGTGGCCCGGCTTCACCAATGTACCGAACGAATTCTTGGAGCGATACTTCCCGTTGCGGATCGAGCGCTATGAAAGCGCCATCGACAGCGGCGGCGCCGGCAAGAACCGCGGCGGCAACGGCATTCACATGGTCTATCACTTCCTCGAAGATGGCGCGATTTCGGTCCATGATGATCGCTGGTTTGTGCCGCCCTGGGGCGTCAATGGCGGCTTGCCGGCCAAGCGCAGCTGGAAAAAACTGGTCAAGGCCGACGGCACGGCTCTGGCGCTCGGCTCCAAATGCGATCGCATCGCGGTGCATCAGGGCGATGAGCTGCACTATGTCACCTGGGGCGGCGGCGGCTGGGGTGATCCGTTGGAGCGCGATGCGGAACTTGTGGCGCTTGAAGTTCGCCGCGGCCTGGTCAGCAAAGACGGCGCGAAGAAATACGGCGTTGTTGTTGGCCCCTCGGGCGCGCTTGATGCGGCCGGAACAAAAGCCATGCGTGAAAAAATCCGCACGACGCGCCCAAAGCTGGAGGTGTTCGATTTCGGCCCACCGATCGAAGAACTGCGCCAAAGCTGCGCGACAGACACCGGCCTGCCGGCGCCGAAACAACCCGTCTGGCGCGGCAAGGTGGGCGCGAAAGTGGCCGCCGAATGAGCGAGGCGCAAGCGACAGGGCCGCTCAAGGGCTTGCGCGTCATCGAACTTGGCGTGCTGCTGGCCGGGCCGTTTTGCGGCCAGCTGCTCGGCGATTATGGCGCGGAAGTCATCAAGGTGGAGCCACCCGGCCAGGGCGATCCGATGCGCGATTGGGGCACGATCAAGCCGGAAGGTCAGGGCCTGTGGTTTCCAATCGTGGCGCGCAACAAAAAGTGCGTCACCCTGGATCTGCGCCAGCCAGAAGGCCAGGCCGTTCTCAAAGACCTGGTGCGTCAAGCCGACTTCCTGCTGGAGAATTTCCGCCCCGGCACGATGGAGAAATGGGGCTTGAGCTATGAATCGCTCAGCGCCATCAATCCCGGCCTGATCATGATCCGCGTGTCCGGATACGGACAATCGGGACCGTCTGCGCGCAAGGCCGGCTATGCCAGCGTCGGCGAAGCGATGGGCGGTTTGCGCTATGTGATGGGCGAACCGGATCGGATGCCGTCGCGCGCAGGGATTTCGATCGGCGACACGCTGGCGGCGGCCTATGCCTGCATGGGCGCACTTGCGGCACTGGAGCATCGGCGCAAAACCGGCCGCGGCCAGATTGTCGATTCCGCCATCTACGAAGCCTGTTTTGCGATGATGGAGAGCCTGATCCCGGATTATCAGTTTGGCGGCTATGTGCGCGAACGGACGGGATCGTTCCTACCCAAGATTGCCCCTTCCAACATTTATCCGGCCAGTGACGGGATGCTGATTATCGCGGCCAATCAGGATACGGTGTGGCAGCGGCTTGCCGAAGCCATGGGCCACGCCGAACTCGGCAAAGACCCGCGCTATGCCAGCCATATCGCGCGCGGCGAACGCCAGGCCGAACTGGATGCAATGATTGGCGAATGGTCGGCCCCGAAAACCTGCGCGGAGCTAGAGCAAATCTGCGAAGCCCATGGCGTGCCGTGCGGGCGCATCTACCGCGCCCCCGATATGCTCAACGATCCACAATTCGCCGCCCGCCAAGCGATCATAGATGTTGAACACCCCGTGCTTGGCGCGTTCCAGATGCAGAACGTCTTCCCGAAGTTCTCCGAAACGCCCGGCAATGTGCGCTGGACCGGGCCGGAGCTGGGCGCCCATACACAAGAGGTCTTGGCCGACCTTCTCGGCTATGACACGGCAAAGATCGCAGCTTTGAAAAGCGCCAAGGTCATTTAGACGCCGGCCACGCCCAACAACAGCAAAAGCGCGTCGTCCAGGCCGATCACTTCGGCGTATTTGGCCTGTAGATCAAACAGATTGGCTTCATGCGGTTTGTCGTGGCGATCGGCGCAGGCCTCGCGCACCACGAATGGCGCAAAGCCATGTTGCAGGCAATCGAGTGCACTGGCCCGCACGCAGCCCGATGTGGAGAAGCCCCCGATCAGGCAGCAATCCACGCCCATGGCGGTGAGCGTGGACGCCAGCGATGTGGCGAAAAACGCCGACGCATACTGTTTCATCACCACCACATCGCCAGCGCCCGGCGCGACCGGCGCGGCAAAAGCGCCAAACGGCGAACCGGCCTCGAAATGGCGCAGCGCCGGCACTTTCTTGAAGAACAATCCGCCATCGGCGCCGCCCTTGTGAAACTGCACTCCAGTCAAAACCACGGGAGCCTTCACGCGGCGGGCTGCAGCCTTCAACGCCGCCATCGCCTTCAACGCCTTATGCGCGTCCTTGCCGGCATAAAGCGGGCATTGCGGGTCGATGTAGGCCGCGACCGGATCGACCAGAAGCACGGCCGGCTTCTTGCCAAACCCAAGACGGCCATCAAACCCGGCCTTTGCGTAATCGTCCTGCAGGTTGCTGGCGCCCTTCCCCGTCACTGATCATACTCCTGATCGCGATGCGCCAGGATGCTTGGCCGCAGCCAGGCGTCAAGACGACCAATTGCGCCCCGCCCGCAATTCATCGCAACGTGGCCCAGCCTTCTCCATTCAAAGGCGCGGGGCCTTGATCCATGCAGTTTCGCGGATTCATTAGCTATTCCTGGCAAGACAAAGCTTGTGGACGGCGGCTTCACGCATGGCTCGAAGCCTATCGCGCACCGGCCGGCGTGGGATCGCACAACGCGGCTTCCCGCAAGCTTGGCAAATTTTTTCGCGACGACGACGACATGCCGGCGGCCTCCGATATCGGCCAGATCGTACGCCAGGCGATCGCTGCGTCTGAGCACCTGATCGTCTTGTGTTCGCCGCGCGCGGCAAAATCGAAATGGGTGAACGCCGAGATCGAGCATTTCCGCCGCACGGTTCCCACGGGTCAAGTCTTTGCCGTCATCATCGATGGCCAACCCAATTCCAGCGACCCGGACCTGGAGTGTTTTCCGCCCGGCCTGCGGCTGGCCCATGATCCCGGCTATCCCGACGCCATGCCGATGGAGCCGGTTGGCGTTGATCTGCGCCGCGACGGCAAGGAGCGCGTCTGCGCGCGCCTGGCGGCGGGCATGTTGGGCGTCGACTTCGATGAGCTGTGGCAGCGCGGGCGACGGCGCAAGGAGACGCGCCAGAATATGCTGCTCGGCGGGCTGAGCGCGCTCAGCTTGGTGTTTGGCGTCTTGCTGGTCTTGGCGGTCAGCAATGGCCAGCGCGCGCATGACACGCTCAGCCGCTTTTTTGCCGAGCGGGCCTGGCAAAAGCTCGACACCGGCGAAACGCTTCTCGCGGCGCGCTATGCCCTCGCGGGACGCCAGATCGCGCCGCCCAATGAGCCGCGCTTTCTTGCCGCCCTCGGCGCTGTCCTACACGCCGCCGGCGACAGCCGCCCGCCGCTCTTGCACACAAAACCGGTGATGCAAGCTGCCTTCAGCGCCGACAGCCGCAGCGTCGTGACTGGCGCCCAAGACGGACAAGCCAAAATCTGGGACGTCGCCAGCGCCGCCGCCCGCATTACGCTGCGCGCCAATGGCGCTGTGACCGCCGTGGCGTTCGACCAGGAAGGCGAACGCGTGGCCACCGCCACGTCCGCCGGCGGCGTCCAAGTCTGGCGCAGCGCTGACGGCGCGCTTCTCGCCACCTTTAACGCAAATGACGCGGGCCTGCGCGCGATCGGCTTTTACCCCGACGGATCGCGCCTTTACACGCTTGATGCCGCCAACGTCATCCGCGTCTGGAACATTGCGACACAGAGGGCGGCCTTTGAAATCGCCCCAGGCGAGGCCAGCGTTTGGAGCGTTGCCCTGGCGGCGAATGGCGCGCGGCTGGTCGCGGCGCGAAGCGACAACAGCGCTATCCTCTACGATGCCAATACCGGCGCCCGGCCGGTGCGCCTCAACGGCCATACGGGCGCGGTGTTTCAAGCCCACTTTTCGCCAAACGGCCAATGGCTGGTGACTGCAAGCGAAGATGGCGACGCGCGCATCTGGGACACCCGCACCGGCGCCATGCTGCGCACATTGGCCGGCCATAGCCGCGAGGTCCTTTCAGCAGCTTTCGCATCGGACAACGACAGAATCGTCACCGCCAGCGTCGACCGCACTGCCCGGGTTTGGAGCCGCGCCAGCGGGGCCGAGTTGCTCACGCTAAGCGGCCACAACAAGTTCGTCAGCGACGCCGTGTTTTCGCCCGATCGCTCCCACATCATCACCACCAGCGAAGACGGCGCCGTGCGGCTGTGGGACAGCGCAAACGGGCGCATGCTCAAAGCGCTGCGCGGCCATATCGGGCCGGTTTCAGGGGCGCTCGCGGCCAATGGCGTCGATCTCGTGACATGGGGCGCAAACGCCGGCGCCCGGCTATGGAGCTTGACGCCGGAACAGCGCCTGCAACCGCCATCCCATAGCGAAAGCCTCTACAGCGTGGAATATGCCGTCAATGGAAAGACCTTGGCCACGACGTCCAGCCGCGGCGTTGTGACATTGTGGAGCGCCGAGACCGGCGCAGCGCAAAAGCAGATCACGGTTCCGGGCGGGGAAGTCTATACCGTTGCCTTCGCAGAGGACGGCCGCCTGGTCACCACCGGCGAAGACGGCGTGGGGCGAATTTGGGCGCCGGCGACGGGCGCAGAAGTGACAACACTGGCGGCAGACAGCGGCCTCAATGCCGCACAGTTTTCCCCAGACGGGGCCACGATCATTGCGCCGATGCAGGTGGGCGGCGTCGGAGCCTTCTCGGCGACGGACGGACGGCTGCTGCGGCGTTATGCAGGCCAGACAGGGGCGGTGTTTGCGGCGGCCTATTCAGCTGATGGAAAGCGCATTGCCAGCGGCGGCGAAGACGGGATTGCACGGGTTTTTGACGCCGCGACCGGCGCGACCGTGGCAATATTGCAACGTCATAACCGCAGCATTGGCGCGCTCGCCTTCTCCCCCGACGCCGCCCTGATCGTCACCGCCAGCGACGACACCACTGCGATTGTCTGGGACATTGCGCGCAAAGCCATCAAGGCCATTCTGCCGGGTAATGGCAGCGCCATTCTTTCAGTGGCGTTTACGCCGGGCGCAAACCGCATCGTGACCACCGATGACCAGGGCCTGGCCCAAATCTGGGACGCCCGCGACGGCCGATTGCTGGCGACGTTCCAGGGCCCAACCGAGCGCGGCCTGGAAGGCGCGCTATCGCCAGACGCGCGAACATTGGCCGGCGCCGGGCGCGACGGCGCGCTGACCCTGTGGGATGTGCACCAAGTGACGGCGTCGTGGCCTGCCCTGGCCCGCGAAGCCTGCCGCAATCTGCTCGGCGCGGACCAGCGCCGCTTCGCCAAAGCCGAGATCGACGCCGACGCGTTGCTCGGCGCGCTGTGGCCGGATCCAGGCCGGGATGTTTGCGCCGGCGTGCCGGGCGTTGCGGCGCTGCGCCGTCAAGCCCGTGCCACGCCCTAGCATCAGACCGTCACCGCGGCGTGCGCGGCGGCGGCGGCGATTGCATCTGCACCGGGCGCGGCGTGATGCGGCGCGGGCGGGCGCCCAAAGCGTCCGCGCTGCTTGCGCCGCGATGCGCGGCTGGGGTTCCGGCTTGCGGATCGCCGAACAAAAACCAATCGACCTCTTCATAGCACGCGACAATTTCCCGCCGCGACGGGATGTATTGAAAGCCTGGAGAATCCACCCCGCACGCCGCGCCGCGCAGCACCACGTTCACCGGCGCGCCGATCGACTCAACCAGGTCTTTTTGCAGATCGTACAGCACCCGCGAATTGATCAAGAATTCGCGCGCATCGGCGAGGGCGGGCGGCGCTGGATCATGAAACACCTGCACCCGCGCCTGCGGATTGGCCCGCGTCACGTCGCTGTCGCCGAATACGGCCTCCATATCGCGATCGAGTTGTTGATAATCGCTCCGGCACTCGGAAGGCTGGAAATGCAATTCTGCAATCGGTTTGAGTGCGGCAAAGGCATTCGTCCCGTCGGTGTCAGAGCCGATCAACAGACAGGCGATGCGCGCGGCGCGCGTTTCATCGTCAGGATAATGGGGATTATCCCACGGCCCGCCTGCGGCGCGCTGATCGGCTGATTCCAGCCAGCCTTCCATCGCCGCCACAAGCTCGGCGCTGTCGACGGGCTGGCCCGGATCGGGCGACAAAAGCCAGGTGGCGATATCATCGGCCGACTGTTCCGCGGCGAGACGATTAGTGGCCTGATCGGCGCGCATGACCTGATCGAGCAGCAAATGGCCAACCTCATGATAGGCCAGAAATGTGAGATTGCCGGTGACCCATTGGTCTTCGGCCTGCGTCTCGGCATCGGCCTGTGCCTGCGCCGGCGCCGGCGCAAGAGCCAGACACGCCGCCACCGCGCCTGCAATCCCAAGGCCTGATCGAAAGCGAAACATGGGCGACCTTTCGAGCCTAACCAGCGCCTGACCCTGGCAGCTGATGCAAACGCCGACAAGGCCAAGCAGACCCTTTATTTATTTGCCCGCGCAGCCAGATGCGGGCTTGACGACAGATTACAGGCAAGCCGAAGCTGCGAAGATGAAACGACTATCGATCATCGTTGCAGCCGTATTGGGTCTTGTCGTCGGCGCCGGGGCGGGTTTGGCGACTTTGGCGCAAGCGCGCACCATGGGCGCCACCGCGGCAGGCGCCTGGACCACGAACCTCTACACCGGGGCGCCCGCCGCAGACCCTTTCACGCGCGCCATCGTCGCCCGCGTCGGCCTCCTGGCGCTCAACAAGTCCGAGACCGTCTATTACACGCGCACGGTTGATGATTCCGGCGCCGCCTTGAACGCGGCGTGCGCCTACGAAGTGAGCGGAACGCCGCCGCCCGCGCGCTGGTGGTCGATCACGATCTATGCCGCCGACAATTATCTGCCCGTCAATTCCGACGCCGCATTTTCAGTCGACGCAACGACGATCAAGACTGAGCCTGACGCAACCTTCCGAACGCGCGTTGCGCAAACGCGCGACGGCGCGGGAAACTGGATATCTTCGCGCAATGCCGGGCGGTTCGATCTGATGCTGCGACTATACAATCCTGATCCTGCCTTATCAGCAAACCTTGCTAAGGCAAAACTGCCAGCGATCCGCAAGCTGAGCTGCACGCCATGATCCGGACACTGATCATTTTCCTCGCCGCCGCCGCTGTGGGCTTTGTCGGATTCATGTATGCCGCGCCGCAGGTGATCATGAACATCGCCGTGACGCGGGTGGCGGAAGGTCGGTTCAATGTGCTGCGCCAAACCCCGCGCGTCACCGAGACATCGCGCCAGATCGTGCGCCCAAGCCCTGACCTCGCCTACAGCGCATGCGCCTTCGATCTCGCCGACGGGCCTGTTCGCGTTCGGGCCGCGCCATGGGGCCAGTATTGGTCGCTGGCGCTGTATGCGTCGAACACCGACAATTTCTGGACTGGCAATGATCGCGCTTTTCCAAACGGCGCACACATTGTGCTGATCGCCAAGGGGCAAAGCCACGCCGCCGCACCGGGTGAAACCGTGGTGGAGAGCCCGAGCCGGCGCGGCATCGCGCTGATCCGGCGCCTGGCGCCGCGCGCAGCTGATTTCGCCGCCGTCGAGCAGGTGCGGGCGCAGGATATTTGCGCGCGCCTGCCCTAACATAGGCAAGTTCGCCTTCAAGAAACTTGAGAGCGATTTTGCGCTCGCTTACAAAGAGAACGACCCCAGCGGGAATGGCCGCAAAGGACAAATGGGCTAAGCCGCCTTGGTCAGCCCTCCAGGTCGATATCCAGGATCGTCATGGTCAGGTGATACGAAAGATCGCCGTCCTCATCGTCGCGGGTAATCGTGCCTATGAACTCATCGCCGATATAAACTTCGGCGCTGTCTTTTGACTTGCCTTTGGGCTTCACGGCAAGCACCTTCGAATTGAATCGGGTGCGCAAATATTTCTCGACTTTGGCGCGTTCGGCGGGGTTCACGGGCGGCTCCTATGATCTGGCGCGACCCTTGCCCCGCTCGCCAGCGCGGTCAAGGGCGCGACGCAACGTCAAATCCCATCGCCAAAGGCGCTCAGCACCTGGGCGTCCAGCGTCTGAATCATCGCATTGGCCGGCGGCTCGCTCTGTGGGCAGTGGTGGCCGACCGGGCGGGCGGGCACGCCGGCCACGGTGCAACGGGCAGCGACATCGGCCAGAACCACCGAACCGGCCGCGATCCGCGCGCCTTCGCCGACCTCGATATTGCCGAGCACCTTGGCGCCGGCCCCAATCAGGACGCCGCGGCGGATTTTCGGATGACGCTCGCCACGCGCCTTTCCGGTGCCGCCCAGCGTCACCGAATGCAGCATCGAAACGTCATCTTCCACCACCGCGGTTTCGCCGATGACGATGGCGTGGGCATGGTCGATGAACACACCGGCGCCAATGCGGGCGGCAGGATGAATGTCGATGCCGAACAGCTCCGAAATCCGGCTCTGGAGATGGAAAGCAAGGGTTTCGCGCTCTTGGCCCCAAAGCCAATGGCCGATCCGATACGCCTGCAGGCCCGAAAAGCCTTTGTAATACAGGAAAGGCTGCAAGAAAGTGCGGCAGGCCGGATCGCGGTCGCGCACGACGCGCATATCTCGCTCCGCCATCGCAGGCAGGGCTGGATCGGCGCGATAGGCCTGCATCGCCACCTCGCGCAGCTGAAGCGGGTTCATGTCCGCCCCGCCAAGCTTGTTGGCGAGGTGATAGGACAAGGCGTCGGCCAAGGTTTCGTGGTGCAGGATATTGGCGTGCAAGAAGCTCGCCAAAGACGGTTCTTCGGCGGCGGCTTGCATGGCCTCAACCCGCAGCTGCGCCCAGCCATTGGCCCAAGGCGCGCCAAGCGCGGCGGCGAGCGCGAGATTTCCTGACTGGTCAGCCATTATGGCGCCTCCATGGGTTTGAGCATGGCCTGCGCCAGGGCCGCCGGCAACTCACCCGTCACTGCCATATGGTGGGCGCGCAGCAGACACGCCACCGTCATTGAGTCTTCAATTTCGCCCCTCAAAGCGGCGTTCAGGGCCGCCATGAACGGCACGACCCGATGGGTAAGCAGCTCGGTCTCATCGGGCGCGCTCGGGCCGGGCGTCAGATCGATGGCCAGGAAGCACCAGCCTTCCTCGTCAGTGACCGAATTGGACAAAGCGAGCTTCAAGATCGGGATCAACCGCCCACAGCGCAGGCCGGTTTCTTCGGCCAACTCGCGCACGGCGCCGGCGGCCGGATCTTCGTCGGGATCAACGCCACCTTCAGGAACTTCCCAGGAATAACGACCCAACGGAAACCGCCATTGGCCCACCAGATGGACACGCCCATCCGCTTCAATCGGCAACACCGCCACCGCCCGGCTTTTCATCCGGACCACGCCATAGACGCTGCGATTGCCGGCCGGGGTGAGCACGTCATGATGCTCAACCGCGATCCAGGCCGTTTCATAGGCCGTGCGGCGGTCCAGAACGGTCCAGGGATTTTGCTCGCTCATGGGGCGCGATTTAGCGGCTCGTTCTGGTCATGTCTTGCGTTTTCCGGCATGGGGGATGGATGCGCTATGATCCTGTCTCACTGCCTGCGCCGCCTGCCGAAGGCGCCCCCACCCGTCCGGTTAACGCCAATCCCGCGATGCTGGCGCTGCTGGCCACGCGGCGCTCGTCTAAGCCCTTCCACCTCGCCGAGCCAGGGCCAGATCGCGCCCAAATTGCGGCGCTGTTGACGCTTGCCGCCCGCTGCCCCGATCACGGCAAACTCGCGCCGTGGCGGTTCATTGTGATCGCTGGCGAAGCCCGTGCGCGGCTCGGCGACGAACTTGCCGCGATCGCCGCCAACCAGCCTGGCGCTTCTGAAGCGACCATCGACGCCGCCCGCGCCCAGTTGCAACGCAGCCCAGTGGTTGTTGCGGTTGTGTCCACCGCCGCTCCGCACGCCAAAATCCCGGAATGGGAGCAGATCCTGTCGGCCGGGGCGGTCTGCTACAACCTGATCCTGGCCGCCGAAGGCTTGGGGTTTGGTGGGGTATGGTTGACCGGCTGGGCGGCCTATGACGCGCGCGCCAAGGCCGCTTTGGGCGTAACGGAAGCTGAACGCGTCGCCGGCTTCATCTATCTCGGAACCCAAACCCAAAGCGCCGAAGAACGCCCGCGCCCGGATGTGGCGAAGCTGACGACCTGGGCGTGACGTGTTAGGGCGTGTCGTCAGTTGGCCTGAGTCCTTTCAGCCGCGTTGGGCGCAAAATCGGCAGCGTTGGGCCTCATCCGTCATTTCTGGGTTTCCCAAATCACTTTCTCTCTGACCCATGGAGCGTCGGCAATCAGGAGGCCGATGCATGCTCCGCTACGCTTTGCGCGACGATCAGTGGGACAGGATCAAAGACTTTCTGCCCGGACGCGAAGGCCATGTCGGCGCCACTGCCGCTGACAATCGGCTGTTCGTGGATGCGGGTCTCTTTCGCTATCTTACTGGCATCCCCTGGCGCGATCTTCCCGAACGCTACGGTGACTGGAAAGCGACACATCGGCGTTATCGCCGTTGGTGCGAAACTGGCGTATTTGCAAAGGTTTTCGAGATTTTGGCGGCAGACGCCAACAATGAATTCGTGATGATCGACGCGACCGTCGTGCGCGCTCACCAGCACAGTGCGGGCGCCCCAAAAAAAGCGGCGAAGATCAAGCCATCGGTCGCTCGCGCGGCGGTCTGACAACAAGAATCGACGCCGTCGTCGATGCGCTCGGCAATCCCGTCGCGCTGTCGCTGACGGCGGGCCAAGCTGTAAATCGGCGTGTGGTTTGTGCGCCAATCGGCGCGGCGTCTCATTGATATTGCTGAGCCCGACAGTGGCATATTCTGGCGC
>JBEIHY010000080.1:0-15436 GCA_040381035.1 Hyphomonadaceae bacterium
CGTTCTGATCTGGCGCGACAATCAAATCGCCGATCACAGCGCTCAAATCGCTGGCGAACGCCGACAACACGTGAATGGCTTTCGCGTCCAGACGGCGGCTGCCTCGCAGGGTTTTGCCGTCGATGGCGATGTGGCGCGTCGCCGCCTCGCCCCGCGCGAATGCGCCGAGCCGCGCGCTCACGCTATCCCCGTCCAGGGATTGGAAGAAATAATGATAGGTCGCGTGGCATGGGGCCTGCCCGCTGTCGATGCCGAATAAGCGCAACGCTTCCGGCTTCAGTCGGCAGCCCCAGCGAAAAATCGCGATCAGATCGTTGGCGCCAGCCAGCATCGCCGCAATCGAAATGCCCAGCAGCGATAACAGACTGTATTGGCGCCCCTTGCGCCCGCGCTTGTCCTCGATCTCACCCAAAGCGTCCTAAAGCGTACGAACCATGGCCGGCCCTCCCATGCGGACGGCCAACCCATAGAAGCCGATTTGCCGCCCCCGTCACCCAGCCAAGCCTGCGGCTCTTTGAACCACCCTGCTCCACGGAGCGGTCACGTTGCTTGATGCCGGGAATCATGCGGCCATCCGCAGGCGCGCCGGCCGCTCAGGCTTGCGGCGGAAATTGCCCGCGCGCAGCGACTTCACGATGGAAGCCATACCAGGGCTCAAAGCCGCCAGTTCAGCGGCGATGTCAGCATCATTGGCGGCGCGCAGATCAACCGCCTCATGCGCCACCCAGGATGCGGTTTCTGCGGCCACTGCTTGCGGCGCGCGCAATTGCAACCGCATCATGCCCGCGAACCGCGCGCCGCCGGCGGTTTCCGCAAACAGGGTCGGAACCCGGCACATCACGCCGACGGGATCAGGCCACAAGGACCCTGCCCGCGCCCGCGTCACCACCGGCGAACGTGCCAAGCTCTCCAGATGCGCGCTGGCCCGGCGCGGCTCAACCGGCGCCGAACGCACCCGCACCTTGTCGCGGCCAATCAGTGAAAACGCCGCCGCCGCCAGCGCCAATCCCAAACCCAGCAAACCTTTACGCATCACAGGTCTCCACCGCAGCTCACGACGCGACTCGATCGTGCCAGAGTGCAACGAGTCTCAGCGCAGCGGAATGAAAAGTCGGTAAACATGGCTTAACCTTATGGATAAAGCCGGCTCTTGGCCCAGGCGCCCGACGGTTCTGCGCGGACAAACTGCAGCCGATCGTGCAGCCGGAACGGCCGATCGCGCCAAAACTCGATTTGCACCGGCGCCACGCGATAGCCGCGCCAGTTGGCCGGGCGCGGAATGTCGCCCAAACCGAAACTTGCGGTGTATTGGGCAATGCGGGCTTCAAGCGCAAAGCGCCCCTCAAGCGCCTGCGATTGCGTGGACGCCCAGGCGCCAATGCGCGCGCCGCGATCGCGGCTTTGGAAATAGGCGTCAGCATCCGCGTCGGGCACCGCGCCGACCACACCGCGCACACGCACCTGCCGGCGCAGAGACTTCCAGTGGAAACACAAGGCCGCCTGCGGCTGGGCGGCAAGCTCTCGGCCCTTGGCGCTGTCGGCGTTGGTGTAGAACACAAAGCCGATGGGGCTCACGTCTTTGAGCAGCACCATGCGCACATCCGGCATTCCCGACGCATCCACCGTGGCCAAAGCCATCGCATTGGGATCGTTCGGTTCGGCTTTCTTCGCCGCGTTCAGCCACTCGGCAAATAGCGCAAACGGCTCATCCGCGCCAAACAGGGCTGCGTCATCGTCGGGCTGGATGGCGGTCGGATCATAGCGCGGCGATGGTGGGATCAAATCGTCTGGGGTCATAGCGTTCATATAGAGCGCGCCAGCCATGTCGGGAAAGATTGCGCGCCGATTTGGCGCGGCGACGCCAATCAGGTATCGCACCCAAATGTCGCACAACACCTTCGGCCACCTGTTCCGCGTCACCACCTGGGGCGAAAGCCATGGACCAGCGCTCGGATGCGTCATTGACGGCTGCCCGCCGGGCCTGCCCCTGACGGAGGCCGCGATCCAGCCTTGGCTTGATCGCCGCCGCCCCGGCACGAGCCGGTTTGTCACCCAGCGGCGCGAGCCGGATGCGGTGAAAATCCTCTCCGGAACCTATCAGCCGCCTGGCCCGCCCGGCCCGCTGACCACTGGAACGCCGATTAGCCTGATGATCGAGAATGTCGATCAGCGCTCGAAAGACTACGCCAATATCGAGCAGGCCTATCGCCCCGGCCATGCCGATTTCACCTATGACGCCAAATATGGTCTGCGCGATCCGCGCGGCGGCGGACGCTCCTCGGCGCGCGAAACCGCAGCCCGGGTGGCGGCCGGCGCGGTGGCGCGATTGGCGCTGGGCCAGACGATCACCATCCGCGCCGCACTGGTCCAGATCGGCGCCCGCGCCATCGACCGCGCTCGATGGGACTGGGCCGCGGTGGAGGCCAATCCGTTCTGGTGCCCGGACGCGGAAACCGCCAAGCTATGGGAAGACGACCTGGACGCCGCGCGCAAAGCCGGCTCCTCCCTCGGCGCGATTGTCGAAGTGGTGGCCGAAGGGGCGCCCGCCGGCTGGGGCGCGCCGATCTATGGCAAGCTTGACGCCGAGATCGCCGGTGCACTGATGAGCATCAATGCCGTCAAGGGTGTCGAAATCGGCGCCGGCTTTGCGTCCGCGGTCTTTCGCGGCGAAGACAATGCCGATGACATCCGTATCGGCCCCGATGGCGGTCCGGTGTTTTTGTCCAACCACGCCGGCGGCGTGCTGGGCGGGATTTCCACCGGCCAGCCGATTGTCGCGCGCATGGCAATCAAGCCGACCTCCTCCATCCTCACCCCGCGCCAGACCATCACCGCGAGCGGCGCGGAAACCGAGATCGCGACCACAGGCCGCCACGACCCTTGCGTCGGCATCCGCGCCGCCCCAGTGGCGGAAGCTATGCTCGCCTGCGTGCTCGCCGACGCCAAATTGCGCCATCGCGGCCAGACAGCGCGCTAGGACTTCATGCCGTCTACGCCATCGCTGCGACCGCCACGACCTTCTTTGCGCGCACGGCGGCGGCGAAGCGGGCGTGATCGTCTGGATGCTCGGCGCCCATCAGCCGATCCCAGAACGTAAAATAGAGACCATAATTGAAGCCCTTTTCTTGATGCAGATCGTGGTGGGTGACGGTCGTCAGCCAGTCGAACAGGGGCTTGCCGTTGCGGGTGGCCGGAAAAAGCTCATAGCCGCTATGGCCAATCGTATTGCGGGCGAGCTGGTGGAGCATGAACAGCCCGGCCACGCCCCAGGGCGTCGGCACGATCAGCACCCAGAGCGGCACGAACGCGTGCCTGAATCGCGGCCTTGCCAATGTCAAAGCTGTAGGTGGTAAACGGCGAGGGATTGCGCGACTAGTGGTGGCGGCGGTGAAACGCCCGGAACAGCTTTGGGTGATGGATCAGGCGATGGGTCCAATAAAAGTAGGCGTCGTGGGCCACGATCATCAGAACCAGGCAGCCCCAGTACCAGGCCGCCCCCCAGGTCGCGGCGATCTTGGGGCCGTCAAACCAGCCGGCCGTGGCGGCGGCGAAGGTGGCGAGGCTAACGGTGGAGAACACCGCAATCGAGCGCAGCGAATGGGCGAACTCGCTGACCAATTGGGCGGGCTTGAGGCTGTTGGGCCGGATCTTGCGGCCCTTCAGCAGCGGCGCCAGTACGACCCACAAGACGAACCAGACCGGGATCGAAAACATCACATAGCGGATCGTACCCACCCGCAGGGCTGAGAGCCATTCGCGGCCCACCTGCATCGCCAAATCTCACATGCACGCCTGCTCTGATTGGTGCGGCCCGGGTGTGGGGCGCTAAAGACGCAAACGTCTCGCCAAGGCTGAAATCAGGTGGATTTTTCAGGAATCTGCGAGGCATTTTCAGGTTCAGCGAGCTTTTGGCGGCGCCATTCGGTGGGCGTCGCGCCCGTCAAATCCTTAAACGCGCGGTTGAACGGGCCAAGCGAAGCGAAGCCATGCTCGAACGCGATCGCCGACACGGCTTTACGGGGCTGGGCCAACATCGCGGCCTGCGCGGCTTCGATCCGGCGGGCATTGATGAAGGCGGCGAAGTTGCGGTGGCCAAGCTGGGCATTGATCAGCGCCCTTAAGCGATGCTCCGGGCAGCCGAGATGGTCGGCCAAGTCGGAAATAGTCAGCGCCTCGCGCTTCCAGATTGCGCCCTCGCCCATGGCGTGGTCGAGCTTGGCGGCCAGCGACCGGTCGGCGGGATCAACGCCCGTGGCCTCCCGCACCGGCGCCGCGTGGGGATCGATCAAGCCTGGCTGGACGACCAGAAATAGCGCCGCGCCGACAATCGCCAGCCCAGCCAAAGCCGCCGCCTGCACCCATTCGGGAATGATCAGCCGTTCGCCCAGGATGTCAGACACATCAACCGCCTGAATCGCAAGGATATAGATCACCGCCGCCGCCAGGATTGGCCCCCGAATAGCTCGGCGCGGATCGACCAGATCGCCGCGCCAGCTCGACAGAATGATCCAAAAGGCGTGCGCCATCAGCGCCATCACCGCCGCATTATAGGTGATCCAGGCTGCGCCAGCGGCCGGCCGCGGCAGCGTCGCGCCCAGAACCGCGAACGCCAGGACCGCCGCCGCCGGCGCCAGCCACAGCCAGCGCCAGCGCGGCTGGTCGGTGCACGTCGCCTTCACGAACGCCCACAACAACGAGGCCGGACTGGCCGACAAGACCCACGCCGCCAGATTGTGATGATGGATCCCATCGGGAATGGGCAGATTGTCGATGGCGTGGCCGGCGGCGGTGACCAGAAACACCGCCCCGACCCACCGCCCAGGCCCGATCGGGCGCTGGCGCAGCATCCCCCGGCTGTGGCCAGAAACCCGCCAACCGCCACACCGTACAAGCGCACCGGGATCGTCCGCGCACGCTGGCGGCTCAAAGCTTCATCGGCAAGGGCGAAAGCCATGCGCAAGTGTCTTCACTTACTTGTGAGGTAAGAGCGCTGAATTTTTCCGCCATTATTCAATTTTTCTCTTGCACTGCGGCGCGAGGCAGTGCATGGTTGACTTGTGTGGATGACGCCAGCGTCAACTTTCTGGCGTAAAGTGTCGTGTTTAGTAGAAGGAACTTCCCCATGACTCTCAAGCTCGCTCTCGCCGCTGTCGCCGCTGTGTTCATGACCGCTGGCGCAGCCCAAGCGAAGGAACTGGTCACCGTGAAGCTGGAAGCGCCGGTCGCCAAGCAAACCAAGCTGATTGCCAATGGCGGCGTGTTCACCTGCGTCGGCGACAGCTGCACCGGCTACCTGCGCGTCACCGCTGACGTTCAGGGCTGCCGCCAGCTGACCAAGGAAGTCGGCCGCGTGGTCAATTTCGGTGAAGGCCAAAAGCCGCTGAGCGAAGGCGAACTGGCCCGCTGCAACGCCGTCGCCAAGGCCCCGGCCGCCACTGGCCCGGCCCAGACGGTCGCGCAGCAATAATCGATTTCGCGCCGCGGCGGGTCCACTGTCGCGGCGTGCACCGGCTCTTTCCTCCCCGGAAAGCCCACTGCGACCGTCGCGCTCCCCGCGACGGTCTTTTTCTGTCAGATCCGCCCGCGGGCTTCGGCGGCAAAGTTGGCCCCGCCGCATGGCGTCAGATCAAGCGCTTCGCTCAGCGCGCCGGGGGTCAACGGCGCACGCATTGCGCCGGTGCGCAGATCAAGATAGCGCTCGCCCCGCGGCAACAGCCTGCCGGCGTTAAAATCGAGGTCCACCTCGCCGCGCCCGCCGGCGCCCGACACCCCGCCCTTGCGCGACGGCAAGGCAAACTGCACCGTCACGCCGCCTTGGCCAGCACGGTCACGCGGGCGATAATCGACATCCGCGAGCAGCGTAAACGGCCCGTCTGGCCCTTCGGCAATCACCCGGTCTGACTCAAAGCGAATGACAAACCCGGCCGCGCAGGCCCCAGGCCCGCGCGCCCAGGCGCCTGACAAAGCCTGCGGCGCCGGCGCAGGCAAAAGCGAGCATCCGGCCAAGCTGAAGGCCGCCAAGAAACCCCAAATCGGTCGCGGTCTCGCCCAACGAAAAATCATGTATCAGCGTAGAAACCGGAATCGTTGACGAGCTGTCAACGCCGCTTCACCCTTGTCTGTTCGCGCCGCCGATTTGCGGCTGGAGTGGTTTTATGGATTCGGGCAGTCCCGCCCCCCCCGCCAAGGCGGCCCCGCCCAAAGCGTCTGCGCTCTTGCAGGACCTGATGGACGCGTTCCCGAACGAGACTGTCACCGTCGGCGAGCTGCTGGAGCGGCTAGAACAGCGCGCCTTTGGGCTGCTGTTGTTGCTGCTGTCCTTGCCGATGTGCATTCCCAATATTCCCGGCATCTCCACCGTGTTTGGCGTTGCCATGCTGGTTCCGGCGGCGCAAATGATCCTTGGCCGGCAAGAGGTCTGGGTGCCGCGGCAATTACGCGATTGGACGTTTTCGCGGGAGGCGATGGTCAAGGGCATCAAGGCGGCGTTGCCGCTGCTGCGCCGGATCGAAAAGCTCGCCAAGCCGCGCTGGTCGTTCCTGTTCAATGGCCCGTTCATGTTGATCTGGGGCCTGATGACGCTGCTGATGGCGTTCATCCTGATCCTGCCCATCCCCGGCGGCAATTTCCCGCCAGCCGTGGCCATGGCGCTATTGGCGCTGGCCATGCTGCAGGAAGACGGCGCGCTGGCGCTGGTCAGCGCCGCTGTTGGCGTGGCCACCACGGCGCTTGTCTATCAGATCATCAAGCTGCTGCCGCGGATGCTGATTGAGGTGGGCCAAGCCTTGGAAGCGTTTGTGAACGCAGTGCTGCCTTGAGAAACGCTGCGGGGGCGCTGTCTTGTGCGACCGGGCTGATCCCTAACAAGACAGACCGGGCTTATGGTTGACGCTCTTTCGGTTGGATCAGCGTGTCACGGCCGGTTCACGAGCTTTGCGCCGCCGCGCGCGCGGCGGCGCAAAGCTGAGGAAGCGGCCGTTGCGATCGATGGCCCCGAGGTCATGGTCGAAATCGCGGGCGGCGAAGGCGTCAGTCGGCAGAGGGCAGAGGGCAGAGGGCAAAGCCCGATCCACTCGCCAGCCAGCGCCTCTCCGATAAAGACACGCTCGCCGCGCCACTTGATCGTCCCGTCGGTCCGCACGTGGCGCACCTCGTGATCAGCGTCGCACCAAGGCTGAAGCGGCCGTGCAGGCATGTCGCGCGCGCATGCCATATGCTCGCCGGCGGTTTCGGCCGAGCGCCTCGTGAGGGCGGTCTTCGTTGAAGTGGCGCTGAAAGGCGGCGAAGCGGCGTTGCTTGGCGGGCGCATCGGCCGCCGGCGGCGCGCTCGTTTGCTGCTTCAAGGTGAGATGCATGCGTTCATTATCGCCGCTGTCCTGCGGGCTTGCAGCCGGATGCAGCGGGGCGCAACACCCTGCTTCAACAGCCACGCCGAAAGCCGCGACAAGCCGCCCGCGCCGCGCGATCCAAACGGTGCGCCATTGTCGGAGCGGATCGCATCCGGCACGCCGCAATCGCGAAAACCCCTGTCAATATGGAAGAAACGCCAGCGGTGGTCATCGGTGCGATCTTCACCGCGAGGAGATAGCGGCTGGCGGCGTCGGTCAACGTGAACGGGTCGCAGCGCGCGCCATCGGCGGTGCGCAACCAGCCCTTAAAATCCATCGCCCAGTCCGCAATCGGTCGATCCGGAAGCGGATGAAGCTCGCCTTGCCGCGCCGGCCGGCGTGCGCGCTTGCGCGCGTCGATGAGCCCAGCCCGCTTCAAGATATTGCCGATGGTAGAAGCCGCCGGCCAGGCGGTGTTTGGATGATGCGCAATCAGCAAGCCGCGGATTTTCTTCGGCCTGAAGAATTTGCACCGCTGGCGCGTCGCGATGACGACGGCCGCGATCGCCTCCGGCGTCGCGTACGGCCAGCTCAGGGCGCGATGGCTGCGGTGTTCAAACCAGCGCGGATCCCCGCTCTCGCGCCGCGCCTTCGAAAGATAAAACGTCTCGCGACTGATCCCAAACTGATCGCACAGCCTCGACACCGTCAAAACGCCGCAGTCCCAAAGGCCAAACAACCGAACACGCTCTTCCATCGTGTTGCTTTCCCTGATCGGCACGGCCACACCTCGCAAGAACAAGGCGTGAAAAATGACTGTCAGGGATCAACCCGGTCTAAACTGTCAGCCATCAGCCCGGTTTGGACCTTCCGGCTTCACGCCCTAATGCTCTACCCCAAACGACACCCACGCACGCCCCGGCCCCTTCGCCTCAGGCCGTCACAATCTATGCTGGCCAAGCGGCGGCCCCTATTTCGAACGATGCGCGCGCTTCAGCCGCCAACAGGGAACCTATGGCGGTTTCGCCGAAAAAAGACCGGCGGTCCAAAACGCCAGCGCGCCCCTCTCACGCTCAAAGCCTGCATCACAGACAAAAAGGGCCGCGGCCCGCCTGTGCGCGGCCGCCGGCGCTACAACGCCAAAGAGATCCCGCCATCGACCACGATCGTCTGGCCAGTCACGAACCCGGCAAGCGGAGACGCCAGCCACAAAGCCGCCCCGGCCATGTCCTCCGGCGTGCCCCAGCGGCCGAGCGGGGTTGCCGCGACCGAGCCTTCATAGATGGTCGGGTTATCGCGGCTGACCTGGGTCAGTTTCGATTCCACAAAACCTGGCGCGATGGCGTTCACCCGAATGCCCTTGCGGCCCCACTTGTCGGCGAGGGTTTTGGTCAAAATCGGCATCGCGCCCTTCGACGCCGAATAGGCCGGATTGTTGGTGGTGGCAAAGAAACTGGCGAGCGACGCAATCAGGATCATCGCTCCCGATCGCTTGGCCGCAGCGCTGGCGCTGATGCGATCGCGAAACATCTGGCACAGATGAAATACCCCAGTGAGGTTAACGTCCATCACTTGCCGGAATGTCTCGATCTCAAATTCCTGGCTCTTGTAGCGCACGGTGCCGACCGCGCTGACAAGCACATCCAGCCCACGTGCGCCCCATACTTCGGCAAAGGCCTTCACCGCGCCATCGTCCGACACGTCAAGCTGGTGATATTCGAGGCCGCGGATGGCCTCGCCATAATGGCCGCGGTCTTGCGTGCCGGTGATGGCCACCTGGGCGCCGGCTTCGGCAAACAGCCGCGCCACGCCCAAACCGATACCGGCCGAGCCGCCGGCAACCAGCACCTGCTGGCCGCTGAAGTCGATGCTGATCATGCCGTTTGAATCCGCGTCAAACCCGCGGGCGCCGCCGTGACGTCCGCGCCAGCGCCCAGCCGACCGCCACTACCGCGATCAGGCCAAGGGCCGAACCGAAGGCCACCACGGCGATGCCAAGGTTGTCCAGATGCCAAGCGTCAGGCGACAACATGAAAGGGTTCCGGCGGGCGCGACCATGGCGTCACAGACCCAACGCAACCGTACCGATCCTGGCTGTGTCGCGCCACCGCGCCGATCGCCGCGCGACCGAGCGCCGCGGCTTAAAGCCGTGCCCAGATTCAGCGTACACACCCTCAATCCGGGCCCGCACGGTCTCATTTTGGGTCGTGCGCGTTTTCTGGGGGCCGACCGATCCCGGTCGGCCTGAAAATGCTCAGGCCGCGAGTGACAAGCGTTGGGTGACGCGGCTGATTTCTTCGAAAAGAACCGCCGGATAGACCGGCTTTGGAATATGCCCGTCCATGCCGGCTTCCAGGCAGCGCATCCGATCCGTCCCGAGGGTCGAGGCGGTCAAGGCGAGAATAGGCACGCGCGCGTTCATGCCCAGTTCGCGCCGAATGCGCCGCGTTGCCTCCAGTCCATCCAGCACGGGCATATTGATATCCATGAGCACGAGGTCAAACTTGGTGTTGCGCAACAGGCTTAAGGCTTCCTCGCCGTCGCTGGCAAAAGCCACCTCAGCATTCAGTTGGCGCACCAGTTCGCCCACCACCCGACGCGACACCACATGATCGTCGGCAATCAGGATCCGCAGCGGCGCACTGAACAGATCCCAACGCGCCGCATCCGGATCATCTTCGATGCTTTCAGCGACCGTAGCTTCCAGGATCAGTCGGAACGTGGTGCCCTCGCCCAGCGCACTTTCAACTTCCATTTCACCGCCCATGAGCTGGGCCAGGCGGCGACAAATCGCCAATCCCAAACCGTCGCCAAACATGGACGCCGTAGCGTCCGGAGCCGGCGGCTTAAGGTCAAACAGGCTGGCGCACAAATCAGTGTTCATGCCGGGCCCGGTGTCGGCGACCGAGAAGACATACCGCGCGCGGCCCTCAACCGGCACGGTGGCGCTGATTCGCAACCGAACCCCGCCATGGGCCGTGAACTTCACCGCATTGGACACGAGATTAAACAGGATCTGCTTGACCCGCACAGAATCCAAGATTGCCACGGGCGGCGTGTTGCTTTCGATGTCGCAAAAGATTTCCAGAAATTTGTCGTCGGCGCGCGGACGCCACGCCTGCACAACCGAGCGCGCCAATGCGACCAGATCGGTCGGCGCCGGCGAGAACGAGATGCGCCCGGCTTCAATCCGTGCGGTGTCCAAGAGGTCGTTCAAGACCGCCACCAGAACCTGGCCGGTATCGAGCACGGTCTCCACATTGATGCGATCTTTTTCACTGAGTTCGGCGCGTTGCAGCAACGCAGCCGCGCCCATCATCGCCGTCATCGGCGTGCGCAATTCGCGGCTCATGGCCGTCAGAAAGGCGGACTTGGCGTCGCTGGCGCGTTCAGCGGCGCGGCGGGCTTTGGCAATGTCGGATTGGGCCATGCGGGCGCTGGCGTCGGCCTCGCGCAGCCGGCGCCAAACCACGATCATGAAACCGCCAAGAAACACCGCACCCAGGATCGCGGCGAGCTGCACGGCCTCACCGGTGCGCACAAACGCCAGCACCGCGGCGAGCACCAGAACCAGAAGCGCCGGCCCGACCGCCGCAAACATGATGGCCGAATTCACCCGCAATGAAAACAAGCTCGACAAGGCGGCCGTCGCCACAAACAGCGCTGCAACCGCCGCCCCAACCCCATCGCCCAATGGCCACATGACCAAAGCCAAAGATAGATTGGCCGAAGACACAACCGCCAAGCCCGCCGCCGCAACGGGAAGGCTCGGAAACACCCCGCCCTCAATGCGCCGGCAAAACACCCGCTCGGCAAAGATCAGGATCGCTTGCGCGACGGCCCAGATCAGGATCAGCGGGGTTTGAAACAGCAGCCAGACCAGAACGGTCGTGACCACAACAAAGCCGGCCCGTTCGCGCTGGCTGCGCAGGCGCACTTCGGCCAGGCTCGTCCAGGCGGACTCGCTCGGCGCTTCTACGCGCGGCCAATGGCGAAGGCGGTTTACACCGATCATACCTTAACCGTGTAACGGCGCTGTGCTACGTTTGCGTTAAGCAAAAACGGATAAAACCTTAAAACGAGCAGGTCCCAAGATGGCGTCGCCCATGCCCCAAGGTCTTGTCTTTACGCCGGCCCAATACGCTGCCTTTGAACGCGCCGCTGGCGAACCGCCGGCTTTGGGCGATGTCTCCAGCAGGGCGACAGCGCTGAAGGCGGCGGCCTTTAGCGCCAGCGCCGAAGATCGTTTAGCGCTGGCCGCTGATTTTGCGCATGCCGCATTCGCCGCCCCGCATCGGATTGCCGCCATTTATGACGCCGCCGCCGAAGGCTGGATCGGACGCAAGCTGACCGCGCCGCCACTGACCGCCACTGGCGCGCCAGGCGCCATTCCGGGCGCTTTATGGGCGAACTTCTGGCCGCTCGCGCAGGACGCCGCCAATGGGCGCGTGGACGCCATTTCGATTACGGCGCGCACGGCGGCGCTGGGCGGCTTGATGGCGTCCGATTTCGTCCACCGGGTCGCGGCTGGCGCACATGCCTTTCCGGGGGTCACGGCGGCGGCCAACGGCCCGTGCCCGCCGCGCATCCGTATGGAAGATCTCGCGCGTCGACCGGCGGGCTCGCTCGGCGCTGCGTTTCACGCTTTGATCGTGGAAAACAAGTTTGATCTCGAAGTGCTTGACCGCGACGCGCTGGGCTTGAGCGCCCTGCCAAAGCCGCTCGATTATCTCAATACCCGCATCCTGCAGGCCCATGACCTTTGGCACATCGTCGCCGGTTATGACACGACGGCCCTGCACGAGATCGCGTTGAGCGGATTCCAGATGGCCCAGTTTGGGCACAATTATTCCGCGATGTTTCTGACAGTGACGTCCGCCGCTTTGGCTCTCGCCCCGCCGGAAGGCTATGGCGTGGTGATGGACGTGATCTTGACCGCCTACGCCCATGGCCGTGAAACACCGCCGCTGATTGCCATCCCATGGGAAGACGTCTGGGACCTCAGCGCCGACGCGATCCGCGCCCGCTACGGCGTCACGCGCTACCTGAGCCCTTTTCCGGCCAATCTGTTTGAGATGATGCAGGCGGCGTAAATCCTATCCCCGCTTGGCCTCAAAGAACCGCTCCACCGCACCGCCGTCGCGTGCGATGCCGCCCTTCAACGTATCGCCATCGATCGCGCCGGTGACGCGCCAGGCGCCGCCGCGCCAATCAGCCACCGTGAACGCAATAGTGGGGCCCGAGATCTGCACATCCTTCACCGGCGTCTCGCGTTTGGCGACATCTGCAACGCCAGTGGCGGTCTGAAAGGTTTGGGTCAAGCGCACGGTGATCTGTTCGCCGGTCGTTAGCGGAATCTGCCAGGCGCCTTGAACATTGGCCGGTACGATCCACAAGAAGCCCTGGCGACCATCGGCGGCGAAGGTTCTATCGGCGCGCCAATCGCCCATATCGAATGCGTGGCTGACCACCCGGGTGCCCGGCTTCATCTTCAGGATGATCGGGCGCAATTTTTCATTGAGGCGCGGCAGCAGATAGAGCGTCAACACCGTGGCTTTTGAGAAATCAGTGGTGAAGATGTCGGCTTTTTCAAACGTCGCCTTGTCGGAAACGCCCGCCTCTTGAGCCTTGCGCTGGGCGAGCGCCACCAGGTCGGGATTGTATTCGACGCCATGGGCGCGGGCGCCGAAATCGCGCGCCGCCGCGATCACGATCTTGCCGTCGCCGGCGCCAAGATCAACGACATAATCATTCGGCGTGACATTGGCTTCCTTCAGCATCATCGCCACCAGCGCATCCGGCGTTGGCACCCATACTACATCCTTGCCCGGCTGATTGACCTCCGGCTTGAAGTTCGGGTCCGGCCGCTGGTCCAGCGCCCACAGGCCGCCAAAGATCATGGCCAGCGCCGCCAACACGGCGCCAAACGCCAGGGTTCGCGGAAATTGGGTCTTGCTCTCGCTCACGGCGTTCTCCCGAACTTGCCGCGACCATAGCCGAGCGCGCGGCAAAGTCGACTGCCCCGCCCTTCGCCAAAGTTTGACTTCCAGGCGGACGCCTGCAAAGCCTGCCCGATCCTCATCCGCAGGGGGCTGCGTGCAACCGATCCTCTCCATCCAAGGCGTCGCCAAAACCTATGCCGGCGGCCATGTCGCCTTGAAGCCCTTGCATCTCGATATTTCGCGCGGCGAAATCTTTGCCCTCCTCGGTCCGAATGGGGCGGGCAAATCGACTCTGATCAACATCATTTGCGGCATCGTGCGCGCCAGCGCCGGGCGCGTCATCGCCGATGGTCATGATATCGTCACCGATTGGCGCGCGGCGCGGGCCAAGATCGGGCTGGCGCCGCAGGAGCTGGCTACCGATGCGTTTGAGACAGTGGGCCAGACGCTTGCCTTCTCGCGCGGGCTGTTTGGCAAGCCGCGCAACAACGCGCTGCTGGAGCAATTGATGCGCGATCTTACTTTGTGGGACAAGCGCAACGACAAGATCATGACGCTGTCGGGCGGGATGAAGCGCCGGGTGATGATCGCTAAGGCGCTGGCGCACGAGCCCGTGATCCTGTTTCTGGATGAGCCAACCGCCGGCGTCGATGTTGAGCTGCGCCAAGACATGTGGCGCATGGCGCATCGGCTGCGCCAAGCCGGCGTCACCATCATCCTGACCACCCATTATATCGAAGAGGCTGAAGAGATGGCCGACCGTGTCGGCGTCATCCGCGCCGGAGAACTGATCCTGGTGGACGACAAAGCCGCGCTGATGGCCAAGCTCGGCGGCAAGTCGCTGATGCTTACGCTGGATGCGCCGCTTGCAGCGGCAGCGCCTTCGCTCGCTGACCTTGGCTTCCAATCGTCCGAAGACGGACGAACCTTGACCTACGCCTTTCAAGGCGAGGCCGGCGAAGCCGCGATGGCGGAAGCGCTCGCCAAACTGATCGAGCGCGGCGTGCGCTTCCATGATCTCAACACAAGTCAGCGCTCGCTCGAAGACATCTTCGTGGCGCTGGTGCAGGACAAAGCGGCATGAACTGGAACGGCGTCACAGCCATTTATCGCTTTGAAATGGCGCGTTGGATTCGTACGCTCGGTCAAAGCATCGCTGCGCCGGTGATTTCAACATCGCTTTATTTCGTTGTGTTTGGCGCAGCAATTGGCGCGCGGATGCCGGCGATCGACGGCGTGGCCTATGGCGCCTTCATTGTGCCCGGCCTGATCCTGTTATCGATCCTGACAGAAAGCGTCTCCAATGCTTCGTTCGGCATCTATATGCCGAAATGGTCGGGCACGATCTATGAGCTGCTCTCGGCGCCCGTTTCGGCGTTTGAAACCGTGCTCGGCTATGTTGGGGCGGCGGCGACGAAATCGGTGTTGCTCGGCCTCATTATGCTTGCCACGGCGCGCCTGTTCGTGCCGTTCACGATTCAGAACCCGGCCGCGATGCTTGGCTTTCTGGTGCTAATCGCGCTGGCGTTCAGCTTGTTTGGGTTCGTGATCGGCGTGGCGGCGCAGAACTGGGAGCAATTGCAGATCGTGCCGATGCTGGTGCTCACCCCGCTCACCTTTCTCGGCGGCAGCTTCTATTCGATCGACATGCTGCCCGAGCCATGGCGCACGCTGTCGCTGTTCAACCCGATCGTTTATCTGATCAACGGCTTTCGCTGGGCGTTTTACGCCATCGCCGATGTCAGCGTGATGTGGAGCCTGGCCGCGATCGCTGCGTTTCTGGCGCTATGTCTTGGCGCGGTGGTGTGGATCTTCAAGACCGGCTACCGGCTGAAAAGCTAGGCCACAATCAGACAAGGATGTATGGTTTTCCGTCCGAATGCGGTCTAAGGCAACTCTGAATAAATCCACGAGTCACGGCGCGCGCGAAGCAGCTTAATCTCGGTTGCGTATCAAGCATTGCACGAGAGTGTGACCGATGAAGCAGATGACGTTCGCTGCACTGGGGTTTGGGCGTTTCGCAACGACGACGCGCAAGGCCGTGTTTCTCAAGGAGATGGACAAAGTCGTTCCCTGGGCGCGCTTGTGCGCGCTGATCGAGCCGCATTATCCGAAGGCTGGAAATGGAAGGCCGCCGATCTGATTGGCGCTCATGCTGCGGATCTA
>JBEIHY010000081.1:0-14919 GCA_040381035.1 Hyphomonadaceae bacterium
CGATCGCATAGGTCAGCGTCGTGCCGGCATCGACATCGGTGGCGCTCACCGTCTGGATCACCGCCGTGCTGTTTTCGCCAAAGGTCGCGCTCGTCGCCGAGGTCAGCACCGGCGCTTCATTGACATTGGTCACCGTGAAGGCAAGCACGGTCTCCGCGCTGAGGCCGCCGGCATCAGTCGCGCGCACGCGAATGCTGTGCTGCGCAGCGGTTTCGAAATCGAGGCCGGGCCCCGCAAGCGTAATCTGTCCGGTTTCGGCGTCGATCGCGAACCGGCCGCCAGCATCGTCGACCAAGCTGAATGTCACCCGATCAGCGCGATCAGGATCGGTGGTTTCCACCAAGCCGATGACCTCCCCCACCTTCGCATTCTCGCCAATTTCGGCAAGGCCGATGAAAGTGGGGCTCAAGGGCGCTTCATTGACGTTTGTAACCGAGACCTCAAAGAACGCTTCTTGGACATGCCCGGCGCTATCGATCACACGCACGCCAATGCGGTGCGATTCCACAGCTTCGAAATCGAACACAGCGCCATTGGCCGTGCGAACAAGTCCGGTAACGGGATCGATCAAGAAACGGCCGCCGGCATCGTCCAACAGACTGTAGGTCAGCCGTTCATTTTGGTCCGGATCGACGGCTGAGACCAGCGCCACGCCAACGCCGCCTGCGCTGTTTTCCTGAACCGGCCGCAGCCATTGCGCTGCGGGTGCGGCAACTGTTTCATTGATGTCATTCAGCCGAACCTGGACAACAATCTGCTGTTCAACGAGGCCCCTGGCGGCCTTGACGATCAGGTTGTGGCTGCTTTGATCCTCGTAGTTCAAACCATCGCGGGCAACGCTGATTTCACCGGTCGCCGCATTGATCCGGAAGCGCCCATCCGCGTCATTCATTAGACTGAATACGACGCCAACTGGCGCCTCTGGACCGACCGGCAGGAGACGGATCAGACTGGCGCCAACGCCGGTGTTCTCGTCCGTCCGCACAAGCAAAGAGTCAACATCGATCGGCGGCGCTTCACGCCGCGCCGGACTGGCGCTAGACGATGAGGAAGACGAGCTTTGACCCTCCCCTTGCGATGGCGCCGGCGTGCCGAGCTGCTGAACCGCCTGCTGATCCTGCTGGGTTTGCTTTTCGGCCCGCTCGCGTTCGGCATTGCCTTCAGCGATCTCGCGGCCCTGCAGGCCCGGCTTAGGCTCCTTCTTCTCAAGCTGCGGAATGTCGGTATTGCCTTCCGTGGAGTTGAAGGCGATCTTGACATTGCGGGCGACATCTTTGACTTCGCCGAGCAGCGCGAACAGATCGTTAACGGCAATCGCACGGTCAGTGAACTCGATGACCGGGGGGGTTGACGAGAGCGCCTGCATGGCCATGCCGGGCAGCACAATGCGGCTGCCGTCTGGGAAGACCAGCACAAGATCGATATCGACCACCTCAACGCGGAAGTCGCTGGACGCCACATCCAGCTTGACCTTGTTGTCGGCCCCCACCTCGACGACGACGAGCGGCGGGGTCTTGGTGTCGTTTGCATTGGCCATCTAGGCACTCCTCCGGAGACCTAGCGCTAGCCCAGTTTAGTTCACAGTCGCTGAACGCCGTGACGGATTGTCCGTATTCGGACGAATTTAATTGGCCGCTTATGCCTCAAAACAGCTCAACAAAGCTAAAACTGCGTAAACAAAGACGGCGCCGGGAAGCCATCCCGGCGCCGTTCGTTATTGTCCGTGTACGGACGATTATCAGTAGGTGACCTTCAGACGCAGGCCATAAGTGGCCGGCATGCCCGGGGCTGCCACCGGGGTGAAGTCCGGGGCGGCAAAGAAGTTTCGGGTTTCGTCATACTTTTCATCAAAGATATTGCGACCCCAGGCGGCGATCTCCCAAGGGCGGCCTTCCTTGTAGAATGCGAGCGTCAGGTTCGCGAGCCAATAGGCGTCAACGCCATAGCCGGCCCCGCTCGGCGCCTTGAGCAGCGGCGGATCGGTATCGCTGCGATAGCTATAGTCCACCACGCCGCGCCAATTGAGGCCGGTTGCGCCAAGCGCACCATCATAGGCAAAGCTGCCCGAATAGGTCAGCTCCGGCGGCCCAAGGCGTTCGCCCTTAAGCGGACGCGTTCCGGGCGCGGCCGTGTTGATGATCCGACCCTCTCGGAACTCGCCATTCTGGTAACCGACCGTCTGACCAATCGTCACCGCTTCACTCGGGCGCCACAGCAGATCAAGCTCGGCGCCATAGATCCGGCTCTTGGGAACATTGAACAGAGTGCCAATCAGGAAGCCGCCGGTGGCGCCAGCGCCTTGCACTTGCTGATCCTCATAATCGTAATAGAAGGCCGCGCCATTGAGCCGAACCCGGCGGTTGGCGAACTCCGATTTCCAACCCGCTTCATACGCGATCAACACTTCCGGCCGGAACGGGAGAATGAATTCTGGCGCCAAGGAATTGTATGCGGTAAAGCCGCCGGACTTCACGCCGCGGCTGACATTGGCGTACAACAGCAGCTCGTCCGTTTGGCGGAACTCCAGCCCGAGTTTGCCGGACCATTCGTTCATTCCCGTGGACCGATTGACCAGATTGGTCGTGCACGCCACACCAAACCCGCCCGTGCAAGTGACCAGATTGAGCGGGCCGAAGGCGCCCGCAAAGGTGCCAAACTGCGAGATGCCACGGTCTTCATCTTCATAGCGCACCCCGGCCACCAACTTGACCCGGTCGCTCAATGCCAGGTCGCCCTGGGCAAAGACGCCGCGGGTTTCTACGTTCTGCCGATAGGGCGTGCGAACCGAACCGAAGCCCGGACCAAAGCTGGCGGCGAAGTCAGATGCATAGATCTCCTTCAGCTCTTCTTCGCTGTAGTAAAGCCCGCCAACCCAATTGAATGGTCCGCTATAATCGCTGGCGAAGCGCAGTTCGTGAGACTGAACGCCGATCTTGCTGCGGAACAACACGCCGGCAATTCCGGCCGGCACGGCGTCGTAGTCGTTGAACTCCTTGCGCCGCAGATATTCATAGGCGCCGATATAGGTCAGCGTGCCGGGGCCGACGTTCCAGTTCACCGTCGCGCTCGCGCCATAGCCGGTGTTTTCGCGGAACGGCGCAGTGTCGACGGCGATGCCATTGAAAGCAGCGAATTCCGCCGACGAGCCCCAGCTGGTTGAGCGTGAACCCGAATGAGCCGGCGTTGCGCCGAACGGCTTGAAGAGCCGCAGCCCAAGGCCATCGGACTTGTCCTCAAAACCATGCAGATTGATCAGCACATTGAACGCATCGCTGGTTCCGAAATCGACCAGCAGACGCCCGGCGACCTTATCGGCGTCGCCCAGCTTTTCGCGCGTCTCGCGGTTCTTCTGCCAATTGCCGCCCCACTCGCCGGCCACCGCCAGGCGCGCGCGCACCGCTTTCGACAGCGCGCCGGTGATGTAGCTCTCGCCGCTCAACTTGCCGAAATTGCTCAACTCGCTGGTCACGCCCCATCCGAACGTGTCTTGCGGTTTGTTGCTGATGATATTGACCGCGCCGCCGGTGGTGTTGCGGCCATAGAGCGTGCCCTGCGGGCCACGCAACACTTCCACGCGCTGGACGTCAAACAGCACGCCTTGGGTCATGATCGGATAAGGATAGGCCACTTCGTCGACATAAACGCCGACGGTCGGGGCGTTGTTGCTGGCATAGTCCTTGAAGCCGACGCCGCGCAGCGAGAAGCTAACCTGGCCAGAGCCGAATTGCTTTTCGACTTCCAGGCTGGGCGCGACATTCTCAAGCCCATTGATATCGGTGACGCCCTTTTCGGTCAGCACTGCGCCGCTCAAAGCGGTGATCGCGATGCCGACGTCTTGCGCGGCCTGGGCGCGCTTCTGGGCGGTGACGATCACCTCTTCTTCGCCCCCCCGGCGATCTTGGGCATAGGCCACGCCAGTGAGCGCCGATGCCGCCATTAAAGCGGCGATGAAAGTGCGCGCGGTTCTACGCTTCATGGAACTCCCCTATTCTAGACCACCAAAACCCGCCCAAGATGTCTGCCCCCCTAAGAGGCGCTTCATCTCAGTCCAGGTCATCAATCACCCCCCGAACAATAGCGAATGTCTCACTCAGTTCATCCGCAGACGCGTTCAGGAATGGCGCGAACTGCAAGGTATCCATGCCGTTGCGCACCATCAACCCGGCCTCGAAACACCGAACATGCGCCTCAAGGCCGCGCTCGCCCGGCGCGCCAGGCCGCGATTGAAGCTCAATTGCGCCCATCAGACCGAAGTTGCGGACATCGACCACGTGTTTCGCCTCACGGCAGGCATGGATCGCCTCCTGAAACACGTTTTCGAGTGCGCGCACACCAGTGAAGACATCTTCTGTTCGATAAAGGTCCAACGCGGCGAGTGCGGCGGCCGCAGCAACCGGATGGCCGGAATAAGTATAGCCGTGAAACAACTCAACCGTATGGCTGGGCCCAGCCATGCAGGCCTCGTAGATCTCAGTCTTGCTCAACACCGCCCCCATCGGGATCATTCCGTTGGTCAGGCCCTTGGCAAGGGTGATCATGTCGGGAATAACGCCGAAGCGTTGGGCTGCAAAGGGCGCGCCCACACGGCCAAAGCCGGTGATTACTTCATCAAAGATCAAGAGAATGTCGTGCGCGTCACAGATTGCGCGCAACCGCTCGAGATAGCCTTTCGGCGGCGGCAATACGCCGGTTGAGCCCGCGACCGGCTCAACGATGACCGCCGCGATCGTGGGACCATGCAAGCGCACTTGCATTTCCAATGCATCGGCCAGCTCCGCCCCATGCGCCGGCAGACCGCGCGAAAACGCGTTGCGCGCGCGGTCATAAGCAGCTGGCAGATGCGAGACATTGCCAAGCAGCGCCGGCGCGAATTGCGCGCGATTGGACGCAATCCCGCCGACCGACAAACCACCCAAATTCACCCCGTGATAGCCGCGCTCGCGCCCGACAAAACGTGTGCGCTGCGGCTGCCCCCGCGCGCGCTGAAACGCGAGCGCGATCTTCAACGCGCTTTCCACCGCCTCGGATCCGGAATTGGTGAAAAACACTTGGCCAAAGCCGGGCGGCGCAAAATCGATCAGCTTCTCGGCCAGCTCAAAGACCTTGGGATGACCAATCTGGAACGCCGGCGCATAATCCAATTCGTTAAGCTGGCGGGTAATCGCGTCGACAATTTCGCGCCGGCCGTGGCCGAGCCCGGTGGTCCACAATCCGGAAAAGCCATCCAGGACCCGCCGGCCATCATCGGTGCGATAATGATGGTCTTCGGCCGCAACGACCATGCGCGGCCTTTGCTTGAAATGCCGGTTCGCCGTGAACGGCATCCAATAGGCGTCGAGCCGCGAGCGATTTTGCCCGCCGCCCCGCGCTGCGTGCGAAGCCGCGCCATCATCCATTGTTGCGGATCGTTGGTTTGCGCTGCATTGCGCCACTCTGCGCAGGACGGACGAAGTCGTCCAGCGCGGTTTCGCGGCAAATGGTCACGCTTAAGGCAGAAAGTTGGCGACTGTGGCATTGAAAGCGTCGGGCTGATCCCAATGCAGCGAATGGGCTGCATCGGGCAGGACGATGGCGCGCTGGTCAGGGATGGCGGCAAAACTTGCGCGGCTTTGCGCTGGGGTGAACAGCACATCTTCGCCGCCGCACAGGATTAAGGTCGGGGCACGGATCTGCGGGCAGTGCGCCAAGGCGTCATAGCCATGCAATGCGCCAAGCTGGGCGCGAAAGCCGGCATCGCTTTGCGCAAACGGATAAGCCACAGACAACGCCGCCGCTTCTTCGATGGCCGCCGGATCGCGGAAGAAGGCCGGCGCAAACAACCAAGCAAAGAGCAGGCGAAACCATTGCGCCTTGTCCATGCCCGCTTCACGCGCATCGGCCATCTGCAGCATCAGCGCTTGCGTGCGCGGCGCTGGCGCCGCACACGACGCGGCCAGCACAAGCCGCCGCACCCGCCCCGGATAGCGCGCCGCCAGATCAAGCGCGATGAGCCCCCCCATGGAATGGCCCAACACATCGGCTTCACCCACGCCACAGGCGTCAAGCACCGCCAACGCATCATCCGCCATCGCCGGAATACTCACCAGCGCGTTCTGCGGGTTCGTACGCCCGCAGCCGCGATTGTCCGGCGCAATGAGGCGTCGACCTTCCCGCAACCCTGGGATCGCCGGCCCCCAACTGTTATTGTCGCTTGCGAGGCCCGCCAACAGCAACAACGGCCGCGGCCCGGCTCCGAAAGTCTCGAAGTAGATCTCAACGCCATCGCGCGTGAGGCTGGGCATTGGCGGCGCTCCTCTGTATCGTGGGCGAACTTAAACGCGGGTGCGCCCGCTGCAAACCGGGCAGACCGCTGGAGCGCCTGATGCGAGAAGATCTTTTTGGCAATCCCGTCTCGCACGCAGCCGACGAGGCTCTCGCTGGCGTCAATGACTTCATCTCCGGCTTCCTTGCCTATCATCCGCGGGCTGTAAACATTCTTGCCGCCGCTGAAGCGGCGCCGGATTGCTGCTTGGCGCAAGTTTATGCCGGCATGTTGTGGATGTTTCTGGAAAGCCCTGAAGCACCCGCCAAAGCCCAAGCCGCGATCGACCGCGCCCGCGTCGCTGCTGCGCACGCCCATCCGCGCGAACAGCGCGCGCTGGCCGCGTTGCAGGCCTGGGCCGAAGACGATATTCCCCGCGCCCTTGCGCTTGGTGAGGAAGGCGTGCGCGAACTGCCGCGTGATCTCACGCTGATGAAAATCACCCAGTATCACGCCTTCAATCGCGGTGATGCGCTGACCATGCTGCGCGTGGCGCGGCCATCCCAGCAAGCCGCTGTCGAGGTTCCCCAGGTTCACGCCATGATGGCCTTCGCCTATGAGCAATCGCATTTGTTGGGTGAAGCCGAAGCCAGCGCCCGGCGCGCTTTGTCCCTCATCCCCGCCGAACCCTGGGCCGAACACGCACTGGCCCATGTCATGCTCACCCAAGGCCGCATCGCCGAGGGCGGCGACTTCATGGCCCGCGCCAGCGCCGGCTGGGCGGGCCTCAACTCCTTCATGTCGACCCACAATTGGTGGCACCTTGCGCTGTTCTGCATCAGCCAGGACCGCATGGACGAGGCGTTGGCCATCTATGACCGGCATGTCTGGGGCATTGATCCGGGATATAGCCAAGATCAGGTCGGGGCGGTGTCGCTGCTGGCGCGGCTCGAATGCGCGGATATTGATATTGGCGCCCGCTGGCAGGCGCTGGCGCCGTTTCTCGCGGCGCGCCGTGGGGATGTCGTCGCGCCATTTCTGACGATGCAATATCTCTACGGCCTGGCGCGGGCAGATCGTCCGGAAGCGGACGATCTGATGGCGGCGGTCGTATCGAAGGCCGCCGATGCCCCTGCTCACAGCCGCAGCGCCTGGGCCGATGTGGCTTTGCCGGCTTGCCGCGCACTTCTCGCCCATGCCCGCGGCGATTATGGCGCCTGCATCGCCGACATGAGCCCGGCTCTGCCGCGCATGGCGCTGATCGGCGGCAGCCACGCCCAACGCGATCTGTTTGAGCAAATTCTGCTCGATGCGCTTTTGAAGCAATCCGATCTGAGCGCCGCCCAGCAGATGCTGGAACAGCGTCGCCGCTTCGATCCAGACGGCGCGCCCCTCAACCGTGCGCTGGCCGGGGTCTATCGCAAAGCCGGGCTTGATCCCGAAGCGCTCGCCGCCCAGGCGCGCGCCGACCGCACCCGCGCATTGTTCACGCCCGTTTAGATGCAGCGCCCGCCATCAACCTCTAGCGCCACGCCGGTGACCATGCTGGCTTCGTTCGAACACAGATAAAGCGCGGCATTGGCGATATCTTCCGGCGTGGAAAACCGCCCGATGGGAATTGACGCCAGGAACTTCGCTCGGATCTCGGGGGTGTCTGCGCCCATGAAAGTCGACAGAAGCGGCGTCTCGCCGGCCACCGGATTGATCGCATTTACCCGCACATTAAACGGCGCGAGCTCCACCGCCATCGCGCGGGTGGCGGTGATCATCCAGCCCTTGGAAGCGTTGTACCAGGTCAAATTCGGCCGCGGGCTGACGCCGCCGGTTGAGGCGATGTTCAAGATTGCGCCCGCTCGCCGCGCCTTCATCGCCGGCACAAAAGCCTGCGCCAACAGAAAGACACTGCGCGCGTTTACTGCAAAAATCCGATCGAATGCCTCCACCGGCAAGCCGTCGAGCGGCTGCGGCGTGTGGCCAATGCCGGCATTGTTCACCAGGATATCCAAAGCGCCCAATGCCTGGGCCGCCTGCGCAATCCGGCTTGCGCCATCTTCGGTGGCAACATCGGCGCTGACACAAGCGCATCCGATCTGGCGAGCGGCAAGCGCGGCCTTCTCGCCATCGAGATCGGCGATCAAGACTGCAGCGCCCTCTGCTGCAAACCGCGCCGCAATCCCGTAACCGAACCCGGACGCCCCGCCAGTGACAATCGCTGTCTTGCCAGCCAAACGCATATCCCACTCCCTTTCGCTAAAGGCCGAACACGGGCTAACCGTGCCAATGCGCGATCGTCTTCAAGCGCGAAAATCCATAAAGCGCCTCAAGGCCCTTTTCCCGCCCGTGGCCCGACAGCCCGACGCCGCCAAACGGCAACTCAACGCCGCCGCCTGCGCCATAATTGTTGAGAAACACCTGGCCAGCCTCCAATCCGCGCGCCATGCGCATCAGACGGCCCGCATCGGCACTCCAAACGCCTGCAACCAAACCGCCATCGACTTGATTGGCCAAAGCCAACGCCTCAGCCTCATTGGCAAACGGCATCACACAGAGCACAGGGCCGAAGATTTCCTCCCGCGCCAACGGATGATCTGGCGCCATATCGGCATATAATCTGGCGGCCACATAATGCCCGCCCGCCGGCGCATCGGCCGCAATCCGCCCCTGCGCCAACAAATGTAGCCCCTCGCGATCCGCCTGCGCGCACTTGGCTTCAATTATGGATTTCTGCCGCGCAGAAATGACCGGCCCCAAGTCGCAATCAACCATTGCCGGCCCAGCCACAAGCGCCGAAAACCGCTCGGCCAGGGCCGCCTTGATCTGCGGATAAATCGCTTGCTCAACCAGCACCCGCGAACCGGCAGAGCATGTCTGACCGGCATTTTGGATCACCGCATTGACCAAAAACGGCAGCGCCCGCGCGATATCGGCGTCGGCAAAGACAATCTGTGGCGACTTGCCGCCAAGTTCCAACGTCACCGGGCGCACATGTGTCGCCGCCGCAGTCTGAACCAACCGCCCCACCGCCAGAGAGCCGGTGAACGATACGTGATCGACGCCGCCATGCCCCGCCAATGCAGCCCCCGCCTCCTCTCCCAAGCCAGGAACCACATTGAGCGCACCCGCCGGCAATCCTGCATTATGGGCAATCTCTGCAAACGCCAATGCCGTGAGGCACGCTTCCTCTGCCGGTTTGAGGACAACAGCATTTCCCATGCAGAGAGCCGCCCCAACGGATCGGCCGATGATCTGCATCGGATAGTTCCACGGGATGATATGGCCGGTGACGCCATGCGCCTCGCGCAGCGTCAAAACCGTAAAGCCATCCATATAGGGCAGCGTCTCGCCGCCAATCTTATCCGCAGCGCCGGCATAGAATTCCAGATAGCGCGCCAAAGCCACGACATCGGCCCGCGCCTGTTTCAACGGCTTGCCAACATCGCGCGCTTCCAGCTCAGCAAGCATATCGGCATAGCCAAGCACCGCAGCGCCAATCTTCGCCAGCATGCGGCCACGCTCCAATGCGCTGAACCTGCCCCACGCGCTGGCCCGCGCTGCAGCAACCGCCAGATCAATATCACCCGAAGTACCGCGCGCCACTTTGGCCAAAGGCGCACCCGTCGAAGGGTCATCGACCTGAAGCCAATCGCGCGCCTTCCGCCACGCGCCATCGATAAAGACCTTATCGGCATAGTCCAGAACCGGAATATCGCTCATGGCGCCTGCCTTCCTGCGAGGGCCTGTGCGATCGTTGGCGTCGCTGCGAGCAAGGCCTGTGTGTAGGGGTGTTGGGGCGCAGCAAAGATCGCTTCGGTCTCGCCGGCCTCCACGATCTCCCCCGCTTTCATCACCACGATCCGATGGGCAAACCCGCGAACAAGCGCCAAATCATGCGTGATGAACAAAACCGCAAGCCGCAAACGCTCGGCAAGATCGCTCAGCAGCTCGAGCACCTGGGCGCGGATCGAAACATCGAGCGCCGACAACGGCTCGTCCAACACAAGAGCTTGCGGCTCTGTCGCCAGGGCGCGCGCGATGGCAATGCGCTGGCGCTGGCCGCCGGAAAACTGATGCGGCAACTTGGCGGCGTCCGTGGCCGCAAGCCCGACCTGCTGCAGCAACGCGCCAATCCGCGCAGCCATTTGCGCCGCATCGGGCGCGGGATTGAGCAATCCAAGCGGTTCAGCGATGATGCGCCCCACACGCCAGCGCGGGTCAAAGCTGCCATAGGGATCTTGAAATACGGCCTGCACAAGCGCCCGCATTGGATCGCACGCCCGCCCGCGCGTCTGCGCTGGATCAAAAGGGCCAATCCGCACGCCGCCACCGCTCAGCGGCTGCAAGCCAAGCATCGCGCGCGCCAAGCTGGACTTGCCGGACCCCGACTCGCCCACCACCGCCACCGTCTCGCCCGCATGAACAGCGAGCGTTGCGCCTTTCACGGCCGTGAAACTCTTATAGGCCACCACCGCCGCGTCCGCGCGCAAGGCGCATTCGCCGCGATCAGCCAGCCTGCGCCGCGGCAGATACGCGGCGGCGGCCAAGAGATTGTTCGTGTATGGATCTTTCGGCGCACGCAAAATCTGCTCCGGGCGACCCTCTTCAACCACCTGCCCCTGCCGCATAACAACAATCCGATCGGCAATCGTGGCCGCGACCGCCAGATCATGCGTAATGAAAATCAGGCCGGCGCCATCATCACGCGCAAGACCCGCCAACAGCGCCAAAATCTGGGCTTGGGTGGTGACGTCCAGCGCCGTGGTCGGCTCATCGGCAATCAGCAGTTTGGGATTGCGCACCGTCGCGATCGCGATGGCGACGCGCTGGCGCTGACCGCCGGACAATTCGTGCGGGTAACGATCATGCGGAAGACTTGCAGCGTCAAGGCCGACGCGGGCCAGCGCCTGGTTTGCCGCTGCGGCTGCGGCCAGCGGTGACAGCCCGCCATTGCGGGCCGCCTCCGCCACCTGGGCGCCAATGGTCATGAGCGGATTGAGGGCCGTCATCGGCTCCTGAAAAACGACACCGACCTCACCTCCGCGCCGCGCGCACATCGCGCGCTCGTTGAGCGTCAACAGATCGACATCGCCCAGGCGGATCACGCCGCCAAGCACACTGCCCGCCGGCGTCAGCCGCAGGATCGACAGCGCCGTGAGGGATTTGCCGCTGCCACTCTCCCCGACCAGCGCCACGATCTCCCCGCTGGCGACTTGAAGGTCAATGCCGCGTAAAACCTCAGCTGCGTCGACCCGCAGTGTCAGCGCCTCAACGGACAAGAGCGGGATCATGACGCCCGCCCCGCAAGTTTTGGATCCAGCGCATCGCGCAGTCCATCGCCCAGAAGATTTAGTCCGAGTACGGACAAAAAGATCGCAAGCCCCGGAAAGATCGCCTGCCATGCGCCAAGCGCGGCAAAGGTCTGGCTTTCGGCGAGCATCCGGCCCCAACTGGGCTGCGGCGGTTGCGCGCCAAGACCAACATAAGCGAGCGCGGCTTCCGCCAGGATCGCCAGCGCAAACTGCAAAGACACTTGAACGATCAGCGGGGCGGCTGCATTCGGCAGGATATGCGCCCAGGTGATCGCCCAGCGCGACTTGCCGGCAAGCTGCGCTGCCGCAACGAAGTCACGCCGCCACAGCGGCAAGGCCGCAGCGCGCGCAACCCGGGCAAACACGGGCACGCTGAACACGCCAATCGCGATCATGGCGTTCAGCGCGCTTGGCCCCAAAGCAGCGCTGAGCAGAATGGCCAAAAGCAAAGCCGGAAATGCAAAGACAAGATCATTGACGCGCATCACGGCCTCGTCGATCCACCCGCCAGCAGCGGCCCCGAGAAATCCCAGCGGCGCGCCAAGGCCCAGGCCCACCGCAACTGCCGCCGCGGCGACCATGATGGAGGATTTGGCGCCGACCAGGACCATCGAGAAGATATCGCGCCCGAAATGATCGGTGCCAAACCAATGCGCCGCAGACGGTGCGAGCAGCCGCTGCTCCACCACGATGGCGGTCGGGTCATGCGGCGTCCAAACGAACGACACCAAGGCGAAGAACGCCATGCCAAGGCAAATCCCGGCGCCGGCGACAAGTGAAAGCGGGCGCGCGCCGTTCATGTCGGCGCGCCTGCAGACGGCCGACGCAGCCGCGGATCGATCGCAATATAAAGCGCATCGACAAGGAAGGCAATCAGCACCACCGCCGCGCACAATATGAGAACGACACCCTGCACCACGATAAGATCGCGCTGCAGAATCGCCTGAAACGCCAGCCGGCCGAGACCAGGCAAATAAAACACATTCTCAATGATCACGGCGCCCGCCAACAGAAACGAAAACTGCAGGCCCAAAATCGTCAGCACCGGGATGGCGGCATTGCGCAGCGCATGGGCCAGCAGGGTTTGGGTTTCACTCAAGCCCTTGGCGCGGGCGGTGCGGATATAGTCCTCGCTCAGCGTTTCGATGAGGCTTGAGCGCATGACGCGCGCGAGGATCGCGGCTTGCGGCAACGCCAAAGCAATCGCTGGCAATGTCAGCGCCGCAAGCGCCGGGCCAAGCCCCCTTTGCCATCCAGGAAAGCCGCCCGCCGGCGCCCAGCCGAGGCCAACAGCGAACACCAGCATCAACAGCAAGGCAAACCAGAAATTGGGAATGGCGATGCCCGCCTGGCTGGCGGCCATGATGGCGGCATCGACAAACGTTCCGCGCCGCGCCGCCGCCCAAACACCGAGTGGAACGCCGACAGCCACAGCGAGCGCCAGCGAGAGCACTGCCAATGGTCCGGATACGGACAATCGCTCTGCGATCAGTTCTGCGACCGGCGTACGGTAGGTATAGGAGACGCCGAGATCACCGCTGAACAAGCCGCCGATCCACTTGAAATAGCGCGCCACAAACGGTTGATCGAGGCCAAGCTCCGCGCGCAAGGCGGCCACCGCCTGCGGATCGGCCTCCAAGCCCATCATGTAGCGCGCCGGATCGCCGGGCAGCACATTAACGAGAGCGAAGATCACAAGGCTGGCGACCAGCAAGGTCACAGCCAGGATCCCGGCGCGGCGGGCGAGGTAGCCGATCATGCGCCCACGGCCCTGAAACGCACACCCGTCAGGTCATTGGCCTGGATCGGCGAATTGACCCATTGGCCTTCGATGCGGGCGTCCCACACGCCGATTTTGGCCAATTGGAAGAGATAGCCGTTGACGTAATCTTCAGCGATCACGCGCTGGGCCTTTTGCAACAGCGCAGTGCGGCGGGCCGGATCAAGCTCAGCGTTCACCTCGGCCATCAGCGCGTCGAAAGCGGAATTGCGGTAGCCGAAATAATAATCCGGCCGGGCATAAATGCCGATGTCGTTGGCCTCTGTGTGCGACACGATGGTGAGATCGAAATCCTTGTTGGTGAACACCTGCTCCAGCCACTGCGCCCATTCGATGTTTTCGATCTTGGCGCGAACGCCAATGGCGGCGAGCTGGGCTGCGATGATTTCGCCGCCGCGGCGGGCATAGCCAACCGGCGGCAGGCGCAGCGATGCATCGATGCCGTTTGGAAACCCGGCCTCAGTCAGCAGCGCGCGGGCGCGCGCCGGATCGTGCGACGATAGGCCAGTCAGATCAATAGAGGCGGCGTTGTGCGGGGCGAAATGGCTGCCGATCGGCACGCCATAGCCAAACATCGCGCCGTCAATCAGCGCCTTGCGGTCGATGGCAAGCGCAATGGCCTGGCGCACACGCTTGTCGGTGAAAGGATTGCGCTGATTGTTGATCGCCAAGATGGTTTCGCCCTCGGTTGTGCCGATGGCGATGCGAAAGCGTTTGTCTTTGGCGATCAGGCTGAGCAATTCGGGCGCGGGGAAATCGGGAAAGCCTTGTACGTCGCCGGCCAGCAAGGCGGCATAGGCGGCCGACGCGTCGGGCACGACAACGAAACGCGCGCCATCGAGCGCAGCGGGCGCGCCCCAGTAAGACGGGTTGCGCGCCAGCGTGATGGCCACGCCCTTCTGCCAGCGCGCAAATCGAAACGGCCCGGTGCCGACCGGATTGGTGGCGTTGGTGTCTGCGCTGGCAGGATCAACGATCACGCTGTCGCCGACGCCCATAGTGAACAAAAAATCCCCAACCGGGCGCTTCAAGCGCACTTCTACGGTCAAGGGATCGAGCGCTTTCACAGCCTCGATCGGCTCAAAAAACTCCTTCTGCGCGTTTTTCGAAACCGGGGCCCGCGCGCGATCCAAACTGAATACGACGTCTTCGGCGGTGAAGGCCGCGCCATCGTGGAAGGTCACGTTGGGCTGCAGCTGAAAGCGATATGTGCGCCCGCCATCCTTGATCGTCCAAGCGCGGGCGAGCGCGGGTTTCACCTCGCCATTGGGGCCGATGCGGGTCAGACCTTCAAACACATTCGCATAAACGACTTCATCGATTGCCGCGGCGGCGCCCGCGGTTGGATCAAGGCCCGGCGGCTCCAGCGCCATGCCGATGGCCAAGACATTGTCCGTGTTCGGCGCTTTTGCCGCCGGCGCACAGGCAGCCAAAAGCGCCACAGCCAAAGTCGCAATCCAAGCCCTCACCGCTCGCCCCGCAACAGCCGCAGCGCCGCCAGCGCCATCACTTTGGCCGACTGCACCATGTCGTCGATGCCAACATATTCGTCTGGCTGGTGGGCGAGATCGAGGATGCCAGGGCCATAAGCG
>JBEIHY010000082.1:0-14677 GCA_040381035.1 Hyphomonadaceae bacterium
CAATGACGAGCTTCACGCCCCGCAGGCCGCGCGTTGTGAGGGATCTGAGGAAGTCCTTCCAGAAGGGCTCTGCTTCGGATTCGCCCGTCGCAAGCCCGAGAACCTCGCGCTTGCCTTCGGCATTGGCCCCGACAGCCACTAACGCAGCGGTGGAGACAATACGCCCTCCCTGCCGGCTTTTGATGTAGGTGGCGTCGATCCAGAGATAGGGCCATTCGCCTTCGATCGGGCGGTTCAGGAAGGCCTGTACCCGCTCATCGATTTCTTCGCACAAGCGCGACACCTGGCTCTTCGAGATGCCGGTGCCGCCCATCGCCATGACCAGGTCATCGACGGCGCGTGTGGAGATGCCCTTGATGTAGGCTTCCTGGATAACGGCTGTCAGCGCTTTCTCGGCCGTCCTGCGCGGTTCCAGGAACGACGGGAAGTAGGTTCCCTTGCGCAGCTTCGGGATGTCGAGATCGATCCGGCCAGCCCGTGTGTCCCAAGCCCGTTCGCGGTAGCCATTCCTGTAAGCCTTGCGATCCGTGGAGCGGGCACCGGGAGCCGCGCCCGTGCGCGTCTCCACTTCCATCTCCATCATGCGTCCGGCCGCAAAGGCCAGCATGTCGCGCACCAGGTCGTTGTCTGCGCTCTGGTCAATCAGCTCAAATAAAGCCAATCTGTCTTCGGTCATCGTGTGAGGTCCTTCTGGTTGGAGTTCGCAACCACAACCTCGACGGATTCGCGCACGATGACCTTCCTCAGGTCGAATTTACACCACGCCTCGGGGCGCTACCCATCCAGGACATTCTTCGCCTGCTTTCCGCTGTGGCATGCAGCGCTCGGCGGAAGACCTCAAGGCAAAGATGAAGCGCCCCATCGCAACGACGACTCGCGATTTCGGCCGCGTGGTTCACGCCTCGGCCTCTTGCGCCGCATGACCAAGACATATATTGGCACTGCTCGTGTCATTATAAGGGGCGCTGATGAGCGAGTCGTGGGCCGGGCCCGTGCAATATTGTTTGGCGCGTTATCCTTCGGACGCCAACATGGACGGCGTATTTGTCTTGACCCGTAATCCGTTGACGCCTGTTCAGAAAGGCGAGGTGCGGCTTCGAATAAGTCATATCTCCGCTGATCCAGGCATGCGCGGTTGGATCACGCCGAAACGCAGCTACATGCCACCAGTCCAGGCTGGTGAAGTAATGCGCGCCTTTGGCGTTGGCGAAGTGCTTGAGTCCTGCAGCGACGGCATTGAGGTTGGCGATTGGATGACAGGTTTTACCGGCGTACAGTCCGAAGCCGTTCTTCTTGCGCGCAACCTTAGAAAAATTGACACGCGTCTTGCATCCCCGCGCGATTATCTCAGCGGCCTCGGCATGACCGGCTTTACGGCCTATTTCGGAATGCTCGATGTCGGCAACCCGGCTGCAGACGAGACGATCGTTGTCTCTGCGGCGGCTGGCGCGGTCGGTTCGATTGCCGCCCAGATTGCGCGGATAAAGGGCTGCCGCGTGATTGGCATCGCCGGCGGCGAACACAAACGCCAATTCCTGCTCGACGAAATCAAGGTCCATGTTGCGCTGGACTACAAGGCAGGCGCCATCGCCAATCAATTGGCAGCCGCCGCGCCAAATGGGATTGACGTTTATTTCGACAACGTTGGCGGACAGACATTGGACGCAGCCCTTGGCTTGATCAATCGCCGTGGACGGATCGTGGTGTGCGGCGGCATCTCGCAATATGGCGACATGGACGCGGTGCAGGGGCCTTCGAACTACCTGCAACTTGTGGCGCAAAGCGCCCGCATGCAAGGGTTCACCATGCGCGACTATATTGATCGGACCCCCGAAGCCTTCCTGACTCTGAGCCAGTGGCGCGCCTCTGGCGAAATCAAATTTCGTGAGCACATCGTTAAGGGGATCGAGCGCTTCCCCGAGGCGTTCGACATGCTTTTTACCGGCGCCAACGAAGGCAAGCTGCTCATCGAAGTTTAGGACGCGTGCGCCGCGCCCCTGCTGTGATTGACCAGGACGCCATATAATGACATATTGAGTGTCATCACCAGAAGAGCTTGCACCGATGAAGACCTTCCTTGTTTGGCTTCCCGCGGCCCTCTTTTATGCAGCCTTTCTTGGCTGGTACGTGAATTGGGCCGGTCCGCTGAAGCCGGCCGAAATTGACGTGCTGATGAAGCGCCTGGAGGCGAGCGGTGTTGGCGCCAACAGCCGAAACGAAATCCAAACGATGCGCGCATTTCTGGAGGCCGACGACGGGCGCGAATTTTTCATGCTGAATCTCGTGCGCGTCGCGCCGGGCGATGTGAAGGGCCCGGACGGCGTTGTCGCGCCTGCCCCGAAAGTACTTGAGGGCTACACCAAAATGTTCATGCCGGCGCTTTTCGCCCGCGGCGGCCACCCGGCTGTGGTGGCGCGCAAAATCGGCGGCTATTTCGACGCTTGGGGCGTTGAGGCCGATCCGGGTTGGACGATTGTCGGTTACATGCGGTATCGCAGTCGGCGTGACCTCGCCATGCTTGTCGCCGATCCCCGTTTCGCGGGCGCGCATGATTTCAAGTTCGCGGCGATGCCCAACACCTACTCGTTTCCGACGCGACCGCAGCTGTTGGCGCTGGCGAGCCCCGTCGCCTGGGTTGGGCTGCTGCTCGCCGTCGCGGCGGCGCTGGCGCAGATCACGTGGCTGCTGAAGCTGAAGAGCTGAGCGCCAAATCAAACTGCTGGAGGACGTGATGAAAATTCTGCGCACGCCGGACGACCGCTTCGATAACCTCCCCGACTTTCCCTATGCGCCCCACTACACGACTGTGCACGACGCGGATGGGACGGAGATCCGCATCCACCATATCGATGAAGGGCCGCGCGACGCCGAGCCGATCCTGCTTATGCACGGAAATCCCACATGGGCGTTCCTCTATCGCAAAATGATCCCCGGTCTTTTGGAGACGGGCCGTCGTGTGATCGCGGTGGATCTTGTGGGGTGTGGCCGGTCCGATAAGCCGGCGGCGAAATCCGACTACACGCTTGCGCGCCACTACGACTGGATGTTGCAATGGCTGGTCGCGATGGACCTGAAGAACATCACTCTGTTCTGTCAGGACTGGGGCGGTACAATCGGCATATACCTGGTGTCGTTGCATCCAGAGCGCTTCGCCCGTGTGATCGCGGCCAATACAGGCCTTCCGCTTGGCGAAGGCGAGAGCGACTTCATGAAAATGTGGGTCGGCATGATGCGCGATGCGACAGAGTTCCCATGGCACATGCTGACCGCCGGCATGGTCGCGAACTTGTCAGACGCTGAAATCGCCGCCTACCGTGCGCCGTTTCCCACGCACGAATTCGAAGCCGGCATTATCCAGTTTCCGCTTTTGATTGCGGTCCAGACCGACAATCCAGGCGCGCCTCTCAATCGCGAAGCTTGGGCGCGCCTCGCCGCGTTCGAGAAACCGTTTTTGACGCTGTTCGGCGAACTCGATCCGGTGGCGCGCGGCTGGGAGAAGCGCGCGCAGGAGTATTTCAAGGGCGCGAAGGGCCAGGATCACCAGATCATCGCGGGCGCCAGCCATTTCATTCAAGAAGATGCGCCGGCCGAATTGGTGGCGCGCATCACACGGTTTCTTGGCTAACCGCAAGGCCATCGTTTCGATGCGGGAAATGAGCCGATCCCGCTTGCGCAACACAGGTTGGATTGAGCGAGGCGGAGTTGATCACCATGTCCCTGTTCCCCCCAAGCACCAATGCAGACTATCGTGGCGCGAAGATATCCGCCTGGTTCTTGATGCTTGCCAGCGTGATCGAGTTCGTTCCCGGTTGCATTCACTATTTCCTCCCTGATGGCGGAGCGGGCGTCATCGGCGGGCTTGATCTCTCCACGCGGCGCGAAACGATTGTCGGCGTGTTTGCTTGGTTCGGCGCGCTGCAAATCTCATTTGGCGTGTTGCTCTTCGTTATCGCCCTGCGGTACCGCACGCTCGTCCCGCTTGGCCTTCTTGCTGTGATCCTCGCCCGCTCGCTGATGTCGATCGACGCGTGGTTCTTGAAAGGCGCCGACAGCGTGCATCGCCCGCCGGAGCATTTTGGCAGTCCGGTCGGCGTTTTGCTTGGACTGCTTTTCCTCATTCTTGCACTGCGGAACGCCAAGACATGACGTATCGACTTTGGGGCACGCCCAACTCTCTCTACACCGGGAAAGCCCGCAGTTATCTGATCAAGCAAGGCATTGCCTTCACGAATTGCGCCGCGGGCGAGGCGCGGTTTCGTGAGGAGATTGTGCCGAAAATCAGCCGGTGGATCATTCCTGTTTTGGAAGACGCTGACGGCGCGCTTATCCAGGATGGTTCCGACATCATCGCCCATTTCGAGGCCAAAGGCCGAACCCGCCATCCCGCTTTTCCGACGACGCCGCGCCATGCGCTGATTGGCCAGATCTTTGAACTGTTCGGCGGGGAAGGCCTGCTGCGGCCGGCGATGCACTATCGCTGGGATTTCGACGACGTGAACCGCCCGTTTTTGTGCGAGGATTTCGCCGCGTCGCTGGCGCCAACCGGCGCGCCCGCCGACGTGCGCGCCGGCATATTTGATATGGCGAGCCATCGCATGCGTCGTGCGATGGCAAGTTTTGGCGTCATGCCGGAAACCATTCCCACCGTCGAAACCTCGTATGCGGAATTCCTGCATCTCTTTGACGCGCATCTCGCTGCAACGCCCTTCCTGCTTGGCGGACGCCCCACCATGGGCGATTACGGGCTGATCGCGCCGCTCTACGCGCATCTTGCACGCGATCCCTATCCAGCGCACCTCATGCAGCACCAGGCCCATCGTGTCTGGCGCTGGAGCGAGCGGATGAATCGACAGGATCAGGACGCCGGCGAATATGGCGGCCCTGCCGAAACGCTCTTCCCGGACGACGCCGTGCCCGATACGCTGAAGGCGTTGCTGCGCTTTGTTGCGGAAGACTACTTGCCGGAAGTGCGCGCATTTGTGGCGTACACAAACGAGTGGCTTGCGGCGCGTCCGGATTTGCAGCCCGGAAGCAGTGGTCTCGATCGGGTGCAGGAACGGCGGATCGGGGACGTGGAATTTGATTGGCGCGGGCACACGATCCGGGTCGGCGTGATGCCCTACCGCCTCTATCTCCTGCAAAAAATTCAAGACGTCTACGACGGCGCTGCGTCCGGCCAGAAATCATTGATGCAGGCGCTGCTGGATGAGACGGGTCTTGGAGAACTTCTGACTTTGCGCACGTCAAGGCGGGTTTTGCGTCAGAACCATTTGGAAGTGTGGGGAGATAAGCTGTGAACATGGTGCAGGTCGAAGTGCGTCGTAAGGCGTTTTCCGAGACGCGGATCTCGTCACGACCTTTGCCCGATCTGGCGGAGGGGGAAGTGCTTGCCTCTGTTGAACGCTTTGCGCTCACCGCCAACAACGTGACCTATGCGCTTTCGGGCGCAATGATCGGCTATTGGAAATTTTTTCCAGTGGAAGAGCCGTGGGGCATCGTGCCCGTGTGGGGCTTTGCGGACATCGTGCAGTCACGCTGTGATGCGCTGGCGCCGGGCGAACGCATCTGGGGATTGCTGCCCATGGCCACGCATATCGTGCTGAAACCCACCGAGATCGCTGCGGGATCGTTCAATGATGGCGCGGCGCACAGGTCCGCGTTGCCCGCGATCTACAATACCTACCAGCGCACCGGCGGTGACCCGCCGGAGATGAAGGCGCTTGAAGACGCGCGCTGTATTCTGTTTCCCCTTTTCACAACATCCTTCCTCCTGTGTGACTATCTGGCCGACAACGCCTTCTTCGGCGCTCAGCAAGTGATCGTGGGCAGCGCGTCATCGAAAACCGCTCTCGGCTTATGCAATCTGTTGATGCGCGTCGGCGCCGCGCGTCCGCGTGTTGTTGGGTTGACCTCGCCGCAAAATCTGGATTTTGTCCGCGCGCTTGGCGTTTGTGATGACGTCAAAACCTATGACGAGATCGGCGCTCTCGACGCCGCTTCGCCCGCAGCCTTTGTAGATATGGCCGGCAATGCCGAGGTGATCGGGGCCGTCCACAAGCATTTCGGCTCTAACCTGAGAGTAAGCACCGGAGTCGGCGCCACGCACTGGGAAGCGCCACGATTTCGCGGCGAGGGCGGCGTCATTGCGCACACTTTTTTCTTCGCCCCAGCCCAACTCATGAAGCGCGAACAGGAATGGGGGCCAGGCGAGGTGGTCCGCCGCGCCGCGCTTGAAGCGGCGCGCATCTCAATCGAGCTGCAGGCTGTGATGCGTGTCCGCAAAGAAGTCGGCGCAATCGCGGTGGCGAAGGCGTTCGAGGAATTGGTGCGCAACGAAGTTCCCGCCAGCGTCGGCATCATTGCGCACGTCAATTCTTGAGGAGAAGGCCTGTATGAAGCTCCGTAAGCGTCTCTTTGCAGTGGCGGCGTTGGCGCTGGCGGCGCTGCCGCAGGCAGCTTTTGCAAATGCTGCAGAAGCACAAACCTGTCGCAGCCGCCTCAATGTTGTGGGGCAAAAGATGTTTGATGCTGTTGCGCCGCATGTGCGTCGCGATTCGGATTTGGCGGGTTTGATGCGCACGCATGTTCGCCCCCTCGTTTTGAGCGGCGCCCTCTTGCGGTCAGAAGCGCAGGCCAATGCGCGTGCGGTCGGCATCTGCCTCCGCTTCCTTCAGGACTGAGCAGCGGGAAAGCGAAAGTGGGCGCTCAGCTGTCAAGTCTATAATGTCGGCTTTCACCTCGGCGGTGACGTCGCGTATGCTGAGTGAAGCGGAACTGATGCGACGGCGGCGCAAGGCTGAGCGCGCGCGCCACCGGAGGAGAAACCTTATGAAGTGGCTTGGTAGGACGTTCCTCTTGGTCGGAGCGCTATGCGTGGTCGCCATAGGCGCAGCCCTTATGTTCCAGCGCCAGATTGGCGCGGCCTTGTTCATGCGGGGCGTCAATGCGGCCGCGGGCATAGATCGCACGGCGACTTTGCCGGACGGGTTGCATGTGTTCGTCTGTGGATCCGGATCGCCGATGCCGGATCCTGGCCGCGCTGGGCCATGCCTGGGCGTTGTGGCGGGTGAACACGTTTTTGTAGTTGATGTGGGTTCGGGCGGTGCGCGCCGGCTGGCTCGCATGGGGTTTCCCATGGGTCGGATTGAACGCGTCTATCTCACCCATCTCCACTCCGACCATTTTGACGGCTTGGGGGAGCTGTTGCTTCAGGCCTGGGTTGGCGGGTCTCGCCGCGAGCCTATGCCCATCATGGGCCCTGAGGGCGTTGAAGAGGTTGCCGCCGGTCTCAACCAGGCCTATCGGATCGACGCGGGCTATCGCACCGCCCATCACGGCCCGGAAATCGCAGATCCCAGAGGCTTCGGCGCGCGCGGCGTCGCGATCGAACCGCTTACGCCAGCAGAACCAACCCGGGTGATCCTTGAAGCTGATCAGCTCAAGATCACAGCGATCCTTGTTGATCACGCGCCGGTTAAGCCAGCTTATGGCTTTCGGATTGACTACAAAGACCGGTCCGTCGTCATCAGCGGCGACACAAAGGAGAGCGCCGCATTGGCGGCCGCCAGCAAGAACGCAGATATTTTGTTTCACGAAGCGCTGAACGTTGAAATGGTGCGCGCGATCGCTGGCGCCAACCGCGCACGGGGGCAAGCGCACATTGCCCATATACTGGCGGACATCGAGGGGTACCACGCCACACCGGCTGAGGCGGCAAGAACGGCGCAGGCCGCAGGGGTAAAGCACCTCATTCTCTATCACATTGTGCCGCCCTTGCCGACGCGCTACTTCAATGCGGCGTTCCTGGGCGATGCGCCTAAACTGTTCAAAGGGAAGCTCAGCGTTGGCGTTGATGGGCTTCTGGTGAGCGCCCCTGCAACCCAAACGGAAGTGGCCTATCGTATCATTCGCTAGGCAAGAGGACGCGGGAGCGGTTGGGCTTGATAGCGGGAGGCTTTTGAGAATGAAGGGCAGCGCGGGCGCCCAATCGGCTGGACAAGCGGCGGACGAATCAGAATCAGCAGATGGGCGTCGTCTGCGATCGAGCCGAAGCCGCGCCGAAATTGTCAGGGCGATGCACGCCCTGATTGGCGAAGGAGACTTCTCGCCCAGCGCTACGCGTGTGGCTGAAGCGGCCGGCGTAAGCTTGCGCACGGTCTTCCGGCATTTCGACGACATGGACACGCTCTATCGTGAGATGTCGGCGATCGTTGAAGCGGAAGTCAAACCGATCCTTCAGCGGCCTTTGCGGGGCAAGACGTGGCGGGAACGCTTGAACGAACTGGTCGCGCGCCGCGCCGAGATCTTTGAACGTGTCATGCCGCATAAGGTCGCAGGAAGTTTGAGGCGTTTTTCGTCGGCCTACCTGATGCAGGATTACGAGCGTTTTGTGCGGATGGAGCGGCAGACGCTGCAGCAGGTCTTGCCCGCCAGGATCATCGCCAATTCAAAGCTTTTCCATGCGCTGGAGATGGCGACGGGATTTCAGGCTTGGCGACGGATGCGGCAAGATCAGAAACTGTCCGTCAAGGAAGCGGGCGAAGTCATGATCTTCACTGTTGACCGTTTGCTCGCTGATTTCTGATGCGGTCATTGCTCGCCCTTGCGTTTGCCCTGGCGGTCTCGGCGTGCACCGAAAAGCCACCTGCGGGCCTGCAGGTGAGGTCCTGTGAGACGTTCGCCTTGATCCGTGATCGGATGATTGCGCTCTCGGGCGGCGGTTTCGTGAAGGGATTTCAACCCGCTTACCCGGACGAAGAGCCGACCCTCAGGCTCCATGTGGCTGCGATTGACGTTCTTGCGCACGAAGTGACCAATGATGAATTTGCTGCTTTCGTCGCGGCGACGGCCTATGTCACCGATGCGGAGAAATCCGCCGCGCGTGCAGCGCCTGGCGGCGGCTCAGCTGTTTTTGTAGCGCCTACCCGTGTCGCGCCTGGGCATTGGCGTCTTGTGCGCGGTGCGACGTGGCGAACGCCCACGGGACCTGGATCAACGATTGCCGGACTTGGGCGCTACCCTGTCGTCCACGTGTCGCTGAACGATGCGCGCAGATATGCTGCCTGGGCCGGCGCCCGGCTGCCTACCGAAGTCGAGTGGGAATACGCCGCTTGGAGCGGGTTGCATGACCGCGCAGATCCGTTGTCTGGCGTTGTCGCCCAGGATGGAAGCGCGCGCGCGAACATTTGGCATGGCGCGTTCCCGGTCGTAAACACCGAAGACGATGGTTTTGCAGGCGCGGCGCCGGCGGGCTGTTTTGCGCCAGACCGTAACGGCATCCACGATCTCATCGGCAATGTCTGGGAGTGGACCGACACGCCCGCGGCGGCCGGTACGCATGTGGTTAAAGGCGGATCACATCTGTGCTCGGCCAACTATTGCCGCCGCTTTCGACCTGCCGCGCGCGAGGAACATGAAATCGATTTCTCCGCCAGCCATATTGGTTTCCGGATCGTGCGAGACCCGCCTGCGCCGTGATTTCAATTCGGCCAGAAGATGAGTTCCGCGCCTTCTGGCGTGCGCTTCGCCAGAGAATAGTCGATCGCCACAGGCGCTTCGATGGTATGTGGATAGAGCGGCGGGCGCGCCTTGGCTTGGTGATCTTCAAGGAGGGCCCGCAGCTCAGCGACCTTGGCAGGGTTTTCCTTTGACAGATCGCGCTGCTCAGTGGGATCGTCCGCAAGGTTGAACAGCCACGTGCGCGCTGGCCGTTCGGTCACCTGCAACTTCCAATCGCCACTGCGGACAACGCGATAATATGCGCTTTGCCAGAAGAGGTTTTGGTGGGGCCTTTGCTCCTGCGGGCTTTCGCCGGCGGCGAACGGCAGCAAATTGACGCCATCGATTACCACGCCTTTCGGCAAAGCGGCTTGCGCGGCCGCGGCGAAGGTTGGCATCAAATCGATGTGCGCGACCGGGGCAGCTATTTGTGTTCCAGGCGCGATGCGACGGGGCCAACTCATAAAGAGCGGCACGCGAATGCCGCCTTCAAAGAACGTCATCTTCCAGCCCCGATAGGGCGCGTTCACGTCGTCAATGCCGATATAGCCGGCGCCGCCATTGTCGCTGGTTAGAACAACCAGTGTGTTGTCGGCCAGCCCCTCCGCCGCTAGCGTGTCCAGAATACGCCCGACGCTGCGGTCAAGCGCCCGGACCATGGCGGCATAGACCCTCAGGCGTTCGGAGCCGAGCTCGCCGACTGCATCGTAGTCCGCCCGCGTCGCCTGCAACGGCGTATGCACGCCCCAGTGGGCGAGTTTGAGGAGGAATGGCCGGTTTCGATTGGCCTTGATCACCTTGATCGCCTCATCGGTCCACCAGTCTGTCAGATAGCCGCCTGGCTGGAACCAAGGCCCTTCATTGAATGAAGCGGCATACTGCATCCGCGCCCAAAGAAACTTATCGATAGGATCGAACGGAAGCTTCGCATTGACCACGTCTGGGTGGTTTTCGGGAAGATAGAGCGCGCTCGCCATCAGAAGGCTTTCGTCGAAGCCTTGCGCGTTGGGCCCGAACTCAGGCCCAAGGCCCGTATGCCATTTCCCAATATGGACCGTGTGATACCCGACGCTTTTCAGGACCTCAGCAATGGTCACTTCGGAGCCTGGCAATCCCTGTTGCGCATAGGGTGGCGCAGCCTCCGCCTGCTTTGCGTCAAAGCGCGCCGGCGGCAGCCCAGAGGCCTTCGGGTTCTGGAACATTGTGACAAGACGCCCCATTCCATCCGGCGTCGGTGTAAACTCAAACCCCGTTCGGGTGGGGTAACGTCCCGTCATGATCATGGCGCGCGAAGGCGCACAGGTTGCGTTGCCGGCATAGGCTTGCGTGAACACGGCGCCTTCCGCGGCGAGCCGGTCAATATTGGGTGTCTTGACGCGCCCGCCAGCGACGCCGACGCCGAACGTCGAAATGTCGTTGATGCCCAGGTCGTCGGCGAGGATGAAGATGATATTGGGCGGCCGTTGCCCTTTGGCCGCGTCGTTCGGGATCGGCGCCGTTGGCCCTTGCGCCCATGTCACGGGCGTATAGGCGGCAATTTTGTCGGTCTTGGCGGCGTTCGTGATGGCGAACAGGATAAGCTCCTTGCGAAATAGCCACGCGCCCGCGCCGACTGCAAGGACAACAACCAAAAGGCCAATGAGAGCGCGCTTTATCATGCCGCGCGCCCCGCAAACATGGCTTCACACCCTGTTCCGGCGAGGATCGAGTCCGCCACTGCGCGATCAGCAAGCGACAATGCCGCGTGACTTTCGCGGATCCAGGCCAAGCATTTCGCCTGATAAGGAAATACCGGCTGCGTCCACCGGCGGCCGTCAATGATGGTGTCAAAACTGGCTGCGCCGGCTGCAACCGCAGCGGCGTTGGCGAGCAGGAATGGCGCATAAAATTGCCCGATCTCAGCCAGGAGCGGGCGACACGCTGTCTCCGCCTCCTCCCGTGACATCCAGCTGGTCTTTGAGAGGTCAAGCCCTGACATATCCTCCATTGTGTCAAGCCAGGCGCGCACGCGCGGGTGACGCGACATGATGGCGGCGGACGTCGGTTCGATAATACCGAGTTGAGTCAATTGCCCATAAATGGCGAAGTCCGCGGAAGAGGGTCGGCTTCCAAGCACATAGCCCTTTTGCCGGATCACATGATCGAGCACAGAGAGAAACTGTTTGTAACTGGCCTCGATTGTCTCCGCGGTCACGTCGTTCGATCCGACGACGTAGAGACGGTCGTTTTGGCGTTTGGTGATCCTTGTGGCGGCAACTTCGGCGTCCTCTGGCGGCGCAAGCGGCAGCGACCAATAGATCAGCAAAGGGCCCGCATGGTCGCGATCGACCGCGTGATGCCAGCGATAATGAAACATGGCTTTTGTCAGCCACTCGTCAGCGTAGTCCTCTATCAGATCATTAAGAAACAGGAGAACCCGATCATCGGGCAGCGCGGAGCGAGCGCCATATTCTACTTCAAGACGGCGGATAATCGGCGTGGAATCGACGACAGGCTCAAGATCGCCCGCATCTGTCGGGAAGTAAAAGGTCGGCAGGAGTTTCACCTTCGGCGAAGGCAATCCAGGCGGCGGATTCTGATGACCGCCCCAAATGATCGCATAAGGTATTCGCCGGTAACGCAAGAGCGCGATCATCTTGCGTGTATAGGGCGATCCCGGTGCGCCCAACAGCTTCAAAGGTTCACCCAAGGACGGAGTCATGACTGCAAGCGCCATAGGAAGAACGAGTGCCGTGGAGAAAATGGCATACAGAATGCCATTTGTGCAGTCAACGGCTGGCGCCGCGGATCATGCCACGCGATCTTCGGCGATCGGGCGGCCGCGCCCTCGTCCAGAACATGCGGGATCGCGCTTCGGAAGCTTCAAAGCGCTCCGGTTGGCGTTGCGGGGATGCATCCAAGTTTCAAGTCACGTCATCAAAATGAGTGAACTGGCGAAACGCTAGGACTTGTCACGTGCCATCGCAGAGTTGAACTGGGATAGGACGTAAACTCGGCCCCTACCTCCCGCGCGGAAATGGCCTTACCCGCTTGCGTCCGGCATTATTTGTGCGAGCGTTCTTATTTGATGAGTTCGAAGATATCACCTCACGCGCCGGAAAGAGGCGCAATCCTTCACAAGCCATGCACATCGCCATTGCCCGCTTCTGCTGCAAAGCCGCAGCGCCCAACGCGCCGAAGGCCCGATTCGGAGATAACTTGCCCGTTTCGGCCGCCGAGTTTCTCTCCTTAGCGGTGTCCGTGGTCAGGCCCCCTATGTCCCCTCTGGGCGAGGCCTCTCCGGTTCTGGCTTGGGCGCTCTCTCCTTCTGAACGTCGTGTCCTGGTTTCCGTTGGCGGCAGGCGCCGAATTCACAGCTCGGGGCAGAACTCTCCGGTTCGGGCGGCTGGAAACTGATGTTAAAACAGCCGTTGACGCTTCTGCTGTAGGCCGAGCATAGTTGGCCCTGAAAGGCCGGTCGCAGGGGCCGGTTCTTGTTTGCGCGCGCTGCGGCCAGGCAGGTATGAGGCGACGGCTGAGTGAACGGAGTTCGTTGAAGTGCGTGAAATTCGGTCAGTCCTTGGATTAAGTTCCAACTTTGAGACCAATAGAACTGACCGATGGAAGTCGCGGTATCGCGTGTCGGACCTCGCGGTGCACTCAATTGGCGCCGTTGGCTGCGCGATTGCGGATCTGATCGGCGCGCGAAACTCAAAGCAAGAGTCACAGCCTGTGGTCGTCGACCAGCGCTTGGCATCACTTTGGTTTGCGCGATCGATTGAACCTGTCGGCTGGAGTCTGCCGCCAGTCTGGGACGCGGTTGCCGGCGACTATCGTACCAAGGATGGCTGGATCAAACTCCACACGAACCTGCCACATCACAGAGAGGCGGCCTGCAAGGTGCTCGGCGTCGCGCCGCAACGTGATGCCGTTGCTGCAGCGGTCGCCGCTTGCACTGGTAACGATCTCGAAACTGCGATCGTGGAGGCGGGTGGTGTGGCCGCTTTGATGCGAAGTCGCGCCGAGTGGCAGGCGCACCCGCAAGGCATAGCGGTCGCGAGCGAACCGCTTGTCGCGTGGACGAATCCGCGTCGAATTCAACGAAGGCTGCAGCCGGCGACGACCGGAGCGCCGCTCGAAGGACTGCGTGTTTTGGACCTAACGCGCGTGCTCGCTGGTCCCGTAGCGACGCGAACTCTGGCGGGATTTGGCGCCAGCGTGTTGCGGATTGATCCGCCCGACTGGGACGAACCCAATGTCGTTCCCGACATCACTCTTGGCAAGACTTGTGCGACACTTGATTTGCGCGATACCGGACCACGACAGATATTTGAAGGACTTCTGCGCGAAGCCAATGTCTTGGTGCACGGGTATCGGCCAGACGCGCTGGAGCGCTTGGGTATCGGAAAAGAATGGCGTCGCAGCATTGCGCCAAACTTGGTCGAGGTTTGCCTAGACGCGTATGGTTGGTCTGGACCGTGGGCAGGGCGCAGAGGATTCGATAGCCTAGTTCAGATGAGCAGCGGAATCGCTGACGCAGGAATGATGTGGGCGCGCGCGATCAAGCCGACGCCTTTGCCGGTACAGGCGCTGGATCACGCGACGGGCTACCTGATGGCTGCTGCGGTAATACGAGCTCTCGTGGCCTCTGAACGCGAAGAGCCCGTCTCAGATGCTAAATTGTCGTTGGCGCGGACCGCAGAACTCTTGGCGGCGCATCAGCAGGAAGACGCTGAGCCGACGGACCTAACCTTTTCGGACGATGACTGGGCCGCCTCTCTAGAACAAACTCCATGGGGGGCCGCACGGCGACTTAAATCGCCGTTGCAGGTTGGCGAGCTAAAAATGATCTGGCGATCACCCGCGTGCGAGCTTGGCTCAGCGAAACCACAATGGGCTGCCTGAAGGCGGCGGCGCTTCGTGGATGCGTAGCTGGATGCCAGCGTAAACTTCTACTGGCCGTTTCGGCGATCACCCGCCCGATGGGTAAGGAAGGCCGGAATGGAAATTGTTGAGCGGCCCGGCGGTCCGTCAGTGTATGGTCTGGGCAGGGATGGCCCTAGGGCGTGTCGTCAGTTGAGCCACAGGACCACGCAAACGAGCATGACGCCAGCCAGAAAAGTGTTCGCCAGTTTGTCGAAGCGGCACGCTATTGCTCTGTAATGCTTGATCTTGTTGAAGAAGCGCTCGACGAGGTTGC
>JBEIHY010000083.1:0-14272 GCA_040381035.1 Hyphomonadaceae bacterium
AGAACGCGACGCAGCGCTCGCAATGCTTGCGCGGCGGTCACGACGCAGCGCGCGTGTAACCTTGGGGGCGGACAAGGGCTATGACGTCGCGGACTTCGTGGCGAGAGTTCGCGCCTTGGGCGGCGCGCCTCATGTCGCGCAAAACACAACGAACCGGCGCTCAGCCATTGATGGCCGCACGACCCGTCACCCTGGTTATGACGTCAGCCAACATGTCCGCAAACGGATCGAAGAATGCTTCGGTCGGATGAAGACATGCGGCGGCATGCGCAAGACCCGACACAAGGGCCACAAACGTGTCGCCTGGACCTTCACGCTCACTGCCGCTGCATGCAAGCTGATCCGGTTGCCAAAGCTGCTCGCAGCAGCGTGATCAAGCCCGGGCACCGCGCAAAATCGCCCCAAAGCGGCAAACTTCCTCCGAAAGTGCCGGAAAATCGCGATCAAATCGATATATGCGCAGGTCTCGGGGCAAATTCCACCTTGCGCCTGGACTATTTCGGCGGCCTGTTAGGTACATCTACGTACTGGCGCCTTTGCGTCGTAGAGTGTCTGTTAATCGAGACGGGCGGCGGATATCATCTGGAGATTGCACCATGCGGCAGACGAACCACCAGCAACCTGCGAGCAGTCCGCTAGCGGATCGCGATACTCAGTTTACGCTCGGTTCTTGGCGGATAAGCGGAGCGTCCCGACGGCTTGAAGCCGATGAGCGCCTCTTCTTAGAGGGCGATCCAGCGACGCGGGTATTCAAAGTCGTTCGCGGCTTGGTGCGCTGCTTCCAGATGACAGAAGATGGGCGCCGCCACATTTGCCGGTTCGCGGGGCCGGGTGACCTGCTCGGACTGGCTGTGCTTGAGGCCTATCGGTACTCCGCAGAAGCCGTTGGGCCGTCGATTGTCATCAGCACGCCGCGTTGCGCCTTGGAGGCGAGCGCAGACCCGGAGATCAGGACTGCCGTGGTCCGCGAACTCGTGCGGAAGTTGATTCATGGCGAGCGCAGTCAGCTGCGGCTGAGCCGATTGACAGCGCATGAGCGGGTCGCCGATTTCCTTGCCGAGATCGTCGGTAATGAACCGGCAGGCGCCACCGCAACCCGTCGCATCGCAATGTCGCGCCTCGATATCGCGGACTATCTGGGGCTGACGCTGGAAACAGTTAGCCGCGGCTTGCATCGTCTGGACTGGATGGGCGTGATTGAGCTCGTCGATGCGCATCAATTTCGGGTGCGAAACCTCAACAGTCTGCGCCGCATCGCCGGCGGGGACCGGGACGGCGACGTCGGACGGGCCGCCTAGCTGCTCTCGCTTTGTGCAGAAAGAGGGGCTAGATAATTGGCGCATCTGGCCGGCGCGTCACCCGTGATCGCGGCGGCGCCCGCCACTTGCAGGAGCGACACATTGGCCCGAGAGCTGCGGCCAGGCGCCCTCGAGCCCGATGGAACTCTGCCGGGAACGTCCGGTGGGGCGGGATTGAGCTGGCTCGAACAAGTCTTTGCTCCGCGGGCCACAGGCACGTTTCACTGGGACGTCGTCGCCGACCAGCGTAGCTGGACCGACGAATTTCAGGCCCTTTACGGTCTGTCCGATGGTGTGCCGGCGCCAGTTCCCGACAGCTGGCTTGAAGCAATTTACCCTGACGACCGGGCCGACCTAACAGCGGACATTGCGCGCGCGGCTGAGGACGGCGAAGCGTTTGAACGCACTTTCAGGCTTGTTTCGGCGGACGGCGCGATCAGATGGATGCGCGCGCACTGCCGGTTGGAGCGCGATGAGGCCGGTGCGCTGCAGCGGCTGGTGATCGACAATGCCGACATCACCGCGTTGAAGGCGGCAGAGCAGTCGATACAGGACTGTCGACACACGCTTCAGCAATCGCACGCGGCGGCTTTGGTTGGCGCTTACGTCGCTGATCTGGCTTCCGGCCAGGTGTGGCTGTCGCCGTCGCTGGCGGAATGCCTGGCGTTCGATCGGGCCCCGATCAGCGTCGCTGAGCTGCGAACGCGCGTTGAGCCGCAGGACGCCGAGACGTTCGAGGCCGCTTTGGCGCGCGCACGTGCGGGGGCGGACGCTGGGCGCGTAGCGGCAGAAGGCCGAATACGCGGATCCGATGGCGCGGTGCGCTGGCTATGCTTGAGTGGTCAAACCCTTTTCCGGAGGTGCTCCGATGGCAAGACGACGCCCATCCATCAGGTCGGTGCGGTGGCCGATATCACCGAGCAAAGGAACATCGAAGAAGAGCTTGCAGAGCGCGAGGCGGCGCGGCGCTCAATCTTCGATACCGGCCCAGATGCGATTATCGTGATCGACGATCGCGCCGTTATCCGCGGCTTCAATGCCGTTGCGCAACGCAAGTTCGGCTACAGCGCCGAGGAGGCGATTGGGCGTAATGTGGCGATGCTGATGACGGGCGAACATGCCGGCGGCCATAATGGCTATGTCCAACGCTATGTGGCCACGGGACACGCTGCAATTATAGGCTCCAGCCGAGAAGTTGAGGCGAGGCGCAAGGACGGCACGGTGTTCCCAGCTGAACTCTATATCGGCGAAACGCACAGCGGTGAGAGGCGTTCTTTTGTCGGCTTTCTGCGCGATTTGAGCGACCGCCGCCAGGCGGAGGCGAAACTGCGCGCCGCCCAGGCGGATCTCTTCCATGCCGGTCGGATGAGCGCGATGGGCGAGATCGCCGCCGCGATCGCGCACGAGCTCAATCAGCCCTTGTCGGCGGCGGCGAACTTCTTGAATGCCGCCCGGCGCTTCCTGGAGCGAGGGGATAGCGACGAGCAGGCCCGGCAAGCCCTCTCCTCAGCCGCTTCTGAACAGGTCCGTGCGGGCCAAATCCTCCACGGTCTGCGTCGATTTCTCATCAGAGAAGACGACGAGAGACGACCGGAGCCTCTGGCGAATCTTCTCAAGGAGGCCGTCCAACTCGCGACGGTCGCCGCGGGCAGCGTAAAGCCGGCGGTAAACTGGGATTTGCCGCCTGATCTCGGCGATGCTCTGGTGGACCGCATTCAGATTCAGCAGGTTGTCGTCAACCTGGTCCGCAACGCGCAGGAAGCAATGCGCGCGCAGGCGCAGGATGGGGCGCCGACGATCTGGATCAGGGCGCTGCGCATCAGCCCGGAACTCGTCCAGGTGGCGATCGAAGACAACGGACCAGGCATTGATCCTGAAATTCAGGCGCGTCTTTTCGACCCCTTCGTCTCGACGAAAGGTAGCGGGATGGGCATCGGATTACGCATTTGCAAGACGATCGTTGAAAACCATCGCGGACGCCTCGTCGGTGAGAACTCTCCGGCCGGCGGCGCGCGCTTCGTTTTCACGCTCCCCACGGCCTGAAGTTCTGGTATGGGTGGCGCGATTGGAGTGAGCCATGCATGCGAACGCGCCCAGAGTATGGGTGATCGATGACGATGCGGCCATGCGCGCCTCGCTGGTCGCGCTGCTCGCCTCTGCCGGGCTGACGGCGGAGGCGTTTGCAAACGCAGAAGAATTCCTCGCCGCCGCGCCGCACGCCAAAGGCGCGCGGGGGTGCGTCCTGACTGACGTGCGCATGGCTGGCATGGGTGGGTTGGCGCTGCTAACGCGCATGCGGAATGCGGCTACCTCGCCGCCCGTGATCGTGATGACCGGCCATGCCGATGTGGCGATGGCGGTTCAGGCGCTGAAGGGCGGCGCCTTCGATTTCATTGAGAAGCCATTCTCTGATGATGTTCTCCTTGCAGCGATTACAGGCGCGCACGCCCAGCTGAACGACGAAAAGCTGGAAGGCGCCGATCCGCGGTTTACGTCCGCCGCCCATAGGGTCGCTGGTCTCACTGCACGCGAGCGGGAAGTGCTCGAACTCCTGGCTGAGGGCAAGCCAAACAAGATCATTGCCCACGAATTGGGCTTGAGCCATCGCACAGTGGAAATTCACCGCGCCCGAATGATGGAGCGTCTGGCGGTTGGCAGCCTTGCCGAAGCGCTGCGCATCGTCGTCTTGGCGGAACTGGCTGATCACAGCGCCTAATGCCAGCAGAGCAGGAACCGCGTGCGCGATCACATCAGGCTCATGCGCCCGCGAATATGCGCGACAGGGCCCAATACCAGGCGCCGCTCACAAACGCCGTCGCTCCTGCAAGCGTCAGCATCGGCGCATCGGGCAATGCCATGCGAAACATCGCGGCCAATGGCGGTGCGCTGAAAATGGCGCCCATGGCGAGCGCCAAACCCGCAGCGATCGCCCAATAGGTCTTTCGATGAGGCGCAAACATTCGGCCCTCGGCGCACATCGCATCCATCAATGCGAGCGTCAGATTGGCGCCGACCAGCGTCAGAAACGCAGCGCCCCGGGCCTGCGGCTCCGGCGTAATAGATAAACTCCAGGCATAGACGCCGATCACGCCCAAAAACACGACGCCGCCCTGCAGCAGGGCGATGGCGATCTGCTTTGGGCCAAACAACAGCTCCATGGCGCGGCGTGGTGGGCGCTGCATTGCGTCGTCCGCGTTTGGCTCTCCTTCGAACGCCAGTGCGGAGGTTGGATCAATCGCCAGTTCAAGCAGCACGACATGCATCGGCGGCAGAAGCGGCGGGAAAACCATCAGAATGGGGGCCAGCGCCAAGCCAGCGATCGGCACATGGATTGCCGTCACATAGGTCAACGCCTTGCGCAGATTCGCGAAGATGCGCCGCTCGCGCGCGATGCGCTTGACGCCCCAGCCGCACGCCTTCAGCCGCAGCATCTCCTCCACGTCGTCCGGCGTCTTCATCGCTTGCCCCCGCGGATCGTTGGTCTCCCGGGTGGCTTCGGTGATTCGCTCTTTAGTCACGGCCGCACTCCTCCAGTGTCAGGGAGGGGGCAATTCCTCGTGACGCCGAGGGGGCAATTTCACATGGCGCGTGACACCACCTTCAAGGCTTCGACAAGCTGGAGTTTCTGCTCTGGCTTGACGCGCGCAAAGACCCGCACATCGCGCAGGCGTTGGCGCAAGCTTGGCGATGGCATGTCTGCAAGCTCTGCGCCCATGAGGGCGCCGGCGGTCATATCAATGCCGGCGGCGCGGGCGATGGCGAGGGCCGTGGCGGGATGATTGCCGGTGATCATAAAGACCTTGACGCCCGCTGATCGTGCTTGCGCCAGCGCAGCCGGAACGTCTGGCCGGATCGGATCCAGGAAGCCAATCAAGCCGATGAATTGAAATGGCGCGCCTGCGGGATCGTCCTGCGGCGGGGTGAGGCGCGCGAGGTCGAAGATCGCCTCCGGCGAGCCTTTGGCGACGGTGAGGTAATCTGCATCGGCTCGGCGCCAGCATTGGACCACAGCCAACCGATCGGCACGCAGCGGCCAGGTCCGCACCAATTCATTCGCGGTTACTTTTTGCCAGGCGGCGCGAATTGCGCGGTCCATCGGATCGGTTGGCCGCTCGGCGCAGGCGAGGGCTGCGACGTCGAGCGCGGACTGCGATTCTGGGGTCAATGGTTGTCCGCCTTGCAGATTATCGACGCCCGCAGGCGTCCAGACCCGCGCAACCTCCATACGATTGCCCGTCAATGTGCCGGTCTTGTCGACGCATAAGCCGCTTAAGGCGCCGAGGCTTTCGGTGACGGCGCTGCGCCGAACCAGCACGCGCCGCCGCGCCAGACGCCAAGCGCCAAGCGCCAGGAAGATAGCGAGCACCATCGGGAACTATTCTGGAATGAGCGCAATGGCCACAGCGACGCCAGCCAAGGCGCCGCCAATCCAATCGCTGCGCAGGACCTCATAGGCGATGGCAACCACGCCACAGAACCCAAGAGCGACGAGCCCAAGGATCGCTACCAGTTTTCCAGCCGCGCGTTGCAGCGGTGTTGGCGTCTTGTCGATGGCGGCAAGGCTTGCCCCACTCTGCCCGAGCGCTGACTTGGCCCCCGTGCGACTGACCTGCGCGGTTTCTTGCCCCAGAACGATCAACGTCCCGGCAAGCAGAAGCGGACTGGGATCGGCCGCGAGCGCGTTGACTTCAGTTTGCGTCTCATCGGGATGCGCGATCCGTTTGGTCACCGGCGCGGATTCGCCAGTCAAGGTCGATTCATCCACGCGCAGCATCTCGCCGGCGATCAATAGCCCGTCAGCGGGCATGCGGTCGCCTTCGCTCACCAGAATCACATCGCCAGGAACGAGGCGCGAAGCAGCGAGCAGGCAAACCGCGCCATCGCGGATGACGTGCGTCGAAGGTTGGGCGAGATCGCGCAGCGCGGCGAGCGCCCTTTCCGACCGCGCTTCCTGAAAGATGACCAGCCAAATTGATGCTCCGGCCCCCGCGGCCAGGAATAGGCCTTCGCCCAATTCGCCCAGAACAAAGTAAAGCGCAGTCGCGCCGATCAGAAGCAGGAACATCGGCTCGCGGAGTGTCTTGCCGACAATGCGGGGCAGGCCGCGTCCGTTTGGCCGTGGAAGCGTGTTTGGCCCGAATTCCACGAGCCGATCGGTGGCTTCCTGCAAGCTGCGCCCAGAAATCATGTCGGTCGGTGCGATGGCCGATCTCCCGGAGATGGTCGGTGCGCTCTGCTGAGATCTACATGCGTTTGCCGAGGAAGAATGTGGTGCGCACGAGGCTTGGATCGCTTGCGACGCGAAACAATTCGGCCCCGCATTCTTGCGCCAATTCAATCATCCGGCGATTTTCAGCTAAGACGTCGCCCCACATGCACTGCGCGCCGCGCGATCGCGCATGGGTGGCGATCTCGTCAATCAAGCCGCGCCCCAGACCCAGGTGCTGAAAGTCGCTCCGCACGATGACGGCATATTCACCGGACTGGAAATCCGGATCGAAAACGATCCGCACCACGCCAACAGCGCTCGCGTCGGGGGCAATGGCGACAATCGCCATTTCCCGGTCATAATCGATTTGCGTCAGACGTGCAGCTGTGGCGGCGTCGATCTGGTGGACAACGCCATGGAAGCGCAGGCGCAAATCATTCGCACTTGTGCGGCGGCCCATCTCCGCGAGCCGTTCGGCATCCTCGGGTCTGATTGGCCGCAATTTGACGACCGTATCGTCGGCTAAGGTAAGGTCGCGCGCGAGGTTCGACGGGTAAGGGCGAATGGCGAGGCGATTGGGCGACTGCGGATCTGGCCGCACGACAATGCGCGCATCCAGCGCGATGACCCCTGCGGCGTCGCAGAGCAGAGGATTGATATCGAGTTCCACGATCTCCGGCAGATCGACGATCATATCCGACAACGCAACAAGCGTGCCCGCGACAGCGCGAATATCGGCGGGCGGCCGGTCGCGATAACCCGCCAGAAGCTTGGCGACGCGCGTTCGGCTGATCATCGCATGCGCGAGAACGGAGTTGAGCGGCGGCAGGCCGATTTGACTGTCCTTGAGGACTTCGACAGCGACGCCGCCTTGGCCAAACATGATCACAGGGCCGAACGCTAGATCTTCCTTTATCCCGAGAATGAGTTCGTGTGCCTGCGGTCTTGAGATCATCGCCTGGACAGTGAAGCCGTCGATCTGAGCCGTTGGCGCAGCGCGGCGCACTCGCTGAAGCATTGCCACCGCCGCGGCTTCAATCTCGCGCGCGCCCTCTAGGTTGAGCCGCACGCCGCCGACGTCGGACTTGTGCGTAATGTCGCGGGACACGATTTTCAGCGCCACCGGGGCGCCGATTTTCGCGCCAATCTCTGCCGCCCTGACCGCATCGGCGGCGAAATGCGTTTCAACAATAGGCACGCCATAGGCCGCCAACACCGACTTTGCTTCGATCTCGTTGAGCAATACCCGCTTTTGCGTCAATGCATTCTCGATTACGCCTTTCGCGGCACTGCGTTGGGCAGGCAAAGGCGTTTGGCTTGGTTCCGGAATCTGCATGAGTGCTACTTGATTGCGACCAAATTCGACGAGATGGTGGAAAGCGCGTACCGCGTCTTCAGGGGTTTCGTAGGTAGGGATTTTTGCATTGCGCAGAAGTTCGCGCGGCGCGGCCGCCGTCGCTTCGCCCATCCAGCACGCCAGCAATGGCGGGCCGGGCGCACCATTCCTGTTTGCTATGACTGCACGCGCCGCCTCAAGCGTGTCGGCGACGCCTGTTGGGCAATTGATCACGAGCATGGCGTCCTGCTCAGACTGCTTGAGGAGGGCCGCAAGCGCTGCGCTATACCGCGCGCCCGGCGCATCGCCGAGAATGTCGACCGGATTGGCGTGCGACCAGTTGGGCGGCATGCTGGTGTTGAGGGCGTCCATGGTCGCTTGAGAAAGCGGCGCCAAGCGCACGCCCCGTCGTTCAGTTTCGTCGGCAGCGATAACGCCGAGCCCGCCGCCATTGGTCAGGATCGTCAACCGGTCTCCAATCGGACGCGCGCCGCACGCCAGCGTTTCGGCTGCGTCAAACAATTCGCGCAAGGTGTCGACGCGCAGCAGGCCCGCGCGCTGAAAGGCGGCGGAATAGACCGCGTCCGAGCCTGCCAGCGCGCCGGTATGCGAAGCAGCCGCACGTGCGCCTGACTCTCCTCGTCCGGCCTTGACGACGATAACCGGCTTGGCGCGGGCCGCGATCCTTGCGGCAGAAAGGAATTTGCGCGCGGACGTAATCGCCTCAACGTACAAGAGAATCGATCTGGTCGCAGCGTCTTGGGCCAGGAAATCCAGCAGATCGCCAAAATCGATGTCGGCCATGTCGCCGAGCGATACGATATGCGAAAAGCCAATGCCGTGACCCGTCGCCCAATCGAGCATCGAAGTGGCGATCGCGCCGGATTGGCTGAGCAGGGCCACGCTGCCGGATTGCGGCAGCATGTGTGCGAAGCTCGCATTTATCCCACGCGCGGGAGAAAGAAAACCGAGACAATTCGGGCCGACAAGACGCATCAGCGTCGGGCGGGCGGCATCCAACACGTTGGCGCGAAAGTTGTTGTCGCCGGCTGTAATCACGATCGTAGCGCGACAGCCCATTCGACCCAAAGTTTGGATCAGGTTTGGCACAGAGGCCGGCGGCGTTGCAATCACCGCGAGATCTGGGGAGGAAGGCAATTCGGCCAGAGACTTAAAATTCGGCGCGCCTTGGACGGTCGCTTCGTGCGGATTGACCGGCCAGATAGCGCCCTTGAAGCCGCTTCCGAGGAGGTTGCGCGCCAAAACGGCGCCAACGGAGCCGGTTTGATTGCTGGCGCCGATCAACGCGATCGTATCCGGCCAAAAAAGCGCGTCCAGATTCCTTGTGCTCATTTGGAAACCCGCCTGAAACCGATCGGCTGGCCTTAGACGATGTCGGCCCGGGTGAGTTGATGCCGATCAAGCAGGTCACTCCTGGATGTGGCAAACCAGCAAGCGAAGGAGCTGCCCATGCTTGCGAATGTTTGCGTCCTGCAAGGCCATCCCCACCCCAATGGCGCCCATTTCTGCCACGCCTTGGCGGATGCTTATTCGGAAGGCGCAAACGCCGCGCGTCATGAGGTGTCGCGATTTGATCTCGGCGCGATCGATGCGCCCATCCTGCACGATCCGAAAGACTTCCTTACGCCCGCACCGCCGGCCGTCCAAGAGGTGCAGCGTGCGGTGCTCAAGGCGACGCATATCGTCGTGGTCTATCCGCTCTGGCTTGGCACGATGCCGGCGACCGTGAAAGCGTTCTTCGAACAGTTTGCACGCGCGGAATTCGCCATTGCGCACAGCGACAAAGGCTGGCCGCGCAAGATGCTCAAGGGGCGCTCTGCGCGCGTGATCGTCACGATGGGCATGCCGGCCGAGGCATATCGTCTCGTCTTTGGCGCGCATGGCGTGCGGGGTTTCGAGAGCGCTATTCTCGGCATGGCGGGCTTCGCGCCGATCCACGAGACATTCATCGGCGGCGTTGACGGGCAAAACGCGGCGGAGCGCGAGAAATGGCTAAAAAGGATGCGCGACCACGGTGAGCGCGCGGACTGAGCCCGCGCGAGGCGTGGCAATCCCGTGCGGCTGCGTCGCGTCGCTGAAAATCGAAGATGAGGAAGAATGAAATGTTGCAGATCGCCCTTCAGGTTTTTGCTGCGCTGGCTCTGGCGACAAGGCTTACGATCGCGCCCGCACTGGCCCATCCGCGTCGCGGCGACCCGCCGCCTGAGCCATATCCCTACTGGGATAATCGGCGCGCGCCGCCGCCCGGACACGAGTTTCGAGAGCCGCCGGTTCCTTATCCGCGTTGGGAAGATCGCAACAGGCCCCCTCCGAACTGGAACGATAGAGAGTGGCGACTGCGCGAACAATGGTTGAGTCGCAACGGCCATAACGCGAGCGAGCATGATGCGACCGCGGGTCTGGTGCTGGAAACACTTTTGGGCTTCGCGCTCGGCGCCGCGGTGGTGGATAGCCAGGAGCACCAAGCCAACGCAACCACGCGGTTGAACGACCCTGCGTGGATCGCCTATTGCGCGCGAAGATATCAGTCATTCGATCCGTACACCGGGACATATTTCGGCAGCGACGGTCTCCGGCATTTTTGACGATGATCGGGAGTGGCGTGCTGATCGAAACGGCAGACCTGATCGAAAGGCGGCTTGAGGGGCGGTGCTCCGTGTTCGCCCGTCGCGTTGCTGGCGTTGTGGGGTCTCAAGACGACACCAAGCGGGGCGACGCGCTCATGCCCTTCAAGGCATCCTGAAGCAAAGATTGAAGGAGGTTTCAATGATAGAGTGGCTCAATGTTCTTGTGTTTGCGGATGGGTCAACTCAAGGAATCGCGCGCGCGCTCAGCGCGCGGGAGATTTGCCTGACATCCTCGGCGGCGCGCCTGAACGTTTACGTTCCGCTGTTGGCGCCCATGCGGAGTTATGGCTACGGCGCTGCAATGATGTCTGGCGCGTATGATGAAAGCCGTGCGCACGCTCAGGCGCAAGCCGAGCAGCAGCTCAATCTTTTGCGCGATGCCCTGATGAGCTCGGCCGACAAGGTGCGGCTATCATTGCTCGCGGCGGAGGCAGCCTTTGCATCCCGCGTGGCCGCATCGCTTGGAAGATCAGCGGATCTCATCGTTATCGGGCAGCAGACTTCCGCATCAACGCATTTGGACGCGTTGCTTATGCAAGGCGCGCTCATGGGATCAGGCCGCCCGTGCCTTGTGCTTCCGGCATGGCCGGCCCCGCGGCGACTGGGCGGGCGTGCTGTCATTGCGTGGAAGGGAACGCCGGAGGCTGCGCGGGCGGTGCGTGATAGCCTGCCTTTGCTCCAGAAGGCCGAGGGCGTGCGCATTTTCGCCGCTGGCGAAGAACCAGGTATGGAGGGGGAAGGAGCTGACGGCCTGGCACGATTGGCAGGCTATCTGACGATGCATGGCGTGGCTGTTGAGCCGCCCGTTCTCACTGCGCCGCCCGACGAGCTCACGAGCACGGCAGGGGACGCGATCCTGGCTGAAGTCGAAGGCTTTGGCGCGGATCTTCTGGTCATGGGCGGCTTTGGCCATTTCCGCTGGTCGGAGCTTGCGTTCGGCGGGGCGACCGTGAAGGTTCTGCGAGAGGCGAACTGCGCCGTGCTGATGTCCCACTAATTCCAATCCAGCAGACAGTCCTCTTGTGAAAAGCCAGCGGTCGATTTGCAAACTTGATCCCGCGCAAACTGGTCGCGCCAGGATCTCGGCTAGATTGGTCTGTCGACTGATCGACTAGGTGTAAATCATGATCCTCAAGAATCTTCAGTTTCTGGTATTCGGTGATGGCTCCGATGCGCTCGTTGTCCAAGCTGCGGAGGGAATTGACGCGCTGCGCGGCGCTCACTGCGCGTTCAATTTGTTATTTTCTTTGCCTGAACCCATCGTCGTCGGCGACGGCCTGGGCAGCGGGATGGTGCTCAGCGAAATCGTTGATCGGGTCCAGAAAGACGCTTTGGAAGCGCAACGACACTTGCGAATTCGACTGCAGCGCACGGACCTCGCCTTCGAGGATGCGCTCGCGATTGGACAAGCCTTGACCCTCTGCGAAGGTGCAGCCATGCGGGCTCGTCACTGCGATCTGACGATGGCGGTTCGGCCGTCACATGGATCGCCGGGGCTGCGTCGCGACGTTCTTGAAACTGTGCTGATGGAATCTGGACGCCCACTTTTATTGTTGCCTCCAGAATGGTCGGTTGTCCCGCGGTTTCGAAAGATTTTCATCGCATGGAACGCAAGCCGTGAAGCGGCTCGCGCCGTCGCAGATGCGCTGGCGCTTCTGCACACTGCGAATACCATTTCGGTGGGAACCATCGATGCGCGACCAGCCTATCGTGGGCACGGACAATTGCCGGGTGCGGACATCGCGACGCATCTGGCGCGACGTGGATTGCAAGTGGATCTGCGCAATCTTGATAGTCTTGGCGCCGACAAAGGCGATGCGATCATGCGCGCTGCGCATGATGCGGGCGCGGATATGATCGTCATGGGGGGGTATGGCCATGCCCGATTGCAGGAATCCATCTTTGGAGGCGTCACGCGGACTCTCTTCGAATCGTGCGCATTGCCACTCTTTCTATCCCACTAAGCCGTGCACAGTTAGAGTTGGGCCGGCGATCAAGTGATCTCGCGACCGCGGTCACCGCCAGCCCAAAGGCGCATCATTTCGAAGCGTGCAGAGCGGCCACGCTTGCCGCAGTCAGTTCGTAGCACGGTTCGCGCTCCGGCGTGGCAAGCAAGGCCGGCAACCAGCCGGGCTTGTTCAACCCGCGTGACGAGCTCTTCCTTGCGCAGTTGGCTTACGTTCTTGGCGAATAGCGCGCGTACGCATCCGGCCAGAGACGCGATTGATCAGGCCAACCCATTCATCCCCGCCCATCCAGCCCCCGTGCCTCGACCGTGTTCGCCGTCTTTCAATGACCCACAAATCCCGCCGCGCCAATTTCAGCGCCAAGCTCTATGTCGGTGAGCCGCGCCAAGCCGCGCCAGATGACGACATTGCCTGGCGGGGGATCGCTGGCGCGGGTCAAGGGGCTCGTGAGAGACTCTTTATCGCGCGGCCAAGAACTGGCGAGGTTCAAACCGAAGCGGCCGCCTGTTTCAAGTCAAGGATGGTCGCCGCCAGATCCTTGCGGGAACTCTGCTGTGCTTTTCGCAACAGTCTTTGATCCGCGGTGGCGAACGCACAGCCCTTGTCCAGGGCAAGCGCGATGTAGAAGCAATCACAGGCTGGATGGTCGAGTTCAATAGCAAGTTCTGTTGCGCGATGGAGCTGCGCGCCCATGGCGACAAGCTCCATATCGGCCCGCTCAAGAAGCTGCGCTGCGGCAGACGCTTCGGTGGTCGTCAGTTGGCCAAGCCTGTGCTTCTTCCAGAGGATGTTTGCGCACTCAGGGATGATGAGATCGGGCGCAGCCAACTTTGCTTTTCGCAGCGCCAAGGCTTCCGGCGTGCCAGGTTCTTGAACGACCCATTTGACCGCGACGCTGGCGTCGATGACGAGATCTGTCACCGTTCGTCGCGCCCTTCCCGAAGAAGCTCTTCCGAAGGCGTCTGCTCTCTCGCCGCGGTGAGCTTACGCAGCTGAGCGGCAAGCTCTTCAAAAGAGGCTTCGGGCTCTACGCTTAAAGCCTGCCGCAGGATCTCTCGGTGTTCAGCCTCGGCCGAGCGACCATGCCGCGCGGCTCGGCGCTTGAGACGTGCGACCAACTCGTCGTCGAGATTACGCACATGAAGGCTGGTAGCCATTACGAACCCCATTATTCGATCATGATTGATATAACTGCTGGCATTGATCTCGCCAAAGCTGCGCCACTGCAACCGCCGCTGAAACGTAAAGCCGTTCCTCGATGAACGCCGCGATGTCAGCATAGCGGTACTTCACTGTCGGGCGGCTAAGGCGCACGAACTTCAGTTCACCGGCCTCTTGACGCCAGCGGGCAAGGGTGGAGGTGGAGACGCCGAGCATGTCGGCGGCGTCTTGTGGGGTGAGCAAGGTGCGGATCCCGGGCTGATGACGCCCACCATTCCAGGAAATTGACGCCCACCCGTTCCGACAAATCGACGCCCACCCCTTTTGGGGGTCTGGAGCGCGCTTTGGAACGCCGCCGGCCGATGACGCTCAGCAGCGCTTCGAACAAAGTTGCGCGCTCGACTTCATTCAGAGGGCACTTCGCCCATATCGGGCCGCAGGCGAGCAGGCCCTCATATTCGGCGAACAGCGCGTTCCCGAACACCGGTTGGATTCCACGCTTGAGCGCCAATCGCAGCACTGCTCTGGCCCCGCCATCGGCGCTCAGCAGGGCGGACACGAATACATTGGTGTCGATAACGACCCGATCCATAGTCCAAAATTGATAGCGTATATGCTATCATTTGGCAAGGCTTAGATGTCGAGTGTTTTCC
>JBEIHY010000084.1:0-14253 GCA_040381035.1 Hyphomonadaceae bacterium
CGCCCCTCCAGTCGGGCTACGCCCGCCTTCCGGTCCGTCACCGCCAGTACTGCCGCGAGCGCATTGCCTTTCACCGCATGATTATGCCGATCCCCAGGGTAACAACTCTTCCTGAGGCAATACGAGGGGTCAAATTTGCACGCCGGGCAACAGGCCGACTTTTTCGCGCGCAATACTGCCTGCATCGCGCGCAGCGCTGACGAGGGGGCCATAGGCGCCACAGCAGCAGAACGGCCGCTCACGCGGCCGCCCGAATGCTTATTATCCACCAGGAAAAGTGGCTGGGGTGCTAGGGATCGAACCTAGGAATGTCGGTACCAAAAACCGATGCCTTACCGCTTGGCGACACCCCAGCGCGGTCCCGCGCCGACCAAGCTCCGACACGGGAGCGGGCTGTTTAACGGCGACCGCGCCGGGATGCAACAGCCCTGTTGCGTCTACAGCTGCGCCCGCCTATAAGCCCGCTGCCGCGGAGTATAGCTCAGTCTGGTAGAGCGCTACGTTCGGGACGTAGAGGTCGTTGGTTCGAATCCAGCTACTCCGACCAATTCCCGTTGCCTGGTGGTTACCCCCCGCCGCGCCAAGGCGGCGCAGGGATATCGCGATAGGCGGTGCGCAAGGCATCAGACCAGCGTTCGCGGATCAAACGGAAATAGGCGTCCTCATCGGTGATCCGGCGGCGCACGCAAACGGCGGCGGCGTCGCGTCGGATGGTGACGAGATCGACCGGCATTCCGACCGACAAGTTTGAACGCAGCGTTGAATCCATTGAGATCAGCGCCAGCTTCACGGCGTCTTCCATCGGCGTGTCGTAGTTCGCCACGCGGTCCAGGATGGGCTTGCCGTATTTATGCTCGCCGATCTGGAAAAAGGCCGTGTCTTCGGTCGCTTCGATGAAATTGCCGGCGGCATAGACCTGGAACATCCGCAGCCGCCGCCCGGCGATTTGGCCAGTCACGATGAACGAGGCGTCAAAGGTAAGGCTCTGGGCTTGCATGGCGGGCGCGTCCTCGGCATAGACCGTGCGCACGGCGTCGCCGACCAGCTTGGCAGTCGCCAGCATTGAAGCGGTGGTGAAGACCGTATCGGTCTCTTCCGCCTCGCCGCCGCCTTCACTGATGCGAGCAATCACGGCCTGAGTGACTGCGAGATTGCCGGCGGTCATCACCGTCACGATCCGCTCACCCGGCCGTTCAAACACATGCAGCTTGGAGAAGGTCGAGATGTTATCGACGCCGGCATTGGTGCGGGTGTCGGCGAGCAGAACCGCCCCCTCTTTCACGCACAGCCCGACGCAATATGTCATTGATTTAGTCCATTACTGCTGCAGCCTGGCGGCTGGCTTCACGCTGACATCGATCGTCAAACGCTCCGCCCCGCCGCCATAGCGCACCCCGGTGATCGGCGCAGCTTGGGCATAGTCGAGGCCGACGGCAACCCGCACATAGGCTTCCCCCGCGCGGCGGCGATTGGCCGGATCAAGCCCAAGCCAGCCTTGCTCTTCCAGATAAATCTCCACCCAGGCGTGGCTGGCGGCTTCTTCCATCTCGCCCGGCCAGAAATAACCCGACACATAGCGCGCCGGCAGACCGGCGGCTCGAGCGGCGGCGATCAGCACATGGGCATGGTCCTGGCAGACGCCGGCGCCGCGGGCGAGCGCTTCAGTGGCGGTCGTGCCGGAATCGGTTTCGCCAGCGCGGAAATCAATCCGGTCCCGGACGATCTCGGACAGCCTGTCCAAGCCGTCCGCGGAGATCACCACTTCGGCCGACAACGCCCGGATCGCGTCATTGGCAAGAGTGCGCTCCGTGTCGCGCTGGAAATAGGCCGGCGGCAGCGCTTCGGGGGCTGACTTCAACCAACCATCCATATCGCGGGTTTCCACCTCGCCTTCGACCAACACATCCTCAGTCATCGCGCCTGGCTTTAAAGACATCAAGGCGGCGAGATTACCAACGCCGTCCTCGTGCGGCGTGGTCGTCGGGCCATTGGCGCCGCTGACTTTCCAGCGCAGCAGATCAAGCCCGGCATGCGGGCGCGGAAACAGCCGCACAAGCTGCACGCCGCGCTCAACCGGGCGGTCATAGCGATACAGCGTTCGATGGCGAATGCGCAGCCGCACGAAGCGCCCCCTTCTGGAACACCCAAAGTGCGCCGAGTCGCTCAGCGCAAATAGAACCGCCCGATCTCAGCGCCCAAAAGCGCGGTGCGGTCAATCATGTCTGTGAGATATTCATGTAACCCATAGACGAGAATGTCATCGACGCGGCCATAGCGCAGTTGCGCGGCAATCGCCCCAGCGAGGCGATGGCATTCCCCCCGCTTGCCGCCATACTCGGTCGACAAAGCATCAAGAGCGGTCAAAATCTCATCATAACAGGCACGCAGAGACCTTGGCATTTCGGTGCGCAGGATCAGCAAGTCCGCGACGTTCCACGGCTTCACTTCCGACTTATAGATCCAATGATAGGCCCGCACCGCGGAGAAGGCCTGCAAAATTGACGTCCATTGATAATAGTCCAGCATGCCGCCGACGCCCGAATAGCTCGGCAGCAGGACGTGATATTTCACGTCCAGGATGCGGGCGGTGTTGTCGGCGCGCTCCAGAAAGGCGCCGAGCTGGGTGAAGTGGTAGATGTCGTTGCGCAACATCGTCGACACGAAGGCGCCGAAATAGCGGGTGGAGGCGGTGCGCACCCAATCGAGCGTTTCGGGCAAACGCTCCGGCTTGAAACTGTCTTGGGTCAGCCGGCGGCTGTCCAGGAAAGCGTCGTTCACCGCGTCCCACATGTCGCGCGTGAGCGCCGTGCGCATGGCGCGGGCATTGGCGCGGGCGCGCTCCAGCGAGGACATGATGGAAGACGGATTGTCGGTGTCCCAGCCCATATAATGGGCGGCGCGTTCGGCATCAGCAACGTCGTACTTTTCATAAAAGCCTTCGTCGCAGCCAGCTGCGATCAAAGCGGAGCGCCATTCTTCGGCCGCCGAACTGAGGCCCGCCATGCGGCTGGCGGCCTCCAAGAGGCGCGCGACATTGTTCATCCGCTCCATATAGCGGGCGAGCCAATAGACGCTGTCAGCAGTGCGCGCGAGCATCACGATTGCCCCTGCGATTGGCTCTGGCTTTGACCCTGGCTTTGCGTTTGAGACTGCGATTGTCCGGGTTCGGACGATCGCAGAACCCAGGTGTCTTTGGTGCCGCCGCCTTGGCTGGAATTGACCACCAGCGAGCCCTTGCGCAGCGCGACGCGCGTGAGGCCGCCGGGCGTGATGCGAATCTCATCGGCGCCGCACAGCACGAACGGGCGTAAATCGACATGGCGCGGGGCGATGCCTTCGTCGACAAAGGTCGGCACAGTCGACAGCGATAAAGTCGGCTGGGCGATATAGCCGTCTGGATTGGATTTCAGCTTGGCCGCGAAGGCCTCGCGCTGCGCTTTGGTCGCGTGCGGCCCAACCAGCATGCCATAACCGCCCGAGCCGCGGACTTCCTTCACCACCAGTTCGCCGAGATTGTCGAGCACATAGGAGAGCCCGCCGGGTTTGGCGCAATCCCAGGTCGGCACGTTCTTCAAAATCGGCTCTTCGCCGAGATAGAAGCGCACCATGTCGGGCACATGCACATAGACGGCCTTGTCGTCGGCCACGCCCGCGCCTGGCGCGTTGGCGAGCGTCACATTGCCTTGGCGATAGGCCGCCATCAGGCCTGGCACACCCAGTGCGCTGTCAGCGCGAAACACCAACGGATCAAGATATTCGTCATCGATCCGGCGATAAATCACATCAACGCGGCGCAAGCCTTGCGTCGTGCGCTTATAGACAATCGCATCCTCAACCACGAGGTCGGGCCCCTCGACCAGTTCCACGCCCATCTCGTCGGCCAGGAAGGAATGCTCATAATAGGCGCTGTTATACTGGCCGGGCGTGAGCAGCACCACGGTCGGCTCGCCCACGCACCGCTCCGGCGCGACCGAGCGCAAAGCGTGCAGCAGGTCTTCCGGATAGCGCGAAATTGGCGCCACCGCGTTTTCGGCAAACAGCTCCGGAAACAGCCGCATCATCACCGAGCGGTTCTCCAACATATAGGAAACGCCCGACGGCGTGCGGCAATTGTCCTCCAGCACATAGAACTCATCGGGCCCGGTGCGGACAATGTCGATGCCGGCGATATGAGTATAGACGCCGCCGGCCGGCATAAAGCCCTGCATGGCGGCGAGGAACGCCGGGTTCCGCAGCACCAGCGTTTCGGGCACATAGCCGGCGGCGATGATCTCGCGCTTGTCATAGATGTCGGCTAGGAAGGCGTTCAGCGCGCGTACGCGCTGTTTGAGGCCGCGCTCAAGGATTGCCCATTCATCGGCGTCGATCGCGCGGGGAATGATGTCGAAGGGGATCAAACGCTCCGGGTCGCCGCCTTCGGTGTAGACGGCGAATGTGATCCCGATGCGTCGGAACAGGCGCTCGGCCTCCTCGCGTTTGGCGGCCAGAATTTCAACTGGGGTGCGCGCCAGCCAGGCCGACAATTGCCTATAAGCCAGCCGTGCAGCCCCCGCCGTCGCCCACATCTCATCAAACGCCGCCACGCAGTCCCCTTCGAAGTCGTCCGTGACGGTATGACGACACAATTCGCACCGCGCGCCTAGCGCTAAGCCGCCTGTGGAGGCAGGCGCCTAATAACTAGGCAGTGAACACGCCAAGTTCGAGGGCGGCAAAGCCAGGAAACGCCAAGCTTGGCGACAAGGCCCAGCGCCGCTCCAAATATTCGCCAATCAGCGCCCGGTAATCGACGCCAACCGGCAAATCCTCGCTTTCAAACAAGGCGGCCGGATCAAGCCCGCGCCACGGCCCCACAATCTGTCCGCCCGCCACTCCAGCGCCAAGCGCAAAGCCGAGCCCGCCATGGCCATGGTCGGTGCCGCCGCTGTCATTGGCGCGCACCCGGCGGCCAAACTCCGACAAGGCGATCAAGGTCGTGCGCGCTTGCAGTTGCGGCCCAATATCGGCCCAGAAGGCGGCCACGCCATCGCCAAGGCCAGCGATCAGATCGGGAAACAGCTCGTTTTGGCGGGCATGGGTGTCCCAGTTTTCCAGATCGATCAAAATCACCCGCGCGCCCATGCCGGTTTTAAGCATCTGGGCGGCGGTTCGCAGGCGCACGCCGACATCGCCCGCCGGATAGGTCACGCCGGCCCGGCTTGGCGGAGAGATCACCTCGCCGCGCCCATTGCGCGGCATGCGGGTGAGGAAATCGGTCATTGCGAGGGCTTTGGCGACGGCGGCCCGACCTTGCACCGGTCCGTCGCGCCAGGCGGCCGCGGCCAGCGCCAACAATGGATGCGCCGGCCCGTCGACATACCAGATCCGGGCGTCTTCAAAGCTCGGCATCACGGCGGGCTGCACGGGGCCGCTCCACGCCACCGGCAAATTGGTCGTCACCGCTGCGAGCGGCGCCAAACCTTCAAGCCGTAATGGTCCAAACACCCGCGCCGCCCAGCCGGCCTCCGTCGCGCCAGGCGCATTCAAGCCGCGCTCGATGATCTCTTGGGCTTGGAAATGGCTACGGGTTGGAAAAATCAGGCCAAGGCCTTGGATGAAAGCAAGCTCGCCTTTGGCGTACAGCGCGGCGAGCGCCTTGGCCTTGGGGTGCAGCCGGAAGTCTGCGCCCGCCGGCCCACCGGACAGCGCGATCGCATCGGCCGGCACGCGCAGCTCGGCTGGGCGCAGCTGCGCATAAAGCGGATCGCCGACCGGCCCAAGCAGATGCAAGCCATCCATGCCGCCGCGCAAAAACGCCAGCACCAGGATCGGATCGGCGGCCATTGCTCAGCGCTCCATAAAGGCCGGCGACATCGCCAGCGCCAGAACCATTTTCTCCAGCACCTCTTTGCCGCCACTGCCCGTCAGCACCGCATCGCCGCGCCCGTCCGGCGCCAGACTGACCAGCGCCGCCAGCGCCTCCGGCGTCGGGGCGCGGCCGAGCATGTGTTGATGCCAGAGCGCAGCCAGAGCATCGGCCCGCTTGTCGACCGATGTTGCCGGCTTCCACAAATCGACATGGCCAGCGTCGCCCAAGCCCGCGACCGCAGCCGAAATCAGGTTCCATTGTTCAATCAGCGCATTGGAATTGATCCAGGGCGCGGCGCTGTCGGGGTGGCCGGTTGGCGCGCCCCAATCGAACTGGCGCCAGCCTGCACTCGACAAAAGCAACCAGACATCGGGCCCAGCTTCGGCCTGCGTGCCCGTTGCACGCAGGAACGAAGCGATGAATTCAAACGGGCGTTTGGTTTTCATGACGCCCGGCGCGACAAAGGCCGGATCCAGGATGATGGCGCGCAGCGTCTGGGCGATCTGGTCATCGCGCCCGGCATGGGCGGCAAAGGCTGTGGCTGCTTTGTCAATCAAAGCCGGCGGCGGGGTATCAGACACAAGCCGGCGCACCAGTTTGGCGCCAATGAAGCGCGCGGTGGCTGGGTGCGAAGCGGCGGCGTCGAGCACGGCTTCGCCATCGGCTTGCGGGCTGTTCATCGCCGGCAAAACGCGACCAAGGACGGTCTTGGGTCCGAAATCATGCCATTGGGGCAAGATCAGAAAAGTTCCGTCATTATCAGCCCAATCGTCACCGGCGATCTGCTGACCGGCAGCGATGGTCCAGCCGGTGAAAGCGCGGGCGGCAGCCTTCACATCGTCTTCGCCATAACCGCTGCGCCAATTGGCCGGCCGGCCGGGGCCGTGATAAGCCGGCGCGCCCAAAGTGTGCAGCTCAAACAGCTCGCGGGCGTAGTTTTCGTTGGCTGGCGAGCCGCGGTTCTGGTCGTTGTTCAGGTAGCGCAACATCGCAGGACTGGCCGCCACTTCGCCGAGCAGCTTGCGGAAATCGCCAAACACATGGCGGCGGATGGCGCGGTCATAGTCCGGCAGCATTACCGCCACCTGCGGCTCAGCGTAGAAAGCCACGTTAAAATGATTGTGCCAGAAATCGACCATCACTTCACGCAATTGCCGCTCAGCGTGCACGGCCCGGATCAGCGAAGCCGCACGCATTTCATCGGCTGGGCGCCAGCGCTCGTCCCACGCCACCGGCAACTCGTAATCGACCAGCCGCCACAGCTCAGCCCCCGTTTTCCACATCGCGCCGAGCGGGCGCAGCTCTTTGAGCGCGCCAAAACGGGAGCCGGTCAGCACTTCGCCGGCCTCATATTCGATCTTGAGGCGATAAGATTTCAGGCGCTGCGCCACGGTCGGCTCATCAGCGGGATCAGCCTGAAGCTGGGCGTCAAGCCAGGCGCTCAATCCTGCCGCTTGCAGTGCTTGCATTTGCGCCATCGTTGCCCCGAAACTCAAACGACTGAGCACGCGCCAAGCCGCATCTGAGGGCAAAACCGTTTGGGCGGCGTGGGCCGCCTGCGGCCGCTGGCCGCAAGATGTGATTGCTGCGGCTGCGGCGGCAATCGCCAGCAGGTCGCGGCGGGTGGCGCGCATGTTTGTCCCCTTGTGACGCAGCTTTCGCGCTATTGCGGCATAGCGCAAGCCGCTCGCAAGCGGTTTCGTCTCAAAGTGGCGCAAACGCCCGGCGACACGCCGCCGCATGTCGTCGATTTGACAAAGTGCGCTCTTTGAGCGCCAAGCTCTTGCAGTTTGCTCTCAACACCTTATCGTTATTTGATAAGCCGTGGGACGGGTCGTTCGGGCTGGGCGCGCTGTGGCGCTGTTACAAGAGGTGACATTCGTGAAGCAGTTTCTCATCACGGTGGCTGGCGTCCTGGTCGGCTTGATCCTGTTTCTGGTCATTGCGCCCATGGTGTTGTTTTCAAGCCTCGCCAGCCATGCGCACCACACCCAAAAGCCAACCGGCGATCTGGTGCTGGCGCTCGATCTGCGCAGCTCGGGCGGCGATCAGCCGAGCCAGGCGCCGTTTGCAGGCTTTGGCGGCTCAAGCCTGAGCACCATTGAAATCGTGCGCAAACTGAGCGCCGCCAGGGCCGACAAAGCGGTCAAAGGCGTGCTCATCCGGGCCAACACCGCCGGCATGGCGCCGGCGCAATCTGAAGAAGTCCGCAACGCTATTGCTGACCTGCGCAAGGCGGGCAAATTCGTCTTCGCCCATGTGCAAAACGACACCCTGGAAACGTCGCTGTCCGGGTATGCCGCCATCGCCGGCGCCGATGAAATCTGGCTGCACGAAACCGGCGGCATGATGCCGATGGGGATCGCGTCTGAAGGCTTGTTCCTCGGCGGCTTCTTCCAGAAATACAAAATGCAACCGCAGTTTGAGCAGCGCGAAGAATATAAGAACGCGGTTAATACATACACTGAGCGCGGCTACACCAAAGCCCACCGCGAGGCGACGGAGGCGATGATCGGCTCGATCTATGACACCTTCATTGCCAATATCGCGGCCGACCGCAAACTGACGCCCGAGGCCGTCAAAGCCGCGATCGAAGGCACACCCTATACCGGCAAGAAGACCGTTGAACTGAAGCTCGCCGACAAGCTTGGCCGCCCTGAAGACGCCGAAGCGGCGGCGCTGGAAAAAGCCGGCAAAGGCGCAGAAATGCTCGACCTCGCCGACTACAAGCCAGCCAAGAAGGATGGCCCGGTCATCGCCCTGATTGGCGGCGAAGGCGGCATTGTCACCGGCCCCGGAGACAGCAGCCCCTTCGCTGACGAAGCGCTGATGAACAGCGATGACATTGCCGCGGCGTTCAAGTCCGCCGTTGAAGACGATGAGGTGAAGGCGATAGTCTTCCGCGTGTCGAGCCCCGGCGGCTCGCCAGTGGCGTCTGACCAGATTCTTCATGCTGTCGAACAGGCCAAGGCCAAGGGCAAGCCGGTGGTCGTGTCGATGGGCGAATATGCGGCTTCCGGCGGCTATTATGTATCCGCGGCGGCCGATGCCATCGTGGCCCTGCCCACCACACTGACCGGTTCGATCGGGATATTTGGCGGCAAAGTGGTGATCCGCGATGCGCTGGATTCCTATCTCGCCATCGACCCCGACGAGATCAAAGTCGGCAGCCCCTATGCCAACATGTTCACTTCGGCGCGGCCGTTCACCAATGCCGAACGCGCCACCTTTGCTGCGATGATCGACGAAGGTTATGTCGATTTCAAAGGCAAGGTCGCCGCCGGGCGCAAGCTGCCGATTGAGAAGGTCAATGAAATCGCTAAGGGCCGGGTGTGGACCGGCGCGCAGGCCAAGGCCAATGGGCTGGTTGACGAACTCGGCGGCCTGAATGTCGCGATCGCCCGCGCCAAAGCGCTGGCCAATATCAAGGCCGATCTGGTGCAATTGCGCCTGTATCCGGAACGCAAATCGCCGCTGGAAGAAGTGCAGGAACTGTTTGGCGTCTCTGGCGAGGCGGCGCGCGCGGCGGTGGTGCTCGGCAAGGTGATGGGCGATGAGCGGGTGTCGCGCGCGCTCGATGCAGCCCTGCACCAAGAGGCAACGATCAAGGCGGAAAGCGAGCCGGTACGGGTGCGGTGATCGCCATCTGCGCGGCAGGCTGGATTTCAACGAAAGGCAACTTGACGCGCCGGGCTGCGGCGCGCCAAGCCACAGCGTGAGCTCCTCGCCCTCCCCCGCTGCCGGCCGTATCGCTGAGGCTTTAGCGCGTTTGCAATCTGGGCAGGCAGCGCTCGCCGCCCAAATGCTGGTCCAGACCATGGCCGACTTCCCGGCCGACGCGGAACCGGCTTTGCATTTGGGGTTGGCGCGGCGAATGGGTGGCGATCTGGCTGGGGCGCTGGCGGCGTTTGAAGCCGCTTTGGCGCGCGATCCCTATTATTTCATGGCGCTGTTCTCCAAGGCCGCGATTCTTGAAGCAATGGGGCGCAAAGCCGAAGCGGCGCGCGACTACGCCAACGCGTTCAAGATCGCACCGCCCGCCCAATCCCTGCCCCCACCTTTGGCCGCGGCCATGGCGCGCGCGCGCGATTTGGTGGACGCCACGCGCACCGACAAGGCGGCGTTCTTGCATCGGGCCATCGCTCAGTCCGGCATTGTCGCCGGCGCCAAGGCGCAGGCGCGGATCGCCGAAACGATCGACATCCTGGCCGGCGTGAAGAAATACTATGTTCATGAACCACTTTTGATGACCGTGCCCGGCCTGCCGACGGTGGCCTATTTCGACCGCGAGCTGTTTGGCTGGTTTGGCGAACTGGAAGCCGCCACGCAGATGATCGTTGCAGAACTGAAAGAGGCGTTGCGCACCGCCAACGCTCAGTTCGAAGCCTATATCCAACGCCCGCCGAGTTCGCCGCTGAACCAATGGGCCAATCTCAACAACAACCGCGATTGGTCGACACTGCATTTGTGGCGTGATGGCCAGCCTATTGCGGCAGCCCAGGCGGTCTGCCCGCAGACCACAGCGTTGCTGAAGTCATTGCCGATGGCCGACCAGCCGGGTTTTGCGCCCACCGCCATGTTCTCGGTGATGCAGCCCCACACCCATATCCCGCCCCATACCGGCAGCGCCAATTCGCGCGCGATTGTGCATCTCGGATTGGTTGTTCCCGGCAATTGCCGGTTTCGGGTGGGCAACGAGGTGCGCGAATGGCGCGTTGGCGAGGCGTTCGCGTTCGACGACACGATCGAGCACGAAGCGTTCAATGACAGCGACGACGTGCGCGTGGTTTTGATCTTTGACGTCTGGAACCCATATCTCAACGGCGAAGACCGCGCTTTGATTACCGCGCTGGGCGCGGCGATGCACGCCTATAACGCGCAGGGCTAGCGGCGCGCCAACCCGATCCGCTTGGCGTTGCCCCTCAGCTTCGGTTGGGCGCAAAAGCAAAACGGCAGGCCCAGGGGCCCGCCGTTCGCACGTTTCCGAAAACCGGATTTAGAAGTCGACCGAGATGCCGGCAAACAGGAACCGGCCATTCGAGTCATAGGTTTGCGGGAACGTATTGCCATTGCCCGTTGTGCCGGTCGAAGCCGACAATTGCGGATCATTGTCAAACACGTTGTTCATGCCCAGACGCAGATTGACGTTCTTGCGAAGGTCAATATTGCCCGACAGATCGAGATAGTTTTCAGCGTCAAAGTTGCGGTCGATGCGGGTGCCGCCATTGCTGCCGAGGACGAACAACTCAACCTCGCCATAATGACGCCAGGCCGCGCCCACGCCAAAGTTCCACGGCGTGCGCCAATCGATGCTGGCACGGTGGCGCCATTCCGGGTTTGGCGTGCCACACTGGTTTCCGTAGAAGCCAACGCAATCATATTTCGGATTTCCCGCCCCCGGATCAGTCTCCAGCGTTTCCAACTTGGTGCCGACCAAAGCGAGTGTGAACGAGCCCCACTCCGAACCGAACAGGTCCTTCGTATCAAAGCGGTAGCTGGCGTTGATGTCGTAACCAGCGGTTTCAAGACCGCCGATATTGACATTCAGATCCGACACTTGGCCGGCGCCAAGCCACAACTGGCCGTTCGCGCTGCGACGGATGCGGCTGCAAGCGACCGCATCGTTTCGCTGGTAGCAGGACGACAACGTGTTCAGCGGCCCAACGGTGCTGATCAGGTCAGCCACTTCAATACTGAAGTAGTCCACCGAAAGGGTCAGGCCGTTCAAGAAACGCGGCGTGAACACAAACCCGTAGGTCTTAGTGTCGGCCGTTTCCGGATCGACGTTCGGGTTGCCGCCAGTGAACACTTGATATTGGCCGGCCGGGCTGTCGAGCGCGCCGCTATTGGCTTGCGCGTTAGTGACCTGCCACGGATTGGCGCCAATGCAGCTCGCCGGGACCGGGCCCTGCGAAGCCGGTCGATTGACCCGATCGCACGGATCGAAATCCGCGTCGAACAGACCAAGGCCTTGGGCCGTGAACAATTCGATGACGTTTGGCGCGCGGACGGCGCGCGACATCGAGCCACGCAAACGAACGTCATCCGTCGGCGCCCATTCCAAACCGATCTTGTGGGTCGAACTGGTCTTTCCGCTTGCATAGTCCGAATAGCGATAAGCTGCGTCGAGTTGCAGGATTTTGGCGAACGCCGCATCCTGAACGATCGGCACGCGCACTTCGCCGAACACATCAACCACTTCAGTTGCGCCAGCCAGACCAATGGTCGGACCACCTTGGCCAGCCAGATCGTTCGTGGTGAACGCTTCGTCGGTGCGGGATTCCAGTTCGTCGCGGCGATATTCGATACCGAACGCCACCGACATGGCATCTTGCGCCGCCGGGCTCTTCAGCCCGAGGGTCCCGAGATCGCCGGTGATTTGGCCCGAAACGACCGACTGCTGGGTGCGACCGCTTTGGACGCCAGTGGCGCCGACATAAGCGAGGGCCGCCGGGGTAACGCCGCCAGCCCGCCAGATGTTCCACGGCACGCAGCTGGTGTCTTGCCCGGTGAGAACCGCGCGGCAGACCGGCTGACCAAAGCCAGCGCCCGGACGCGTATCGGGAACAACATCAAGCGCCAAAACCGTCTTGCGGTTGGACAGTTCGTTCAGATAGGTCCGCGACAGCAGCACGCGGCTGAACTGCGCCGAAGCTTCATAATCCCAACCTTCGACAATATTGCCGCGCAGGCCGATCACGCCGCGGTACGAGGTATAGCCCAGGTCATCCCGACGCGGGCCGCCTTCCACGTTGCGCCGACCGATAAAGGTCGAGATGCTGTTGCCGGCCGTGATGTCGGCGGCGGTGCAGCCAAGGCCGGTGCGCTGGCTGGCGCTGAGAAGCGGATTGTTGCAGGCGACTGATGCTTCGCCGAGGAAATAGCCCGACGGCGCAATCTGCGCGACGGTGCGATAGTCTGTGAACATCAGCTGGGTAAACACTTCGGCGTGCTGGTTGATTTCGTAGTTGCCGAAAGCGCCGAGCGAGTAGCGCTCGTCCGGACGCTGGAAATAGTTCAACGGGCCGAAATTGTATTGATCGGTCGCGCCAGAGAACGGCCGGAAGGTATTGCCGGTCGCCAGGTCGATCGTCCAGTTATAGGCATCGAAATCCGTAATCCGTCCCGGAAATGCCGTCGATGAACCGCCGCAGGTGAAGCCGGCAACGCCGGCCAGGGTGCCGAAGCCGCCAATCGAACACGCCGAGAAATCACGGTAACGCTGCAGCACTTCATCGTTCTTGCGGTAGCTCGCATAGGCGGTGATGTTGCCCTTACCATCTGGCGCGCTGATGCCCATCAGGCCGCTGATCTCTTTCGAGAAGCCATCATCAACATCAGCGGCCGGCACTTGGAATTGCGCCGGGTTGGTCGCCTGGCGGGCAGCAATAACGTTGCGCAGATCGCCGACGCCATCAAAGTCGTTCTTGTGCTGGAAAAATCCGTACTGGGCGTCCAGCTTGATGCCTTCGAAATTCTTCTTGGTAATGAAGTTCACAACGCCGGAGATCGCGTCCGAGCCATAAACCGCCGAGGCGCCGCCGGTGAGGACTTCGATCCGGTCCACCATGATGCCCGGGATTTGGTTGATGTCGGCGGCAGCCAAGTTCGGCGAGCCATAGGGCATGCGACGGCCGTCGATCAGCACAAGCGTGCGATCAGCGCCGAGGCCGCGCAGGTCGACCGTGGCGGTCCCCGAAGCGCCATTGGCAACAGTAGAGTTTTGCGCCGCAAAGGCTTGCGGCAGCTGGTTGATCAGGTCTTCGACCCGGGTCACGCCGGCGGCCTGAATATCGGCGCCCGTGACTTGGGTGACCGGGCTCGTGCTGGTCAGGTTCGGCTGCGGGATGCGCGAGCCAGTCACGACAACTTCTTCAGCCGGCGCAGCCTTGGGCGTCGACGCGGCTTGCTGGGCCTGCGACGGCGCAACACTGAAAAGGGAGGCCCCGGCCAGCAGGCTGGTGGCGAAAAGCCCGTTCTTCTTGAAATTCATAATTCCATTCCTCCAAGGCAGCATGAGCAATCCGCCATGGTCCATCAACGACCAAACGAGAGCGGCAAACGACTCAGTCAGGCCGGACGGTGGCCGAGGAGAGGATGTTCAGCAACAAGAACTCACAGACTTGTGAGTAAATTGCGACCGACATGTGGCGCCCTTCCCACAGTCGCAGCAGGCCATGCCGCTTTGCTCTACTATAATCAAACGCTCGCCGAGTGATTCCGCTGTCGCCAAAGTTGGGAATAGGCAAGGACGGTGTGCATGCAGCCCAGGGCAGAGTCTTAAATTCTTAACGCGACATTAACCGACATCGATTCGACCGGAGCCATCTTGGGAGGCTTTGATGGCGGTCGGATTTCTGAATGAGATGCGGGCAGTCCCCGATCATCGGGTGGCTGGGATGGTGACG
>JBEIHY010000085.1:0-14165 GCA_040381035.1 Hyphomonadaceae bacterium
CGTCCAAAAATGACCCCGATCGGCCTGCAAATTTGACCCCCACTTCGCGTCGCTTGGGTGAGGCCGACACGGGCGTGCGGACCGCAAGAGTCTGCGCGCGCCCGGGTTGGCCGGTCGGTCGCAGGTGTTAATGGCGGGCTTGGGTTCAGGACTTTGCGTTGCGTTTGCGGCCGCGCCAAAATCCACGCCCACTCAAACTGATGCCCAGGCTCCACGAGCCGACCGGCCTCGCCTGACGCGCGCCGGCCTATCCGAGCACCTCGGCCTGAGAGAATCGCCCTGCGCCACCCAGTGTTGCGTCATCCCGGCCTGTTCCTTCCTGCGGTCGTCATTGCGTCCAGACAGGGCGGCTAGTGAAAGCATCGGCCAGCGTCAAGCGGCGTCGAAGAACCGCTTAGCGCTTCTGCGCGACCAAGTATTGGCACCACCCCGTGTGAGACCAGAAGGCCTGCAAGCGATAGCCGGGGTTTGATCGACGCTGATCGTGCGCCAAAAGCTCTTCTTCATAAAACGGCAAGCGGATGATCCCGACCTGTTCAATCGAAAAGCCCCGCGCCTCCAAACCGGCGATCACGGCGGTGCGTTCGGGAAGCGCCTGATGGGTGGTGTCGTCAAAGAAGTTTGAAACCATCACGTCCGCGCCTAGAGCCAACAAGTCGTCGCGGCGTGGCAACGTCAATGTCACGGGCGACGGCCATTCCAGATAGAGCCACCCGCGCGCCGCCAATGCCTGTTGGGCCCAATCCAGAAACGCGTCCGGATCGTTCAGATGTTCAATCACATGGCTGCAAAATACCGCATCAAACCGGCGCCCGCCGAACTGCGGCGCCCGATCTTCAAAGCGCGCGATCTCTACCTCCTGATAATCGCGCGCCCGCGCAATCGGCTCCAGTGAATAGCCGTAGAAAGTCAGATCTTCCCGCTTGGGAGCCGGCCAGGAGCGAAAAACGACCAGACCGCCATCGCCAGCCCCAAAGTCAAGCAAGTGGGCGTCGCGGGGGAGTGTTTTCACGAACTGCGCGCGCGGATGGGCCCAGTTCAGCGCTTGATCGAGATCGCGTGACTGGAGAAGCGGCGTGCGCGGCTTGCTGAGCCATTTGGCAAGCTCACGAGCCACGTCGGGATCGGCAAGAACTCCGGCGGATGACGAAAAATCGAGTAAAGACACGTTAGCCTCATACCTGCCGGCATAAGGAAAGCCAAGTCTGCCGCGCACGCCGAGGGGGAGGGTCCGCTCAGGAATGTCCACCACCTGAATAGGCCCTACCGTCGACTTTCAGTCTTTGACCGCCTTCGATTTCATCCTACTGTTACGGCTTGAAGCCCATTGTGCGTGGCTCGGCGCTTTCAGCAATTCGCGCCTCGCGCTAGCCATTAGATTGAATGTGTCGTGGATTTTCAAAAGACCTTCAGCTCGTTTTCGGAATGGCTCGAGTTCTTCCATTCCGGTGCGCTTTTGAAGCCAGAGCAGATCGATGAGCTCGGCCAAGAGATGGAGTACAGAGGAGCCATTGAGCCGCTTACTCAGACCGTTATCCAGGGAGGCGGATTTGAACCCAGCGCCGGATGGCGCGAAGGGCTCGCTTGGTGCGGCGTCAATTCCAGATCCCGCGCTGTTATGTTGCTGATCGAGGAAGCATTGGGCGGCGCGCAGGATCCGCGGATCTTCGCCGCTGAGGGCTTAACGGGATTTGCACTTCGACTGCGTGGACTGTTTCCGAGATTTATCGGCTCAGAATACACGGAGGACCCCAAGGTTCGCGAATATATGTTCCCAATCCCGTTTGAGGACTTACAATCGCTTTCTTTTGGCGCGAACCAATTCGATCTTGTTTCAACCAATGAAGTGCTCGAACATGTTCCGTCGATCGACTTGGCTTTAAGCGAAATCTGCAGGGTGTTGCGGCCAGGCGGTTGGCATATTGGAACGCACCCTTTCTATTTTTCGAACGAGAATTCGCTTGTGCGAGCCGTTATTAGAGATGGAAATGTCGTACACTTGATGGAGCCGGAATATCATGGAAACCCTATGAGCGATCAGGGCGCGCTGGTATTTGAAATTCCTGGCTGGGATATATTAATACGCGCAAAAAAATCCGGCTTCTCAAAAGCAGAGATGCGGTTTGTTATTTCAACGCGACACGCATGTCTTGCAGACTACATCGGTGGCGTTTTTGTTTTGTGTTGCCAGAAATAAACTTCGCCAATTTGCACACCTGCGCCCAGTACGATACGCATCCCTGTGATGCGCTTAGCCCCAATAGGGTTGGTCGCGTCAGTGCGCACTTGTTTTGAATCGGACGCATTCGGCCACGGGAGCGTACTGCCGACGAGCCCCCGCGTGCCTTGCATGTGACCCCGACTTTTTTCACTTTCGGTTCAGTTCGTCGCAGCTGGCTTCTGACGCGCCCGCGTCACGCGCTGGTTCGTGACCAAAACCGTTCTTCCGCCCTGCGTCACGCGAAACTCCACAGGCGCGATCGTGACAGTCCACCGGCCGGTCTCATTCTGCCCCACGCGGACTGAGCCTTCAGCCAATGGCGCGCCATTGTCGCTCCAAGCGATTTCCGCAGGCCCAACAGACAATGGGCTACGAAGAGGTTCAGCGCCCATCTGGGCAGCGGCCACCTCCACGACATTGAGCCGCCAGGCCGCGCGCGTTGCACTTCGTTCAATCGCACTCAGATCGGAAACGAGCTGGGCCTGCAGGGCCAAAATCGTGGTGAGGGCCCCTGCCACGATCGACATCGCCACGATCGCCTCCATCAAGGTGAAGCCGTCGGCCCCCGTGCGGCGGCGCAAGCGGTTCATGGCATGATCTCCGGGTTGCAGAAGGGCGCGGCCAGATTGTAGCGACGCGGCTTTTCATTGCCTTGGCGGACCAGGACCTGCCCCCCTGAACAAACGCCATCGCTTCGGATCCAAAGATCTTTCTCGAACTCGACCGACCATCCTCGGGGCGCAGGAAAAGGCGGCGCAACGACGGGATCAGCAAGCGGTGAAAGCCAATTGGGCGCACTCTCATCAGCTTGCCCGGCCTTGCCGGCGCGATAAACAGTGTCGCGGCCGGCCGCCCGCGCATCAATCGCCAGCAAAGATAGGCCCTGTTCAATCTCCTGAATCGTTGTGAACCGGCGCTGTTGATCAAGCATCTGAAGAAAGGCCGGCGTCGCCATCCCCACCATCAGACCAATGATCGCCAACACGATCAGCAGTTCGAGTAGTGTGTAGCCAGGCGCGCTCAAACGGTTAATTCTGCGCCGCAACGACGCCCGGTAATATTCCGACATCGGCGGCAGTTTTGGATCCGCCAGGCTTGCCATCGGAACCGAGCGAGTAAATCGCTGGGGGCGCGCCCACTTCGCTTGGCGCATAGACATAATCATGACCCCATGGATCTTTTGGCACGCTCAGCGCGTCGAGATAGGGGCCGCGCCAGGAGTCGAGGTCGCCGGATTTTGGCGCTTCGATCAAAACCGCGAGGCCTTCGTCGGCAGTCGGATACTGGCCGACATCGAGACGAAAGGAATCCAGAGAGCTGCGCAACATGCGAACTTGGGCTTGAGCCGCTGTGACGCGTGATTGATCGAGCCGGCCGAACAATTGCGGCGCAACCAAAGTCACCAAGAGGCCGATGATCGCCACCACAATCAAGATCTCCAGAAGCGAATAGCCGCCCGCAACCCAGCTTCGCTGACCTTCAGCGACATTGGCGTTTGGCTTCTCACGCCTGAACAATTTCGTGAACTGATTGAGTGCGTTCGTAGGATCAAGACGGTAATGACGCTTCGGCTGACAACGCTCTATTCGAAAGCGCTTCACCACGAGATACCTCCTGAAACTTTGGGCCAAGTGCGCATCGAATCCCGATAACGGCCGGCGATCGCGTCAGCAGCCTGCGGATCAGTGACGATGTAAGGCGTGATAAAGATCAGCAATTCGGTGTCGCGCAAAGAGCTTGATTGGCTGGAAAACAGGCCACCAACGACCGGTATGTCCACGACACCCGGCACCCCAGAACGACCGCTACTCTTGTTCTGCGATTTCAAACCGCCAAGCAACACGGTTTGTCCGTCCAGCAGCGACAATTGGGTCGATACCGAACGCGTGAAGATAAGCGGCGACGAGATCGACGATGTCGTATTCGTTTGGGCTTCGCTGACCTCTTGAGACAGCTCTAAATCAACCCGACGGTCGGCGCGGATCACCGGGCGAACGGACAAAACAACGCCGGTGTCGATATAGTCGACGGAATTGGTCACACCGTTCTGGCCGCCGGCGACATTTGTGGATTGTTGCCGCAACACCGGCACCTGTGTGCCAACCTGAATGCGGGCGTTTGATCCCGATTTCGACACCACGCGCGGATTCGACAACACGTTCACCCTATCCTTCTTGGAAAGAGCGTTGAGCACGATTTTGGCGTTTGTCGTGGGGTTTAAAAGATTAAACGTGAGCCCCGCGCTGCCCATGCCGAGGCCGCCTAAAGTGCCGCCGGTGACATTGAAATCGCCAAGTTTCGCCGTTCGGTCGAGACCATATTCCAGGCCAAGACTGGCGCTGCCGGTGGTTGTGATTTCAGCCAAAACCACTTCGATGAGCACTTCGCCGGCAGCACGATCCAATTGCCGTAGCAGCGGCAATAACGCCCCATACTGCTCGGCATTCCCCAGCAGAATGAGCGCATTTCGTCCCGGGTCCACAGCTACCCGCAGACCGCCAGCTTGAAATCCGCCGACCGCGGCGGTTCCTCCAGCTGCAGGCGCAGCCGCCGCGCTTTGTCCCCCCTGCACGGCTGAACCCGACAGCGATGCGGTAGAATTGGCGCCGTTCTGTTGACGCCCACCTGAAGCGGATCCGCCCATCGCTGACGACAACACCGCGGCAACGGAATCCGCATCCGTATTCTGAACGAAATAGACGAACGCCTGCTGCGCTTCGCCCGCCGCGCCAGGCTGATCAAGCTTTCGCGCCCAGTCCAGCGCAAAAGTCTGCGCCTTTTCGTCCACTGCGTATACGATGATGACGCCCACCTCGTCCAACGGAACGAGATTTATCGCTGCCGCATCAGGCGTTGTGGAGACGTTATAGCCGGAAGCGCGCAGGACACGCGCCAAGCCTTCCGCCATACGCGTCGGCGTGAAAAACACAGGTGTGACAGTGGCGGCCTTTTTGCCCGACATCCGCGGCTGATCAAAAGATGCGAGAATATTCAATGCCGATTCGATAATCTGCGGTTGGCCGCTCAATAACAGCGCATTATCCGTTGGCGATCCAGTCAAGGTGAGCCGGTTGCCGAATGCGGCGCTCAACATTTGAACGAGCGAATTCAAGTTGGTCGCGCGCACGGTGTAGAGGTAATAAACTGGTGAGTTGCTGTTGCGGACGCCGGCCGCTATCGCGCCGCCGCGAAACATCTCAGGTTGACCATCACGCTGACGCTCGATGGTCGTGAAGCGCAAGGTTCGCGGCGTTTCAACGACAACTTCAACGCCGTAATCCCGTAAGGCCGCCGCTGAAACGTCAAATAAATCTTTCCCGGAGACGGCATCGCCCGTGCGCAATGTGATCGTTTCGGTTTTCTGCCCCACGCCAGGGTCGATCCGCACAGCGAAACCCAATGTCTCGGCAAACACCGCATTTATGAACGCGACCAACGGGGCGCCGTCAAATCCAATGCGGGTTGGCTTGATTTGCTTTGGCGCTGGCGCCGGACCTTGCTCGCTTGGCGCAGGCGCAGGTGGCGTCGCGCCGGGAACCACTGGTCCCTCGTTTACACGGTTGCGGCTTTCCGGCGTCTTGTTGAAAGCGGTCTCGCTTTCAGCTTCAGTGGTGTTTTTGCGATCAATCGGCGCTCCCTTATATCCGGCTGTGTTCGGCACATCCCGCGTCGCGCAGGCGCCAGTCATCAAAAGCGCCGCCAAGCCGGCGAAGCGGGCAAGTCGGAAGGATTTTCTCAAGGTCGCGTCCAGTTCCATTGAAGTGCACAACCACTAAGCACAAATCAAACTTCTCACGCAAGGCTGCGGCGCAATGCGATTCTCGGAAATGTCAACGGGAACTTTGTAATTATTGAAAAAACGGCGCGTACATTGTGCACCAGTGTTCGCGGGCGCGAACTGCACTTATATCGGCGCAGAAATATATAAAATGCTCATTGCGCTTCGTTCAAATATCCAAAAAAAGAAACCAACAGAACCTAGCCGCGCCGGACTTACCGTGCCGAAGCAGGCGGACGCGCCGTGCTCACTGGCCCGGTTGCTTCTGCACTGGTCGCCGCGACGACAGTGGGTGTTGGCGCCGGCAGAGAAGCGACGCTTGGATCAACGCCGCTGAACAGGCTTATGGTTCTGTTATCGAGATCCGGAAAGGCAATCTGTCGAATGAGCGCGGCCTCGCCGCCGGGTTTCACCGTGGCGTTCGCCGCCGGCGCTAATGCCGCCCCGGGATCCGCCGGCTGTGCCGCAAACCGCACATCGCTGATCCCAATCTTGGCGATCTTACGGCCGTCCGGCAGCGTTTCGCCTGCCTTTACCAACAATGTCTGCATCGAAGAATCTGGAGAGGAAAACACCGCACGTCCAGATGCCCCCTCACCGATCACGCCGACAAATCGCCACGGCTTGACTTGTGTAACCTGCTCAACGCTGACCGGGACCGGTGCGGCATAGGCCACGCTCCAAAGGGTGACTTCCATCTCCGCCGCATTCAGCCTTGTCGACGCATCGACCATGCGCATCACCGGCGGTCGGTCTACGGACGTCGCCACCGCAAGCTCGCTCGGCTTCGACATTATTGCGCCGCCAGAGGCGGCGCTCAGCGACGCTGCGCTCCACATGACAATGCGGGAAATCATACCAGAGCTCACGGTCTAACGTCCTTACGATTTGCCAGGAAAGCTTGCCCCCCCCGGCATCCCCACTTGCGGCTGCTCGTTTGGCGCAGCGCCATCGACCGGCGCGGAGTTAACAACTTCAACGAAAGCTACTAACTCTGCCTCTAACACCATAGCCGGCATTAACCGAACCCGCAAGGAGCGCGTCGCGATCCGACGCCGACTTTCCGCCAGGGTTCGCAAAAACTGATAGATACTGTCACGCCCAACCACCGCGCCCCTAGCGCTTGATGCGAAAACGCCGATTTGGATTTCAACGAGATTTCCGGACCGCCCAACACGCTTTTGCTCGCCAATTCTCACTTCAGCGCCGGTTAGGCCGGCATTCGTTGCGGCCGTGCTGACCCAATTGTAAAAATCCGCCTGTGCAACGCCAGGATCGCCCCGCGACCACAGACGCGCTTCGCTTTCCGCCAGCACCCATTCCGCTTCGGCTTGCGCGGAGAGCCACGCTGCCGCGCCTGGGCCACTCAATTGATTCAGTTGCCGCTCTTCTTGCAACAGACGCTCAAGATCGGCGCGCCGCACCATGCCAAAATCATACAGCTTGAGCGAGATTGCAGCGACGAGCACGAGCGCCAGCGCCGCCAAGCCCAATCGCGCCCGCGGATTGACACGAATTTCAGTCGCGACCGCGGCCACACCCGCACGGCCCAAACCTTCGACGCGTTCGCGGAGATCTCGCCAAGCGCTCATGGCGACGGCGCAGCCAATTTGGCTTCCACGCGCAATTCGCCAGCCTGGCCGCCCAGGGTTGCAATTTTGGCTTCCGTAAAGAACTTTCCTGCATTCAAGGCCTGTAACAGCGTTTCCGCCTTTGACACTTGATCGGCCGGCAAACTGATCGACACCCGGCCCTCCCGCATTTCAACGGAATTGGCGAACGCACCGGATTTACTGAGCGCCTCAGCAACCTTATTCATCAACTTCAATCCATCGACGCCATCCAGGCCCTTGGCCAACATGGCTTGGCGGGACGCAGAGATACGCACTTTGGCCTGAGCTTCACGGACTGGCTTGACGCTGATCGATAGAAGCTCGACGCGCTGCTCTAAATTTGAGCGGCGCCATTCAGTGGCGCCGGCCAAGGTCGCTGCCCCGCACACCATCGCAACACCCGCCACGATCGCGCCCTGGATCAACCGATCGATCAGTACGTCATTGCTGGACGCCGGCCGATGTTCATTCACGCGCCAAGGCCGGGACAATGCGAGCGGCGCCAACACGCCCGGCGCGTCCCCGGGGAGGCCGGCCGCGGCGGCAAAAGCCTTCCAATCCGTCGACGAAGGCGGATGGGCCCACCAGCGCGACGACATCAAGGCGCCTTCGCGCCAGACCTGGGCTTCTTGGCCGTATTGACAGCGGACGATTCTGACGCCGGCGCCGGTCATTTCGGGCGCGAGCATTAGCGGCTCCGGCACGCGTGAAAGCCCTATAAGGTCTTCACATTCTGCGCGCTCAAGTTCGTGATCGATCGCGTCTTCGTCCCACACCCAAACGCCGACGCTATCGGGCCAGCTGACGATATATCGGCCAAGTCGCTCGGCCTGCGAGATGCGCAACGCTTCGAGTTCCGCTTGACGGCGACGCTCGATTCGATCCGCGGTCCCAATTTGCGCAATCGATACGAATGAACAAAGATCCCGTCCAATGACAAGGAACTTCGCCTTAGGAATCCGCCGCACTTCTTTCGACGACACTGTCGACGCCAGCGGGCGATAGGCTTCGTTCTGGTCCATCCCTACCTTCATCCATCACCGATAGCGGCGCCAAAAGAGCATAGTCAAGCAACCAGGCCAGGTCTGAACGTGTCGGCGCTGCGCGGACGCGGACCTCCAGGGCAAACCGCGCACCCGGCGCCGATAGGCGAAGACGTGTCGTCTCCGCTGGCAAAACCGCCGTGCGGAAAAGATCGCGCTCGCCGAGCGGACGTCCGACAATTTGGCTAAACGACATTTCTCCAGAATAGAACTGGCCCCTGCTGCGCGCCGCAATGAACTTGCCAGCTTCGTCGCTTCCCAAAATCGCCTCCAACACTTCAGGCCCTGCGGCATTGAGATTAATTGGAGAGCCGTCATTTTGACCGAGTTTGTTGGCCCACCATGGCCGTGCGAGATCATTCCAACCGATGACGTCGAAGACTTGGTAAGGCGTTTGCAAGAAGCGATTGGTTGGCCCAGACATCCGATTGGCGACATAGCCCTCCGATTCAGCGCCCAGCATGGACTTGTCTGAATCGAGATCGACAAAATCCCGCAGCGCCGCGATCCGATCGACTACAATAGGCGGCAACGGTTCGCTTTGCAGCAACCCCGCCAAAGCTTCCGACGGGACGTTCACGCTGAACATGCCGGCATCGTCTTGGAAGCGTAGGCGCGCACCATTGTCCACTACATAAACGCGGTTATCCAGTGTCACGCAACCGCCATCGCTCTGGGCCGGGTCCATCACAACGCTGGCGGCGGGCTGCTTGGCGCCGGTCTGCAGACCGCACGGCCGGCGCGGACTGACGGCCAGATGATATAGCGCTACGGCAAAGGCATCCGACATCGCGGCCCGCGCTTTCGCGTCATTCTCGATGCTCAAGGCAAATGATGAGGCGCGAAAAATTCGATCCGAAGCTGACACTGCCCAGGCCGAGGCGATCATGATGGCCACGAGAACCGCGAGCAAAACGAAACCATCATGCCCGACATCCGGCTGATACCGCCGCTTCATTGCAGACCACCCGAACGGAGCAAATCCGACTGCTCGACAGTTTCGCGCGCACGGGGATGGGCCAGCACAGGGTAGTCCCAAAATCCGGTCAAGGCGATTAGCCGAGGCGGGGGATGCTGGGCCCAAGTGGCGACCCAACGACCTTCGCCATCCAAAAAGGAAAAACTGGCCTCGCTGTGGCGGCTGCGTGCAACCTTCCAGGCCAATCCATCGGCTTGATAAGTCAATGTTAGCCCAAGCGGATCGGGCGTTAACGACCAAGTGACCGAACGCGGCGCCCCGGGGCGCGCATGCAGGCTGGCGGCAGTGGTCAACGTAATCGCCTGAGCTTCGCCCCGCAAACTCGGCGGGTCGCGCTTCTGGGCCGGCAGCGCGGACGCCAAGGACTGACGCAGCCAATCCGCCGCGATCGCGTCACGCTGCAATTCTCCAGCGCGTAGGCCAAGCCGCGCCGACAGTCGCGCCGCGCCAAACACCCCCTCAAAAATGAAGCCCATGATCATCGCGATGATTGTCAAAGCGATGACAACTTCGATCAAAGAGTAGCCGCGCGCCGGTCGCAGCATTACGCGCCGTCCTCCGCAGCGACACGAAAGGCTTCAGCAACCGTTGTCTGGCCTTCGCTGGCTTTGAGCAACGCGTCATCGAGCAAACTGCGCACTCCTGCGCCCCGTGCCAGCGCGCGCAGCTCCGACAGGCTGGCTCCGCGCGCGGCGGCTTCCGCCAGGCCCGATTCCAAAGGTGCAATTTCATAGACTGCTAGACGGCCCGAATAGGCGGCTTCGCCAAACTCCTGCTTCGGCCGAACCCAGTTTTGCACCGTTGAAGGCGGCACCCGCGATCGCGTACCGGCGTCCAAATGATCCGGTTCGACCCGGTCGGGCAAAACCCGTCGCACCAAGCGTTGCGCGATCACACCGCGGACCGCTGCCGCGATCAAGAAAGGTTCGACGCCCATATCGATCAAGCGGGTGACCGCACTCAGTGCATCATTTGTATGGACAGTCGACAAGACGAGGTGTCCGGTCAGCGCCGCTTGAATGGCGATCCGCGCGGTTTCGGAATCGCGAATTTCCCCGACCATGATTACGTCAGGATCCTGACGAAGAATGGAGCGCAGCGCACGGGAAAAGTCGTAGCCGATATCGGCGCGAACCTGAACCTGCGTGACGCCTTCCATCATGTATTCGACCGGGTCTTCCACGGTGACCAATTTGCGCTTGCCGTCCTTGATTTCTTGCATTGCGGCATAAAGCGTTGTGGTTTTGCCCGACCCGGTCGGGCCCGTCACAAGCAGCACGCCATTGGGAAATCCAAGCAAACGGCGAAAGGTCTCCTTATGGTCAGCGCCCATGCCGAGGTCATTCAAGGTCAGCAATTGCCGCTGGCTGCGCAACAGGCGCAGAACCAAGGATTCGCCATGCGCCCCAGGAAGCGTTGAAACGCGAAAGTCGATCCGCTCGCCGCCGACGCGACGCGAGATGCGGCCGTCTTGCGGCAGACGACGTTCCGCGATGTCGAGCCCGGACAACAACTTTATGCGCGATGCGATCGCGTCAAACCGCGAACGCGGCTCCACGGATCGCGCGCGCAAAACGCCATCGATCCGAAACCGGACAATCACTTGGCGTTCATCCGGTTCGATATGAATGTCGGAGGCGCCTGCGCGCGCTGCTTCCGAAATGATCCCATCGACGAAAGTGATCGTCGGCGCGTCCTCTGCGAGATCACGCAGCGACTGGCTCATGGAGCGTTCTTGAACGGCGCTGACCCGCAGCGTTTCGATGAGCGCATCGATCAATCGGGCGCGAGCCAGCATATACTGAACCCCAGCCCGATTTGCGGCGCGCTCGACCGTCTCTTGCAGCAGCAGATTGAGCGGATCGCGGGCCAAACACAGGATTTCGCCGCCAGCGCCGCGCCAGACGAGGGCCCCGCGATCGACCAACCATTCAATCGCCAAGCCAATTTCCCTGGCGGTCTCAACCACGTCGGAGGCGGTCGGAAACCCCTGCTCATCGACGATCGCATAGCCTAGAAATTCGGCTTGCGCGGTCAACAGATCAACCTCATCAAGCACGCCTTGGCGAACCAGGACTTCACCCAAGCCGTGATGGGCATCGCGGCCGGCCATCTCAGCGCGGGCGATATCGTCGGGTGTGACAAGGCCCTTGCGCAACAAAATGTCGGACAAACGCGCCGCGACCTTACTTGCCGCCGAAAGACCAAGTCCGACTTGCGACACAAAAAACTCCGATCTACCGCTCACGAAAAACAAGAAATTTCTATAGGCCATAGGCCTGGATGGGGAAAGCCTTGACGATCCACTACCTGCCGGAAATCCTAACGATGGCTTTAGGTCCATTGTGCGGCGCAGGCGCTTCGTGGGCTGCAGAACGCACCTTGTCTGCTTGGTCGCAAACATCTTCCACACGCGGGGCGGTCGCCGGATCGCTGGTTCAGGTTGTGGCCGGTGCCGTCTTGGGCGGCTTAGGCGCCGGCTTGAGCGTGGCTGCCTGGCAGCCGGGCCTATGGCGGCTCGCGGCTTTCGGCTTGGCGCTGGGATTCGTTTACGCCGCCATCATCGATGTGCGCCGTCAATTGTTGCCGCTGTGGCCGATTTGGGCTGGCGTTTCGATTGGGCTCGCCTGGGGTTGGACGCATGGCGGCGTGACGGGCCTCATCGAGCGTGCCCTTGCCGCTGCGATGGCGGGTGGGGTGTTTTGGCTAGTGGCGTGGATTTATCGGCGCCGCTTCGGTGTCAAAGCGTTGGGCGAAGGCGATATCTACCTGGCGTTGGCGGGCGGCGCGCTTGTTGGCCCGAGCTTAGTTTGGCCAGCGATCACCGCTGCGGCGATGGCGACGGCGCTGGTCGGCTTGATCCTGGCCCGCCGACGCACGCCGGGCGAGGTTTGGCGTCAGCGCGTACCCTTTGGCCCAGGACTTATGGCTGCCTTCTGGCTGGTCTGGGCCGCACAAGCTGCTGGAGTAGCCTGATCCCGAACCGGCGCGTCCGCTACAGCCCCGTAGCGGTTACGCTATTGATCGCGGTCAGCATTGTCACCGCGAGTGTACCGACAAACAGGCCAATCAACAGCACCGTCGCTGGCTCGACCAAGGCGGCCAATTGCTTGCCCATCCCGCGCGAGCGCTCCTGAAACACGACAGCGGCATTTCGGGCAGCGCCTGCCAGATCACCCGAGGCTTCCCCAGCCGCGACCAGATTGATCAGCGTGGCGGGGAAAATCGTATAGGCCTGCAGCGAACGCGCGATCGACTGACCGCGCCGAATCGCACGCTCGGCTTCGCGCAATTGACGCCCGATCCGGCCGCTGACGAGCCCTTCGCGGGCGATCGTGAACGCATCTAGCAACGGCGTTTTGCGGGCAATCATGGCCGCGAACAGGCCGCTCCAGCGGGCGCTTTCGAACGCCAACAGAAAGGAGCGCACGAACGGCACATAGAGCAGCGCATCAAAAGCATTGGCCCGCAATGTCGGTGAGCGCGCAAGTTGGATCACGAAGGTCACGAGGCCAAAGCCCGCCGCCAGGACCAGCCCGACATTATCTTTCAGCCACAACGAGCTAGCGAAAATCGCTTGCGTAAAGGCGGGTAATTTTGCGACGCGCTCGCCCAAGGTTTCGGCGAAACGCGGCACGATGTTAAGCGCCATAAACAAGGCCGCGCTAATGCCGGCGATGAAAAGGATGGCGGGATAGACGAGGGCCGCGATGATCTCGCGCTGCAGCGCGCCCTGAAAGCCCATGGTTTCAGCCGCTTCCTTGATGGCGGGGGCCAAGGAGCCGGTCGCGTCACCGGCGCGAATTATCGCCTTAACGGCAGGCGGCGCCGCCGGGGCGACGGCCGCGAACGCAACGGCGAAACTCTCGCCGGTTTTGAGGCGTTCGCCGAGGCGTTCGAATGCCGCCGCAATGGCAGGATTGACACTGGAGCGGGCGACGCTTTCGCAGGCCGGCAAAGCCTGGACGCCGCCGGACAGAAGGATCGCCAGTTCCTGCAGCGGCTGCTCCAAATCGCCCGAGCGCACCGCGCGCGCGCGACGTTGCAGCTTGGCGACTTCCAAGGGCCGTAAATCAATGACGCGGACGCCATCGGCGGACAATTTGCGAACGGCAGTTCGTTCGTCCGGCGCTTCGACAAAGCCCTCGACGACGGCACCATCAGCTTCTTTGGCGGCATAAGAAAAGCGCATGGCCGAACCTAGCAGGATTAAGCCGGTGCGCCACTGCTGCTGCGCAGCCACGAGTTGCCGCGGCAAAAAAACGGGGAGGCCGAAGCCCCCCCGTTCCACTCCGCAAGGAGTCTTTACCTTAGCTGCCGCCAGTGGACTGACGGCTCATTTCGACGACCTGGCCGTTCGCCGGGAGGGGATCAATCCGGCGAGGCTGCCGTGGACTGACGGCTCATTTCGACGACCTGGCCGTTCGAACGGTTGCGCAGCAACGGGGCAACCCGCGAAATGCCCGCATCACCGGGAACCACGATCGTCAACGCGCCACGATCTTCGTCAGTTGCGAATGTGCCAGCCGGC
>JBEIHY010000086.1:0-13587 GCA_040381035.1 Hyphomonadaceae bacterium
CGACGTCACCGTCTATGGAACCGCCAATCTGGTCGAAAAATCGTCCAGCTCCGGGGGGCGTGCGCAAGTCTAGCTGAAGGCGCGCAGCAATCGATCCATCGCCCGCAGCGCCCAGGCTTCGGCTTCGTCTTCGGGTTGGATTGATGCGGCGCCGAGCAAAATTGATTGATGCAGGCAGCCTTTCAGCAGGCCGATATAGTCGTGGTAGAACTCCTCAGGGTCGTCGATGCGCGCTTTGCCCTGCGCATTCAGCGCCGTGGCAATGCGGGGCAGGACTTCAAGCGCTGAGGCCGTCACCAGGTTTTGGAACTCAACCGCCACTTCCGGGCTGCGGCTGGCTTCGCCGAACGCCACGCGGGTGATGTCGATCGCTTCCTGGCGGGTCATTTTCACCCAAGTGGCGACGCCAAAGCGCTTGAGCGCCGCAATTGGATCGGCTTTGATCATCGCATCGGTGTATTCGGCCGCGTTCACGCCGGTTTGTCGGCCGGCCCAGGCGAGCAAGGCGTAAAACAGCCCATCTTTGTTCTCAAACCGATCATAGATGGTTTCTTTCGACACCCGCGCGCAGGTGGCGATTTCCAGCATCGTGGCCCCGGCGAAACCCTTGTCCACAAACACTTGGAACGCCGCCATCAGGATCGGCTCATTGCGCGGGTCTGACAGGGGGGCAAGCCAAGCGGGCCGTGAGATCATTTCACAACCGCAAGCGTCGTCGGCGGCGATGAATGCAATCGGGTTGGCGAGATCATCGGCCATGGGCTAGGCTCCTTCAACGGCGCGCGTACCATAGAGTACCGGGCGCGTACTGGCAAGTACGCCGAGGCGCAGCAGGGAGCAAAGTGATGGCCGGATCGATCGCTATTCGTGTGCAGCGGGCAAACCTGAGCGACGCGCGCGCCGTGCGCAGTCCGGCGCCCACGATTGGGCCGGGCGAGGCATTGCTGAAACTCGACCGGTACGCCTTGACCGCCAACAATGTGACCTACGCGGTGTTCGGTGAGCCCTTTGGATATTGGAAGTTTTTTCCAGCGCCCGAAGGTGAGGGGCGGGTGCCGGTCTGGGGCTTTGGGGATGTGGTGGAGAGCAAAGTCGATGGCGTGGCGCCAGGCCAGCGCGTCTATGGTTTTTTCCCGTTTGGCGACCATCTCGCCGTCACCCCCGGCAAGCTGACGGGCCAAGGCTTTTCCGACATGGCCGAACACCGCCAAAGCCTGTCGCCCTTCTACAACGACTATCACTTCGCCAAACCCGGCGCGTCGGCGGAAGAAGAAGGCTTTGCCTGCGTGTTCCGGCCGCTGTTTGCGACGGCATTCCTGATCGACCTGTTCCTGACTGAGAAGGGCGCGTTCGCCGCCAAGCGCGTGGCGCTGTCGAGCGCGTCGTCCAAGACCGCGGTAGGTCTTGCCTATCTGTTGAAGCGGCGCGGCGATGTGGAGGTGGTGGCGCTGACCAGCCCGTCCAACGCCGCCTTTTGCACCGCCATAGGCTATTATGATCGGGTTGTCGGCTATGGCGCCTATGGCGATATCCCCGCCGATGGCGGTCTGGTTTTGGTGGATTTCGCAGGCGATGCGGCGGTCCACACCGGATTGCATCAGCGGCTGGGGGAGCAGTTCGTCTATAATTGCATGGTTGGCGCCACCCATTGGGACGCCCCGCGCAGCCAGCCGGCGGGGCCTGCCCAAGTGTTGTTCTTTGCACCTGACCATGCCGGCGCCCGCACCAAGGAATGGGGCGTGGCCGGTTTCAACCAGCGCCTCGGCGCGGCGATGGTCGATTTTCGCGGTTCCGCCACCGGCTGGTTAAAGCTGCAGGAGTTTTCCGGCGCAGACGCCGCCATCTCGGCCTGGGGGCGGGTGCTGGCCGGCAAAACCCCGCCGGCGGAAGGTTTGATCGGGCGTTGGTGACGTCTTCGGTTGCGGCTATGTTCCTGGCAAGCCCGCCGTCAGACGCCCCAGCACGTGGTGCAGGTTATCGCGCTCCATATCCGACCAACGCTGCGCGACAATTCGTTGCGCAACAAGCGCCAAAGTCGTTTCTGCATGCGCCAACAACTCTGCGCCGGCCGCGGTCAGCCCGACATAGGTAAAGCGGCTATCGCGCGGGTCGATGTGGCGCTCGATCACGCCAATCTTTTCAAGCGGAGCCGCCAGGCGCGTGATGGTTGACGCGCTGACATGCAACCGCTTTGCAAGTTCCACCCGGCTCAAGCGCCCGCCATCGGCGCCTGCGATATGGCGCATCACAAGCACATCCTTGAGGCCAAGCCCGTGGATCGAGCCAAGGGCGGCCTCGGCGCGCTCTTCGGCGAGGGCGGCCACGCGAAGGATTTGGATCAGGCAGGAGAGGTCGGATATCACGATAACGCGAATATGGCGCATATCGCTTGCGCACGCAAGTAATGTGGTGGTGATTGTCCGACTTTCTTTTCCGCCTCGGTCCGGTTAAGCCCGCTTGCATTCTCGCTCTGCTTCGCTCATAAGCCGCGCTTTCCGAATTTGGGCGCTCAAGCGCTGCACAGAAGGAACGAGGGCGATGGCCGTCCCGAAGCGAAAAACCTCCCCGTCGCGTCGCGGCATGCGTCGCGCGCACCACGCGCTGGGCAAAAACGCCTATGTCGAGGATGCGGAGTCCGGCGAGTTGCGCCGCCCACATCATATCGACCTGAAGACCGGCAAATATCGCGGCAAGCAAATCTTGGCGCCGCAGGAATTGCCCAAGGACGACGAATAAGGCTAGGAGCCAAAGCGGCGTAAGCGTTTGCAGTTTCAGCGCGCTCCAAGCCCTGGGAGCGCGCTTTTCTCGTCTGGCGAAGGGGCCGGCCATGACCGCGATTGTTGACATTATCGGGCGCGAAATCCTCGATAGCCGCGGCAATCCGACCGTGGAAGTGGATGTGGTGCTGGAAGACGGCTCGATGGGCCGGGCCGGGGTGCCGTCCGGCGCTTCGACCGGCGCGCATGAAGCGGTCGAAAAGCGCGACAACGAGCCTGACCGTTATCTCGGCAAAGGCGTGCGCGATGCGGTGGAAGCGGTCAATGGCGAGATTTTCAACGCTATTGGCGGCATGGACGCGGAAGACCAGCGCCGGATTGACCAAATCCTGATCGACCTCGATGGCGCCCCCAACAAGGCGCGCCTCGGCGCCAACGCCATCCTGGGCGTTTCGCTGGCGGTGGCCAAGGCCGCGGCCGAAGCGCGCGAGATGTCCTTGTTCCGCTATATCGGCGGCACCCAGGCCCATATCCTGCCATGCCCGATGATGAACATCATCAATGGCGGCGCCCATGCCGATAACCGGATCGATATTCAGGAATTCATGATCATGCCGATCGGCGCGGCCGACATGGCCGACGCGATCCGGATGGGCGCGGAGGTGTTCCACACTCTGAAGAAAGAGCTGAAGGGGGCCGGCCACAACACCAATGTCGGCGATGAGGGCGGGTTCGCGCCGAACCTGCAATCAACAGATGAGGCGATTGAATTCATCCTGAAATCGATCGAAAAAGCCGGCTACGCGCCCGGCGAAGATATCGCGCTGGCGCTCGATTGCGCCGCGACCGAGTTCTTCAAAGACGGCGCCTACCACCTGCATGGCGAGCGCAAAATCCTCAAGCCGCACGATATGGCGGCGTATCTCGCCGACCTCGTGAAGCGCTATCCGATCGTGTCGATCGAAGACGGCATGAGCGAGGACGATTTCGAGGGCTGGAAGGCGCTCACGGATCTGATCGGCAAGAATTGTCAGCTGGTCGGTGATGATCTGTTCGTCACCAACCCGAAGCGCCTGGCCATGGGCATTGGCGAGGGGCTCGCCAATTCGATCCTGATCAAGGTCAATCAGATCGGCACGCTGACGGAGACGCTGGAAGCCGTCGATCTCGCCCACCGCAACGGCTATTCAGCGGTGATGAGCCACCGTTCCGGCGAGACCGAAGACGCGACCATCGCCGACCTTGCCGTGGCGACCAATTGCGGCCAGATCAAAACTGGTTCTCTCGCCCGCTCCGACCGGTTGGCGAAGTACAACCAGCTCCTGCGCATCGCCGAAGAGCTGGACGATGAGGGCCTTTATGCCGGCCCACGCACGATCAAAGGGTTGGCGCGAAAAATCTGAAGAAAGTGACGAGAACAGGTGGGGAATCTTGAGGATTCCTTAACCAGCGCGATTCACCGTCGCCGCGATTCGGGGATGATGAAGACTTTGCCGCGCGTTTCACTCACCAGCCTCAGCCTTTCGGCCGCGATCGTCTATCTCGCCGCCCATGCGGTGACGGGCGAGCAGGGCGTGGCCGGCGTGTTCCGACTGACGGAAAAAGAACGGGCCTTGAGCGCGGAACTTGCCCGGCTAGAAAGCCAATATCTGGCGCTGTCGGCCACGGTTGCCGGTCTGAGCGACAAGACGCTGGATCGCGATCTGTTGGAAGAGCGCGCGCGCCTGGTGCTTGGCGCGGCCTATCCCGATGAAGTGTTCCTGACCATGGCGGACCCGCCGGCCCCGCCGCGCTGAACATGGCCATCGTTTTGGCAGAGCGGCCCTGCGGCCCCACCTCGCTGGACGCCCTGCGGCTCCCTGGCCTATGATCTCGAAAACCGGGGCGAAACGCCCCGGAGCGAGGGACGAAAACCGATGAGCGTCGCCAGTGTCGCCAAAACCAAGCCGGTCAAACCCGCCAAGGCCGAACTGCTCGACTACTACCGCCAAATGCTCCTGATCCGCCGCTTTGAGGAGCGCGCCGGCCAGCTTTACGGCATGGGTCTTATTGGCGGCTTTTGCCATCTCTATATCGGCCAGGAGGCCGTGGTGGTGGGCATGCAGGCGGCGATCAAGCCGGGCGATCAGGTCATAACCGGCTATCGTGATCACGGCCATATGCTCGCCATTGGAATGAGCGCCAACGAGATCATGGCCGAACTCACCGGGCGCAACGGCGGCTCCTCGCGCGGCAAGGGCGGCTCGATGCACATGTTCTCGGTCGAGAAGGGCTTTTATGGCGGCCACGGGATTGTCGGCGCGCAGGTCTCGCTCGGCACTGGGCTTGCCTTTGCCAATCAATATCGCGGCAACGACCATGTATGCCTGACCTATTTCGGTGACGGCGCGGCCAATCAAGGCCAAGTCTATGAAAGCTTCAACATGGCGAGCCTGTGGAAGCTGCCGGTGATCTACATCATCGAGAACAACCAATACGCCATGGGCACCAGTGTTGAGCGCGCCAGCGCCGAAACCGAATTGCACAAGCGCGGCATCAGCTTTGAAATCCCCGGCGAGATGGTCGATGGCATGGATGTGCTCGCTGTGATTGCGGCCGGGCGCAAGGCCGTGGCGCATGCCCGCGCCGGCAAGGGGCCGTATCTCTTGGAAATGAAAACCTATCGCTATCGCGGCCATTCGATGAGCGATCCGGCCAAGTACCGCACCAAGGAAGAGGTCGACGAAGTCAAAACCCAGCACGATCCGATCGACATGTTGAAGAAGCTGATTCTGGAAGCTGGCCATGCGGATGAAGACGGCCTGAAAGCGATCGACCGCGAGGTGCGCGAGATCGTCGCCGAAAGCGCCCGCTTTGCCCAGGAAAGCCCGGAACCGCCGGTGAGCGCGCTGATGACGGATATTCTGATTGAGGCTTGAGGGGAGCGCCGCCATGTCGGTTTCGTTGCTCACACTCGGTTATATTGCCCAAATCGCGCTTTATGGCGCGGCCGGCGCGATGTTTATTCGCGCCCATCTGGAAGGGCAAAAGATGATGCAAGCGCGCAATGATCTGCCGGCTTCGCAGCGCTGGAAGACATTCCGTTTCCCCCATTTGGCGCTCAAGCGGACGCCGGAGCGGCAAGCCGCGGAACGGCGAATGCAGGTGATGATGCTGAGCGGATTTGCACTGTTGTTGGCGGCGCTGATCTTGGCGTTGATTTTGCGCATGGTCGCGCGCGGGGGCTGAAATGGCGAACGAGTATGTGATGGTGTGCGTGGCGCTCGCTGTGCTTTGGATTGCGATCTGGGCCCATGCGGTGTCCGGCATCGCGCAGAATGGCCCAATCCGGATGGGCGGCAATCGCGACGCGCTACCCGCCGACAACGCGTTTCGCGCCCGCGCGCGGCGCTGCGTTGACAATCACATTGAAAACCTCGTCCTGTTTGCGCCGCTGGTGCTGATCGCAGGGCAACTCGGCAAGTTCGACGCCATGACCAACCTGGCCGCGATGCTCTTTGCCGGCGGGCGTGTGGCGCATGCGGTGCTCTATCTTGCCGGCATTCCGTGGCTGCGCACCGCAGCGTTTGCAGTCAGCACCACCGGGATCGCGATGATGGCGCTTGCCCTGTTCGACGTGATTTGAGGCGGCGCCATGCATTTTGCCCAGATCGATGTCGCCAAGATCGTGCACGACGTGGACGGCCCGCAGATGGCCGATTTCGTCGCCGCACTCAAAAACATCAATGTGCTCGCCGACCGCAGCCCCGGCTTTGTCTGGCGCCTGATCGGTGATGGCGGCGACGCCACCGATGTGCGTTTTGGCGACGAAAGCGACCTGCTGATCAATATGTCGCTGTGGGCCGACATCGAAAGTCTGCGCGCTTTCGTCTCCAAGACTGCCCATGCCGCCGTGATGGCGCGGCGCGGCAAATGGTTCCCCGCGCTCGGCCGGCCATATCTGGCGTTGTGGTGGGTTGCGGAATGCGCCGCGCCGCGCCGACGCTGGCGGATGCCTTTGTCCGGCTGCAATCGCTGGCGGCGCCCGGGCCGACAGCTTTTGCCTTCACGTTCGATCACCCGTTCGACGCCGCCGGCCAAGAGTTGGCGCTTGCTCCGATCACCAAAGACTGCGCCTGAGTAGGACCATGAGCACGCAAATCCTGATGCCCGCTTTGTCACCGACCATGGAGGAGGGCAACCTCGCCAAGTGGCTGGTGAAAGTCGGCGATACGATCACCGCTGGCCAGGTCATCGCCGAGATCGAAACCGACAAGGCGACGATGGAGGTCGAAGCCGTCGATGAAGGCGTGCTGAGCGCCATCCTGGTGGAGGCCGGCGCGCAGGGCGTGAAAGTCAATACCCCGATCGCGGTGATTGGCGAGGGGACGGCGCCTGCACCCGCCAGCGCCCCGCCGACCAAAGCCGCGCCCATTGCTGCGCCAACCATCAGTGCAGTTTCCCCGCTCCCAAAGCCGCCGGCTCCGGAGGGTCTGGCGCCGGGAACCCAATTCACCAAGACCACAATTCGCGATGCGCTGCGCGACGCGATGGCCGAAGAAATGCGCCGCGACGGCGACGTGTTCCTGATCGGCGAGGAGGTCGCGCAATATCAGGGCGCTTACAAAGTCTCGCGCGGGCTGCTCGATGAATTTGGCTCCAAGCGCGTCATCGACACCCCGATTACGGAGCACGGCTTTGCCGGCCTGGCCGTTGGCGCGGCAATGGCGGGCCTGAAGCCGATCGTTGAGTTCATGACCTGGAACTTCGCGATGCAGGCGATCGACCAGATCATCAATTCCGCCGCCAAGACGCTTTATATGTCCGGCGGCCAGCTCAAAAGTTCAATCGTGTTTCGCGGCCCCAATGGCGCGGCCGCCCGCGTCGGCGCCCAGCACAGCCAGGACTTTTCGGGCTGGTATTCCCATGTGCCGGGGCTGATCGTGATCGCGCCCTATGACGCGGCCGACGCCAAGGGCCTGCTCAAAGCCGCGATCCGCAATCCCAATCCAGTCGTGTTTCTGGAGCATGAAATGCTCTACGGCCAGGAATTCGATGTTCCGATCACGGACGATTTTGTTGTCCCCATCGGCCAGGCGAGAATTCGCCGCGCCGGGCGCGATGTGACGATCACGGCGCATTCGCGCATGGTTGGCGTGGCGTTGAACGCTGCCGAGGCGCTGGCCGGCGAAGGCATCGAGGCCGAAGTCATCGATCTGCGCACGCTGCGTCCGCTCGATACCGCCACGATCATCGACAGCGTGAAGCGCACCAATCGGCTGGTTACGGTGGAAGAAGGCTGGGGGCAATCGGGCGTCGGCGCCGAGGTGGTCGCCTGTGTCATCGATCAGGCCTTTGACTGGCTCGACGCGCCGCCCGCCCGGGTGCATCAGGTTGACGCGCCGCTGGCCTACGCCGCCAATCTGGAGGCGCTGTCTTTGCCGAACACGGACAAAGTGATTGCCGCCGTGCGCGGCGTATGCGGGCGCCCCTAGCTACGCTTTGAAGCGCAGAAGGCGCTCGGAGGACTGACCATGACCGAAGGCGAAGTCGTCGAGCAGATGATCGAGTTCACCAACATCCTGTTGGTCGGCGCCGGCGTGTTTTTCACGATCCTGTCGGTGTATGTCGCCAGTCTGCATTATGTGCTGCACAATGAGCGCTTCATCACGCGGCTGATGGCGTTCTGCTTTCTGTCGATCACCTTGTTCATGCTGGCGTTGGTGCTGTTAGGCGCGCAGCAACAGCATGCCGGCCTCGTGCTGCGCCTGCAAGAGCTTGCCCAGCTCAATCAAATCACTGCCGCCGGCATGGCGGGGCTGCAGAACGCCACGGCCGGCTGGCAGTTTGGCGCGACCAAGCTGACCGTCGACGCCGCCGTGCTCCAATCGATCTGGCTGTGCGGCGCGTTCACCTATGCTGGCCTGTTTTATTTGACCTTTCTCTACAAATGGCGTGACCCGGAGTAAGTTTTTCGATGTCCTCGATCATCATCACCATGCCTGCTTTGTCACCGACGATGGAGGAGGGCAATCTCGCCAAATGGCTGGTCAAGCCGGGCGATGCGATCAGCGCCGGCCAGGTCATCGCCGAAATCGAAACCGATAAGGCCACGATGGAGGTTGAGGCCGTTGATGAAGGCGTGCTCGCTGAAATCCTCGTGCCCGCCGGTAGCCAGGGCGTGAAGGTCAATGCGCCGATTGCGATGTTGCGCGCAGAGGGCGCGCCCGCCGCCAAGCCCGCGCCCGCCGCCAAGCCCGCGCCCGCCATGCCCGCGCCGACGCCGCCAGCGAAATTGCCTGTCGCGGCCAAAACCAATGGCCATGCGGCCCAAGATGGCGATCGGATCGCGGCGTCGCCGCTGGCCAAGCGTATGGCGCAGCAGGCCGGCATCGCGCTGGCGAGCCTCAAGGGCTCGGGTCCGCACGGCCGGATCGTGCGCGCCGATGTGGAGGCCGCCATCGGCCGCGCGCCGATCCCGGATGCGCGTGCGCTGACCGTTGCGCCGTCTACCGCGCTCGCGCCGGCGCAGGTGAAGACCCTGGAGCAGCTGGGCATCGCGCCTGGCAGCTATGATCTGAAACCCCTCGATCTGATGCGCAAGACCATCGCGCGGCGGATGACGGACAGCTTCCGCGACATTCCGCATTTCCCGCTGACCGTGGATTTCGAGATCGACAAGCTGTTGGGCGCCCGCGCTGAGATCAATGCCCGCTTTGGCGACCAAGGCGTGAAAATCAGCGTCAATGACATGATCATCAAGGCTTGCGCCTTGGCCCTGATCCGCGTGCCGGAAAGCAATGCGAGCTACACGCCCGATGGCATCGCGCTGCATCATCATGCCGATGTGGCGGTTGCGGTGGCCATCGATGGCGGGCTGATCACGCCGATCATCCGCAGCGCCGAGACCAAGGGGCTTGCCCAAATCAGCGCCGAAATGGCTGATCTGGCGGCGCGTGCGCGGGCGCGCAAGCTGAAGCCGGAAGAATATCAGGGCGGCACCTTCTCGATCTCCAATCTCGGCATGATGGGGATCAAGAGTTTTGCTTCGATCCTCAATGAGCCGCAGGGCATGATCTTGAGTGTCGGCGCCGGAGAAAAACGCCCGGTCGTGCGTGGCGATGCGCTGGGGGTGGCGACGGTGATGACCGTCACGCTCACCTGCGATCACCGCGTTGTCGATGGCGCGATCGGCTCAGCGTTCCTGAAGGCGCTACGCGGGTTTTTGGAAGACCCCATGAGTATGTTGCTGTGAGCGACCCCACCATCCTCGCCTCGCTCACCGACCTGATCGGCAAGCTCGCCGATATCCTGCTGGCGCTGGTTAATCTCTATGGCGTCGTGGTCATCGCGGTGATCGGCTGGATTGTGAATACCGGCAAAGACGGGCCGGGGTGGGCTGGTTTCGGGTGATGTTGTTCACGGTCGGCTTTGCGGCCGTTTTCGCCGCGCATTTTGCTGGCGTCTGGTTTGTCTATGACCGGCTGCAATCAGTGATGGCAGAATGGTCGCGGTTGGCGGGCGCGCGCTTTGAGGCACTCGCCTGGCTGCCGGCGCGCATATGGCTCGCTGCGATCTGGGGGCTGGATGTGGTGATCTTGCTTTTGGCGGCGGTGCTGTTGCGCCAGGGCGGCTATGGACGCAACGAACGATAGCGCCGGAGCGCGCATAAGGCCGCCGGCCGCCATGCGCGCACTTCACTGCGGCTCTTGGAAAGGGCGCATGGCGGCCGGCGGCCTTATGCGCCCTACGTGTCGCCCCAGCGCGCGATGGTGGAGCGCCACAGCAGCCGATCGTGTCCCTGATAGCCGCCGGTCGCCATGTGATTGAGGCAGCGATTGTCCCACAAGGTTGCCATACCGGGCGCCCAGCTGTGGCGATAGACGAAGTCGGGCTGCGCCTGGTGGCGAAACAGGTCGAGCAGTAAGCCAAAGCCTTCTTCCTGCGCCATGCCCTCGATGCCGATCGTATAGGCCATGCTGGCAAACAGGCATGGCGCGCCGGTTTCGGGATGGGGCCGTACGAGCGGATGGGTATGGGTGGCCAGCGCCGCGTCAGACGCCACAATCGTCATCGACCGTCCCTTGTCCGCCGTGCCATAGGCGCCGTCTTTGGCATAGCCGCGACGGGCCGAATGCACACCCTTGAGATCGGCGATCTTGGCCTTTATCGGCGCCGGCAAAGCGGCATAGGCCGCGGCCAGATCGGCAAACAGCGTGTCGCCGCCAACCGGCGGGATTGTCACGCCGTAAAGCAGGGTCGCGGCCGGCGGCTCGGGCAAGAAGCTCCAATCGGAATGCCAGGCTTCGGCAAAGATCGGGCCGCTCTCATTAGCCAAGCGCTTCACTTCGATGACATGGGGATGGCCAGGCAAAGGCGCGATAAACGGGTCTTCGCCATAGGGGCCAAACTGGGCGCCGGCGGTTTCAAAGTCGCAAAGGCTCATCGCCTGATCGGGAAACCAGATCACTTTGTGGGCACGCGATGCGGCATGGATCGCGGCGCGATCTTCGGGCGCAAGCGGCCGGCGCAAATCCACGCCCAAGATCGCTGCCCCGCAGACCCCGCCGCTCGGTTTCACCTGGATGGACATCGCCGCGCGCCTCCTGGCGACCCCGGCAGGACTCGAACCTGCGACCGTCCGCTTAGAAGGCGGATGCTCTATCCAGCTGAGCTACGGGGCCTGAAGCTGCTTCATAGCCGATGGCGACGGCTCACGGAATGCTTTCGCGGCGGCTGTCGGCGGCGAGCGCTGAGATCAGGGCTTTGGCTTCGGCGCGGACCGTTTCGGGCCCAACCGCCTTTGCCCAAAACCGCACGGCCTGCGCCAGCCCGCCGCCGGCAGGCCGGGTTTGGCCGCTGGCGGCTTCCAGACGGACGTCAAGATAGGCGGCTTTCTCGGCAGCGCCTGCCAGGACGGGCTTCAGCAGGGCCTGGACCTCGGCCAAGAGCGGATCGATGGTCTTTTTGGCGGCCTTTGAGGATGGCGGATGCACAGCCGCCAGCAAGGCGTCGTCGTCGTGGGCGCGTACCGCGTCAAACAGCGCAACAAGTTGGGCCGGCTTCAGCGCTTTCAGCGCATGGATCGCGGCCGGCGATAAGCGCACGCTCATGGCGCGGCCCGGGCGAGAATCTCCGCCCCCGCGCCGGTCAGCGACTCTTTCAAGCCGCGTTGGGCAAGCCGCATGATCGCCGTCACATTGATCGGATTGGGCGCGTAGCGATCATCAGGGGTGGCGCGCAGCAGGCCGGAATAGGGGATGGCGGAGCGCAGCAGCGTTTGACCGAAAAACGCCGCCGCCTCGATCTCTTCGCGGGTCTGGGCGTCGATGTCGGCGGCGCGGGCGCGGACCCGGTCGCCGACGCCGTTCAGCAGCACGGAGAACTCCGCCGGTCGCACCGGCCGGCCGCGGATTTCGCGCGCCAGCCATTCCAGCATGGTGAGCCCGGTCAGCGAGTATTTCTCTGGCCGCACGGGTGCTGCGATATGGTCGCTGGCGGTGATGGCGCAGCGCGTGAGAAAAGTAGCGCACGGATTGGTGTCGACCACCACCGTGTCATAGCGCGTCCGCAGCCGGGTGATAAAGGCGTGAAAGCGACCATAGGCGGCGTCGCGGTCGCCGGTGGAGGCGGCGTCGAGGGTAAATTCAAACAGCCGGTCGTCGCCGGCCACCAGATCCAGGCGCGCCCGGCCCGCGGGGCGCCCGGGCGTGCGATTCAACGCCACCGGGGCGTCGTCGAACTTGTCGCGCGCCAGGGCCTCAGGGCCGGAGGCCTTAAACACCGAATAGAGCGTCTTGTTTACCTCGCGAAGACGATTGCGCTCCGTCGGCGACAGGAAATATTGCGTCAAATTGTGCTGTGGATCGAGGTCAACAAAGCAGATCGAGCGATCGCCCATGACGTGAAGGGCGGTGAACAGATTGGCCGCCAACACGGTCTTGCCGACGCCGCCTTTGATATTGAGCATCGCCACCACCCGGCCAAGCTGGCTGGCGTTGCGCACCGCTTCGACCACTTCGCCAACGCTCGCGCTATCCAGGCCGTGGGGGCAATCGAGGCGTTCGGCCGGGCCCAGAATGGCGGCCAATGCGCCCGCTACGCCGCCTGGCTCCAGCACCACCGGCACCAGCGGCTTGGCGTTGGCGCTGGCGGCTTGGACCGCGCGCAGCACGCTTTCGGCCCGCTCGGCGGCGGCGGTGGCAATCAGGATGGCGCAGCTCGCTTCAGCCGCGGCCTGGCTCAGCGCCATGCGTCCGGCCTGGCTGGCAGTGGCCGCGCTGGTGCTGGTGGTCATGCCGGCTTCGGTCAGCGCCTTGCGCATGACCTCCACGACGGCGGCGTCTTCCGGGGCGGCTATGATCCAGGGGCGCAAAGGCATCATGCCTTACACATCGCAAAATAGGCGAAGTTACGTCCACTACCAGAGTGCGCGGAACTGCGCATTTCTGGGGGCGACGCAATCGCCTACAGTCGCGGTCATGATCCCTGATTTGGCCCTGTCGACCGTGATGGTCGTGCTGACTGTCACCATCCATTTCTTCGGGCTGGTGGTGCTGTTGCGCATCCTGCGCGCCCGCGGCAATCGGTTTCGCGCCCACGAAAGCGTAATCGGGCAGGGCGGCTTGATCCTCTTTGTGGTGCTTGGCCTGTTTGTCATTCATGCGGTCGAAATCTGGGCCTATGCGTTCGTCTATCTGGCGATTGGCGCATTGGCAGACCTGGAAACGGCGTTGTATTTTTCGACCGTGACTTTCGCCTCGCTCGGCTATGGCGATGTCGTTTTGGAGCGCGAATGGCGGGTGTTTGGGGCGATTGAAGCGGCCAATGGACTGATCCTGTTTGCCTGGTCGACGGCGTTTCTGTTGTCGGTCATGGCCCGGCTCAAGGC
>JBEIHY010000087.1:0-12921 GCA_040381035.1 Hyphomonadaceae bacterium
CCTCACCATCCTGCGGAAACTCGCCCTGAATGTCCTCCAGTCTGCCCGCAAAGACCTCTCCGTCCGGCGAAAGCGAAAACGCGCCGGCTGGTCCGACGACTTCGCACGAACCATCCTCGGTCAAATGCGATAGCCGTGCCTAAACCCCCGCAACGACTTGCCGCTTGCGCGCGGCTGTGTCACCGGAAACCGATGAACCATTTTGAGTATCAAGACCGCGCCATGGCCTGCGAGGGTGTCGCGATGGAGGCCATCGCGCAGGCCGTCGGGACGCCGGTCTATGTCTATTCCTCGGCCACTTTGGTGCGCCATTATCAGGTGTTTGCCGCCGCCTTTGCACCGCGCCCATTGCTGGTGGCGTTTGCGGTCAAGGCCAACGCCAATCTGGCGGTGCTGGCCACCCTGGCGCGCCAGGGCTGCGGCGCCGACACCGTGTCGGCTGGGGAGATCAAGCGAGCGCTTGCGGCCGGAGTTTCACCTGAAAAAATCGTGTTTTCCGGCGTCGGCAAAACCGCTGAGGAGCTTGATTTTGCACTCTCGTCGGGCGTGCATCAGATCAATATCGAAAGCCCGCAGGAACTGGCCTTGCTGGAAGACCTCGCCGCCGCCCGCGGCCAGATTGCACCGATCGCCATTCGGATCAATCCCGGCATTGGCGCCGGCGGCCATGACAAGATCTCCACCGGCGGATCGGATTCCAAATTCGGCGTCTCCGCCGCCGACGCTCTGACACTCTACGCCCGCGCGAGCGCCCACCCCCATATCGCGCCGCAGGGCCTGGCGGTGCATATTGGCAGCCAAATCTATGATCTCGAACCTCTGCGCGCGGCGTTCACATTGCTGCGCGCGATGGCAACCGACCTGCGCGCCCAGGGCTACAGCGTTCGCGTGCTCGATCTCGGCGGCGGCCTCGGCGTTCCGTATTTCAATGCCGCCCCGCCGCCTGGGCCGCACGACTACGCCGCAATGGTCAAAGACGTCATGACCGGATTTGAGATCGAGCTGGCGTTTGAACCCGGCCGAATGATCGCGGCCAATGCCGGCGTGCTGCTGTCGCGCGTCGTGCGCGTGCACGAACGGCCAGACCGCACCATCGTGATCCTCGATGCGGCGATGAACGATCTTGTCCGCCCGGCCATGTATGACGCCTATCACGATGTCCGCCCGGTGCGGGCGCCAGCCACGGGTGGGGGGGTCGCGCCGGTCGATCTGGTCGGGCCGGTGTGCGAAACCGGCGACACCTTCGCCCGCGCCCGGCCGATGCCGCCGCTCAACCCAGGCGACCTTGCCGTGTTCATGAGCGCCGGCGCCTATGGGGCGGTCATGTCATCGACCTACAACGCCCGCGCGCTCATTCCAGAAGTGCTGGTTTACGGCGATCGGTTCAGCGTGGTGCGCCGGCGGGTTCCGGTGGAGGAGCAAATGGCGCTCGAAAACGTGCCCGACTGGTTAATCAAAGCCTGACGCTGCGCCTTATCGCCGCCCCGATCCAGTCGAAGGACTTTAGCGAATGTGTGCTAGACAATCCCCGGCATGAGACATGCGGACGCCCTTGCGGCGCTGGAACGCCAGGTCGATCGCGCGCGCGCGGCGCTGCAGGCGGAGCGCGCCTGGCCGCTGGCGCTTGTGCCGGTTGCGGCATTGGCGCTGTGGCTGGCCGCCGCTTTGGTTGGCGTGCAAACGATTTTGGCGCCGCTGGCCGCCAGCCTGCTCGCCACCGCAGCCCTGGGCGCCATTGCCGCCTTGGTTGTCCGGGCAGCGCTCAAATGGCGCCCGCCAAGCCGGTTGGAGGCCCGCGCCCGGCTTGAAAGCGACGCCCGCCTTGATCCCGGCAGCCTCGCCGCCCTGGACGACCAGCCCGCCAAGCTCGATCCATTTGGATTAGCGCTTTGGCGGCGCGCCCAAAACGCCGCCGCGGATGCCGCCTTGCGCGCCCGCGCCCGCCCTGCCCGCACCAATTGGGCCAAGATCGACCGGCTGAATCTGCGGTACGCCGCCCCGATTGCACTGGCCGTCGGCTTGATCGTTGCCGGCCAAAACGCGCCCAACCGGCTCGCTCAGGCGCTGCTGCCTGATCCCGGCCCCCTGCTTGGCGACAAGGCTCTACAAATCGAAGGCTGGCTGGCGCCTGCGGCCTATACGGGCGCCGCTCCCATTGGCCTCAGCGACCGGATCGGCCAAACGGTCGCCACCCCGCCCAGCGTCGAAGCCACGGTGCGCGTCACCGGGCCAGTCGGCGCGCCGGTCTTGCGCTTCCGCGGCAAAGGCGGCGAGCGCACGGTGGCGTTTGCGCGCCAGGCCGACGGCGCCTGGGAAGCCAAGCTCGCCGTCCCCGGCCCTGGCCGCATCGAAGTGGTGCGCTTTCACGCTAAGGCCCGCTGGTGGGTGCGCCCGGCGCCGGACGCCGCCCCCTCGGCGCTGTTTGTTGAAGCGCCGAAGATCGTGAAAGACCGCGTTCAGTTCAGCTGGGAAGGCAAAGACGATTACGGCGTGCGCGCCGCCTATCTGGCGCTCACCCCGGTTAATCCGCTGCCGGGGCTGGTCGGTGCGCCAGCCGAACGCACACCGCTCGACAGCCCAGCCGATGAGCCGCGCACCGCCCATTCCAAAGCCGACTTGGACCTACGCCCGCACCGCTATGCCGGAATGGAGGTCGATGCGCGGATCATTGTGCGCGACGCCATGGGCCAAGAGGGCATGAGCCAGCCGGTGCGTTTCAAGCTGCCGGAACAATTGTTCTTGCAGCCGCTTGCGCAAGCGGCCGTTGAAATCCGCAAGTCAATTCTTTACGAGCGCCGTCCCTATGCGCCGGCGCCAAAGCGCGATCCGAGCCAAGATACGCCTGCAACGCTGCGCTTCCCTGATCCGCTGCTCGGCTATGTGGATGTCGTGATCCGCACCGATGACATGAGCCCGCGGCTGGAGCGCGCGCCTGCCGGCATCCATCGCGCCGCCCAGATGATCGACGCTTTGACCATCGCCCCGCGCGATGGCTATTTCAACGACGCCGCCTTGTTCATGGGCTTCAAGCTCGCCCGCGCCACGCTGACCGGGGCCTATGATCTCACTAGCGCCGACGCCGCCGCCGACATGCTCTGGCAATGCGCGCTGCGCGCCGAATATGGCGACAGCGCCAGCGCCAAGAAAGCCATGGAAATGGCGCAGAAGGCGATGTCGGAAGCGTTGCAGCGCGGCGCCTCGCCCGAAGAGATTGAGCGTTTGTCGCAAGCCCTGCAGGACGCAACCAATCGCTATATGCAAGCCCTGGTGCAAGAAGCGATCCGCGAGGGCCGCTACGCAGAAACCGAAGAAGACAGCCAAGCCCGCCAGCAGGCGATGAACCAACAAACCATCGACGAGATGATGCGCGAGATTGAGCGTCTCGCCAAAGAAGGCAAGACGGAAGAAGCCAACCAGCTGCTGCAGCAATTGTCGCAGATGATGCAGAACATGCAGGTCCAGCTCGCCCGCGGCCAAAGCGGCGAAGGCGGCCCGCAAGACCAAAACAAAATGACCCAGGAAATGGAGGATCTGTCCTCCGCCATGGGCGAACAGCGCGCCCTGCGCGACGAAACCCAGGGCGCCCAGAATGGCGAACAACAACAAGGCCGCGATCAACAGCAACAGCAGCAACAATCCGGCAATCAGCTCGCCAATCGTCAGGAGCGCTTGCAACGCCAGATGGAAGGCGTCTCCAAGGGCCTTAAAGACAAAGGCGGGGAAGGCGAGAAAGGCGCCGGCGGGCGAGAAGCCGGCGAGCAGCTTGACCGCGCCGGGCGGGCGATGCGCGAAGCAGAAAATGCGCTGCGGCGCAACGAATTTGGCGAAGCCCAGCGCGCTCAAGAAGACGCGCTGCGCCAGATGCGCGCCGCCGCCGAAGCGCTGTCGCGCGATCAAATGGGCCAGCAACAACAAGCCCAAGGCGAAAACGAAAATGGCCCCCAGCAGCGCGATCCGCTTGGCCGACGCATTGGCGGGCTCGGCGCAGAAGGCGATGAAGTCACGGTGCCCGACAGCGTGCAACGCGAACGCGCCCGCGAGATCCTCGACGAACTGCGCCGCCGCGCCCAAGACCCCCGCCGCCCTGAAGGCGAAAGGGAATATCTGCGCCGCCTGCTCGATCGGTTTTCGGGGGGCAGCTGACGAAAGGTCGGCCGGCCGAAAGCCGGCGGCCCATTGTCACCGCAACGCCACGATCTCCGGCAGGCCGCGATAAAGGCCGGCGTCGTCCATGCCATAGCCGACCAAAAACCGATCGGGCGCATCAAAGCCGATATGCTCGATTGGCTCATCGGACGCCAGCGGCTTGCGGATCAGCGCGCAAGCAGCAACCGCCGCCGCGCCCTTGGCCAGCACATGCGCGCGCGCAAAGGCAATCGTGCGGCCACTGTCAAACACGTCATCGAGGATCAGGACGCGCCGCCCTGATAGAGGCCGCGACACGTCTGCACGCACCACCACCCGGCCCGACGACTCGCGCGCATCGCGATAGCTTTCCAGCCATAGCCCATCAAGCAGCGGATGCACATTGCGCCGCGCCAAAGCCCGCAGCAGATCGACCGCAAACGGCATAGCTCCCTGCAGCAACGCAATCACGGTGGCGTCATCGCCCAGGCGCGACGCGACTTCCTCGGCCAGCGTATCAACCCGCGCGGCGATAGCCTCGGCGCTGTAGAGAACATCATGCGGCGGCAGCATCTCAACCGTCCCCTTCGCTGGCGCAAAGGGTTAGCCCGCCGCGCCCGGCTGCGGCAAGAGCGGCGCTTCCGGCAGTCGCGGCGCAAGGTCCGTCAAAGGCCGCGCGCGCAGCGGCGCGGGCTCCAGCGAGCCAATCTGAGCAGGCGCCGCTGAGGCAGGGGCTTCTTCACCGGAATGAGTTTCCCCTTCCGGACCGAGCACCAACGGCGCATCGGCAGCCTCCGCCGGCGCCGTCAGGGCTGGCTGCACCGGCGGGCGCGGTGCGTGACCGGCCTGGAGAGCGTCTCGCGCTTCGCGGGCGCTGGCGAAGGTCGCTTCTAGATTCGCGGCCTGGAGCGGGGGATTGTCGATCGTGGAGGAGAACGGCACCGAACCGCCCGGCGCCAGAACCCGCCCGTCGATCCGCATCACCCAATGATAAACTTCCGCGCCATTGGCGTCCTGCAGGGCAAACCGCAATGGCGGGGCCGGTTTCTCGTCGCCGCCAATATTGCGGATGGCGCCAGAGACCACCAGCGTCGGCGTTGGCCCATCATAGACCCGCTCGATCTGGAGATCGGCAAATTCCAGCCCGTATACATTCACATCGAGCCCAACAGCGGCGTAGGCGCCGGCCGCTTGCGGCCAAACGCCTGCTATGTCTTCTCGCAGCAACACAGCGCCAGTGGCCGCCGCCGCCACCGCAGCGCCTGCCCCGCCCCAGGCGCCAATGGCGGCCCGGACGCGCTGCTTGCGTTCGCGCTCCATTTGTTGCGCTTTGAGGCGCGCCGAGGGCGAGCCGGTCTGTTGGCCAAAGGCCGGCGGCCCCCGGCGCATGCGCTCCACTTGTTCGCGGGTCAGCGCGCCGCGCGGGGCGGCGTCCTCGCCGGTGTCGGCGGCTTGAGACAGCACCAGGGCAGGTTGGGCAAACCAGGTGTGGGAGCATGCCGCGCAGCGCACCGAACGGCCGCCCCCGAGGGAGGCGTCGTCGACGAAATAACGCGTCGTGCAGGAGGGACACGTCAGGATCATGGAAGAAGCGTGCTCGATTGAGATTAATAAGATATTTACTGCGACGATTCGGAGTAAGCGTCGAGCATGGCGAGACCGACCGAAGCGCAGGCCACGCCCGCGCCCGACTCTACAGCAGCCGAAACGCCCGCCGCAGCACGGTTGCGGGTGGCGGCATGGCTGCGCGGCGCGGCTACGGCAAACGCCGCTTTGGCCGATATTCATTTTGACGCCCGTTATGGCCGTATCACAACCGTGATTGATCCCGATCACGCCGCGCCGAATTTGTTCGCCGTGATGGCTGGAGCCGCCCCAGTTGTCGCCGGGCGGGTGGAAACGCTTGGCCTGGCGCCCTTTGGATTGCCCGCCGCCGCCGCCGCCACCCTGCGGGCAAAAATTGCGCGCCTGGACGCCCAGCCGCGCTTTATCGAACACTGGACAGCCGCGGCCAACGCCGCCCTGCCATTGTATCTGGCAAGCCCGCGCCCGCCCCCCTATGACCGGGATGTGAACGACGTGCTTTCCTATCTTGGCCTCGCCGGCGCCGATCTGCGCCCGTTGCGCGCGTTGAGCGCCAGCGAACGACGGCTCGTTGCGCTCGCGCGTGCGGCCTTGGCACGCTCGCCACTGGTGCTGGCGGACGATCCATTTATCGGTCTGTGCGACGCCGCCCAGCGGCGCGCGGGCGATCTGCTTCAACAGTTGGCCCGCGCCGGGGCGGCCATTGTGGTTGCCGTGCGCAGCGCCGCCGCCGTGCGGCCCGATACGCCAGCTTGGCTGCTGCAAAGCGGGGCGATGATCCCGCCGGGGCGCACGCCGTGATCGGGCGCGCGCTCGCGCCGGGCGGTTGGGGCCTGCTGCTGGCCGGCTTGCTCACTGCTCTCATCGGCCTGAGCGCGCTCATCGCGGCGCTGCGGTGGCCGGCCTGGACGCCGGCGGCGCCCGTCGCCGCCACGGTGCGCGTTCTCAGCCCGGCCGATGGCGCAGGGCTTGCGCGGGCATCGGCTGCGCTCGACGCTCTTGCGGATGTGCGCGCAGCGGCGGCGATGAAGCCCGAACGCGCCGCCGAACTGCTCGCGGCATGGTCAGGCGAAGCGGCGCCAGCGGCCGACTTGTCGGGCTTGGCCTTGATCGAAGTGGAACTCGCCGCCGGCGCCGATCCGGCGCTTCTGGAAGCGGCTTTGGCCAAAGCCGGCGTCACCGTGGAAGTGTTTGCCCCGCCGGCCTCCGGGCGCAGCGACAGCGCCGTGATCGGCGCGGTGAGCCTGGCTGGCGCCGGCGCTGGCGTGATCGTTTTTTTGGTCTTGGCGATGGCGCGACTGGGGCCAAGCGGGCCGGCTTTGGCAACTTTGGCCCATCTCGGCGCGCAGCCAGGCGCGGTTGCAGCGGCGGCCGGATGGCGCGGACTGGGCTGGGGCGCGATCTGCGCTGGCGCCGCCGCCCCGCCAGCCCTTGGCCTGATCAGCCTGCTCAGCCCTGGTGCGGGATCGACGCCAAGCGCGCACATGGCAGCCGGCCTCGGGGCTCTGTGCTTGGCCGCGCTCGCCGGGGTCAGCGCTGCTGTCACCGCCCGCGCCAGCTATGACCGCGCTCTGCGCGAAGCCGCGCCATGAGCGTTTTGCGGGGCGCCTTTTTGGCCGTGCTGACCGCCCTGTTTCTGGCGCTCGCAATCGGCTTTTACGGCTTTGCCAAAACCGTCCACGAAACCCGCGCCCCCGATCCCGCCCCAGAGGCTGACGCGATCGTCGCGCTGACGGGCGGGTCACTCGACCGTCTGCAAACCGGCCTTGATCTTTTGGCGGAAGGCCGCGGCCGGCGTTTGTTGATTTCCGGCGTCAATCCGAAAGTGACCAATGCCGAATTGGCCGAGCTTCTCGGCGGGCGCGATGATCTATTCGCCTGCTGCATCGATGTCGGGCGATATGCGGAAGACACGCTCGGCAATGCGGCCGAAACCGCCGCCTGGGTGCAACGCAACGGCTTTCGCAAAATCATCCTGGTGACGGACGACTATCACATGCCGCGCAGCCTGACTGAACTGCGCATCGCCTCGCCGGAGGCCGCGTTTGTTGCTTTTCCCGTGCCCACCCGCGTCAGTAGGCCCGCCTCCTGGCAGCGCGACGCCGGCGCCGCCGGTCGGCTGGGCGTGGAATATTTGAAGTATCTTGCCATCCGTGGCCGCGAAATGCTGCGCGCACTCGACAAGCCAAAGCCGCCGATTGAGGAGACCGGCGCGTGAGGCTGGTGCGCTCATTGCTCTATGTGGTGTGGCTGTATCTGACCATGGTGGCGATCGGGCTGGTCGGCATCATCGCGCGCCTGGTCCATTCGCGGGCGATTTTCTGGGCGCAAAAGGCTTGGTCACAGGCCGCCTTATGGGGACTGGCGCCGATTGCAGGCGTCCGCGTCAAGATCGAGGGGCGCCAGAACCTCCCGGCTGGGGCGATGTTGCTGGCGGCCAAGCACCAGTCGCAACTAGATACGATCGTGCCGTTCGTGCTGTTCGAAGACGCCGCCTTCGTGCTCAAGCAGGAACTGCTCAAGACGCCGGTGTTTGGTTGGTATGTCGCCAATGCCGGCCATATCCCGATTGATCGCACAGCCTCAGCGGCGGCGTTGAAGGCGATGCTGCGCGCCGCGCGCCCGGCGCGCGATGCCGGCCGCGCGATCATCATCTTTCCCGAAGGCACGCGCCAGAAAGCCGGCGATGTTGGCGAATACAAGCCGGGCGTGGCCGCGCTTTATCGCGACCTGAACGTGCCCTGCGTGCCTGTGGCGCTCGACAGCGGCCGCTCCTGGCCGCCAAGCGGGTTTCTGCTGACCCCCGGCGACGTGACATTCAAAATCCTTGCGCCGATCCCGCCCGGCTTGGCGCGCGATGACTTCATGGCTCGCCTGCAAGAGACGATCGAAACCGAAAGCGCGGCGCTCCTAGCGGCGCCGCAACCCAAGCGCCCGCGCCGGCTTGGGCTTTATGCGCCATGGCTGTTGTTTGCCGCCGCGGCGCTCGGCTACTGGGCCTATTGGTCAAACCTTAAGGACGGCGCGCTCCAGCGGATAGATGCAGAAATCGCCAATATCCGCGCTGACGGCGGGCAAGCCGGCTATAGCAATGTGCGCGTCGACGGCTTTCCGATGCGGCTCTCACTGCATCTCAGCGATGTCACATTCGCCCCCAAATCCGCCAGCTATGCGCTCTCGGCGCCGGTTGTCACCGTGCACGTCAATCCCGCCGAACCGCGCCATCTGATCAGCGCGATCAACGGCCCCGCCGATCTCCGCTTCGGGGCGAACGACTATCGCCTCAACGGCGACGTGATCGCCGCCAGCCGCCGCCCGGCGCGCAGCGGCGCGGGCGATGAGGACGTCTTGGATTTGCGCGGGGTGCGATTGGCCGGGGCGGCAGGGGAAACCAAGATCACAAGCCTTGTTGTTGGCGCCCGGCCCGATCCACGCAAAGCTGGCGACCGCCAGATTTCGGTGGAGCTCAAGGAGCTGGTGCTACCGCCCGGCGTCACCGTCGGGCCTTTTGGGCGCACGATCGCGCAAGGCCATGCACGCCTGGTTGACGACGGCGTGGGCCTGCGTGTGGAGGGCTTCAAGGCGATATGGGGGCCGGCGTCGCTTTCGTCCGCATCCGGACGATTGACGCTCAACGGCGCGGCCCTAACCGGCGCGCTTGACGCCCAGATTGAGAACCCAACCGGCGCTGCGGCCAAGCCTGCGGCGCTAACCATCACGGACGGCGTGATCGCGGCCGACGGCGAGGGGATGTTGGCGAAGCTGACGCCTTAAGGCGCGCGTTGGCGCGAATATTACCCGCCCTGATCGCGGCCCCAGTTCGGCGCGGGGCTGTCCTGGCCAGCCTCAATCACTTCGCGGCGCATCCGGCGGGCGCGGGCGAAAATCTCAAACAATAGCTCGCCGTCGCCCCAGCGGATCGCGCGCTGCAGGGCAAACAAATCCTCTGTGAAGCGACCAAGGATTTCCAGCACTGCTTCGCGATTGTGCAGGAACACGTCGCGCCACATGGTCGGATCAGACGCCGCGATCCGGGTGAAATCGCGAAACCCGCCGGCGGAGAATTTCACCGCTTCGCTGTCGGTCACCTTCTCATAGTCCTCCGCCATCGCGACGATGTTGAAAGCGATCAGGTGGGGCAAGTGCGAAGTAACAGCGAGCACCAGATCATGGCGGTCAGCGTCCATGATCTCCACCCGCGCGCCGAGTTGCGTCCAGAATGCCGCCAGCCGCCCAACTGCAGCCTGATAGTCCGGGGCCGGATCATCGCGCGGGGTCAGGATCGTCCAGCGGTTGGAAAACAACGCGGCAAAACCGGCTTCCGGGCCCGATTGCTCGGTGCCGGCAATCGGATGGCCGGGAATGAAATGCACACCAGCCGGCAGCACAGGCGCCACCGCATCACGCACCGCCCGCTTGACCGAGCCGACATCGCTGACGATCACGCCCGCCGCCATTGCCGGCGCGGCTGACGCCGCCGCCGCCGCCATCGCGCCGACGGGCGCTGCGATGATGATGAGTTCCGCTTCGGCGACGGCCTCAGGCGCGGTGTCAAACACCACACCCATGCCAAAGCTCGCCGCGCGGGCGCGCACATCAGCGTCAGCATCATAGAGCGCCACGCTGCACCCCCGCGCTTTGGCCGCGCGCGCGATCGAGGAGCCGATCAGCCCCACACCCAATATCGCAATGCGGGAAATCGCGCTCACGCCTGCCCCGCAAAGGCTTCCAGCGCTTCAAGCACGATGCTATTTTCATCAGGCCTGCCAATCGAAATCCGCAGTGCGTGCGGCAAGCCATAGGCTGCGACCGCGCGCACGATCACGCCGCGCTGACGCAGCGCCGCATCGGCATCCTTGGCGCTTTTGCCAGGCGCATCCGGAAAATGCACGAGCACGAAATTGCACACGCTCGGCGTCACGTCATAGCCAAGCCCGCACAGCCGCTGAAACACCCGCGCCAGCTCGCTGGCGTTCTCGTCTCGGCTTTCATCGGCGTGGCGCATATCCTCAATCGCGGCACGAGCAGCGAGTTGGGCCGGTGTGGACACATTGAACGGACCACGCACCTTGTGCAACGCCTCGATCACGCCGGCCGCGCCATAGCCCCAGCCGACGCGCAGCGCCGCAAGGCCATGGATTTTGGAGAAGGTGCGGGTGATAATGACATTGTCGTTCTGGCCGGCCAATTCCATGCCGGCTTCATAATCATGCGCCGTGACATATTCGGCGTAAGCCGCATCGAGGCACAAAAGCACATTTTTCGGCAGGCCGGCGTGGAGCCGGCGAACCTCAGAGATCGGCAGATAGGTGCCAGTCGGGTTGTTCGGATTAGCCAGGAAGACGATCTTGGTCTTCGGCCCGACCAGCGCCAGCATGGCGTCAACATCCGCGGTATAGTTCACATCCGCCGCCGCGCGGGTGATCGCGCCCGATTGCTGCGCGGCAAGGCGATAAATCAGGAAGGCATATTGCGATTGCACGATCTCATCGCCGGGCGCGAGATAAGCGCGCGCCAGCAGTTGGAAGATTTCATCCGACCCGGCCGCCGTCATGATCCGGCCAGCGTCGAGGCAGTAGCGCGAAGCGATCGCGCCGCGCAACGCGGTGGCGGCGCCCTCCGGATAAATGTGCAGACTGTCGACGGCAGCGGCGAACGCGGCCTTGGCGGCAGGCGATGGTCCCAACGCGTTTTCGTTCGATGACAATTTCATCGTCGTGTCGAAGCCCTTGAGCTTGGCTTCGCCGCCCCGATAGGGCTCGATGGCGTCAAGGCACGCCAAGGGTTTGGGGGCAGTTGAGGCCATCGGGCCGGCTTTCTGATTGGGACAACGCGCGAGCGCGTCAGATGCGTGCAAAAGCGCCGACGATCCGGAACCCGTCAAGTCCCGCCAGCGCCAGGCGCGCGACCCGCGGGTCGTCCTGGGCGATAAATCCCTCGAGCCGGATCAGCACGGTTTCGCCGCGCGCACGGTTGACCTCGCGCCCGGACAGGCCCTGTTCGGCCATCGCCCGGCCGGCGCGGTGGTGGGGATCATAGGCGATGGCGAAAGTGAAATCCTCGCCCGCCGGCTCCAAGGGCGCCTTATCGGCGACAAGCGCCAGATCCGGGTCGGCGCCATCGGCGCGCATTGGCAATGCAGCGAAAAGAGCGAGCGTCTTGAACTTGCTTTCGTTCAGGATCGGCCACCAGGCGCCGGCGCCGGTCGCGCCCGGCCAAGGCGCGGCAATCACCAGATTAGGCGCTTCCAGCGCACGGGCGAGCGCCCCGCGAACATCCTCGCCGCGGCTGATCTTGGCGGCCGCGCCGAAATGGCGGCGCACCACATCGAAGGTGCGGATCGGATCTGGGGTGGCGCCCTGCGCCACCGGCACAAGAATCTCGACCGCCCCCTGGCGGCGGATATTGGCCCCGATCAAGGCCCGCCAAACCTCCAGGATCGTCTCCGCATCGAGGTTCGGCCCGGCTTTTGCGACCAACGCGCGCAACATCGCAACTTCTCGCGCTGGCCGAATCGGCAGAGCCGCGCCTGGCCCCTTGGCCGCCGCCAGTTGGCCAGCAAACCCGCCGCGGGCGGCGAGCATATCCAACAAGGCATGGTCCAAAGCGTCGATTTCGGCGCGCAAGGCCGCGATCGGATCGGCGGGGGGCGGGGTCTGCGTCATGCTCGCGCAAAGTGACGCCACGCGCGCGGGCGCACAAGAGGCTGGGTGTAACCGCAGTGAAATCGCCTCAGATTAACGCTGGCCTGTGGCGGACGAGGCTTTCGCGGTAATCCTCGTTGAGGCATGCGAGTTTTCGCCGGTTCTTGAGGCTGTGCTTGTCCTTGGGTTGGCGCGGCTTGTTCATCGCCATGTGCCGGACGATGGCCATGTTGTGCGGGCCGAACCCGGTTCGCAGGCGCGAAAGGTCGTCATGAAAGACGACGTCGAGCACCCGGTGCAGGCGGTTCTCGACGCCCCAAGGGCTGTGGGTGGCAAGCGCCATCGTCTTCGCGTCAAGCCGGGCGGAAGACATGTCGTAGCGGGTTTCGGACAGGGTTTTGCCGTCGCGCTCGGTGGTTGAGCGTATGCGGGCGATGCAGGCGAGGCCGGGAAAATCGTGCGCGCCGGCGCAGCGACGATCTGATCGCAGCCTGTCGACCGCTTGGGAGGCAAGGCAGACGCGTTGTTCGATGCGGCCATGATCGCCGTCGGTCGTCTCGGCGCGGTC